>DATKFU010000175.1:0-29663 GCA_035511215.1 Bryobacteraceae bacterium | reverse complement strand
GAGGGAGGAGGGAGCCGGTACGGTGGCGACGGCAACTAACGCCACCACGGGTACCTGTGGATTCAGCGGCGAGGGCGGCGCGGCCACCAGCGCTGAGCTCGGCAAGATTACGGGCCTGGCGCGCGATAGTTCCGGCAACATTTACATCGCCGACAGTTCAAATTGCGTTGTTTGGCAGGTAAGCGCCAGCACGGGCAACATCTCGATCTTCGCGGGCGTAACCCCCTTGAGCTGCGGATACAGCGGCGATGGCGGCCCAGCGACCGGCGCCAAGTTGGACGTCCCAGGCGGGATATTCATGGATAGCCACAACAACCTCTATATCGCCGACGCCAGCAACAACCGCGTCCGTGAGGTCAGCAGCGGGACCATCAACACCATCGCCGGCAACGGCACCGCTGGCTATATCGGAGACGGCGATCCAGCCACTATCGCCGAGTTGCACGACCCCACCGGCGTGGCGGTCGACGGCGCCGGAAACGTGTATATCGCCGACTACGATAACTGTGTGATCCGGGAAGTGACCGCCGCCACGGGCATCATCAACACCATCGCGGGCAATGGCACTTGCGGCTTCAACGGTGACGGACCCGCAATCGAGCATGAGCTCAACCATCCGAACCGCGTCCACCTGGATGCGAACGATAACGTGTTCATCGCGGACGACACCGGCCAACGCGTGCGCTGGGTCAGCCCCGCAGGCGTGATGACCACCATCGCAGGTAACGGAACGGCAGGCTTCATCGGCGACGGTGGCCCGGCCACCAGTGCCGAGTTTGACCTCATCGGTGGAATCGCCCAGGACGCATCGGGCGATTTTCTAATCGCCGATTATGACAACCTCCGCATCCGCGAGGTTTCCGTTTTCTCCGCGCTGAACGAATCGCTCAGCAGCCTGGATTTCGGGCTGGTAACCGTGGGCTCCTCGGGCACTCCGCAGACCGTGACGCTAAGCGCAATCGGTCCTCTGACCTTCAGCAATATCACTATTAGCAGCGGCCCCTTTACCGAATACGACGACTGCGGCACGGGCCTTGTCAACGCCGCGGCCTGTACGCTGTACGTCCTCTTTAAGCCAACCGCTGCCGGCGCCGCGACCGGCACGATCACCATCGAGGACAACGGATTCTTCAGCGACACCTCGACTATAAGCCTGGCGGGAACCGGAAGCGCGATTTCCGTTACAGGCGGCCCGCTACTGTTCGGCAGTGTGCCCGTCGACACGACCAGCGCGGCGAGTACGGTGTCCGTAATGAACAAGGGTACAGCGACCGTCACCATGGGAACCGTCGCCGTGAATGAGACGGACTTTGTGATCGCCGCCAACCATTGCACTTCCGGCCTCACTTTGGCCACCGGCGCGACTTGCACCATCAGCGTTGTCTTCAGACCAAAAACCACCGGAGCGAAGAAGGGCGCGCTGATCATTGAGGACAGCGACCCCAGCAGCCCGCAGGTGGTGGGCATGACCGGGACTGGCACCAGTTCTGTGGTCTTTAATCCGAGTGCGCTGGCCTTCGGCGCGACGCCGGTTGGAACGACGGCTGGTCCCACCAAGATCACCCTGACCAATAACACTACGGCGACACTCACGTTGAAGAATCCCGCTTCATCGATCACCGGCCCCTTCACCATTAGCGCAGGCATCACCACCTGCACCAGCGGGGCGACTATCCCCGCCAGCGGTGGGACTTGCGTCATCTGGGTGGAATTCACCCCTACTTCCGCCGGCTACCCGACCGGGACTTTGAGTGTATTCGATAGTGACGCGACCAGCCCGCAAACGGTCGCCCTATCGGGAACCGGCACGGGAGTCGAGTTCAGCCCGTCGCCCGTAAATCTGACCAGCACGGCCGTTGGGACCAAGGTCTCGGCAACGGTAAATATTTTCAACGTGGGCACCTCGACTATCACGTTCACCGCGGGGACCATCACCGGCCCCAACAGCGCGGATTTCAGCACCACTGCCACCGATCCGCCATGCGGAGGTTCGCTGGCTCCCGGCGCGCCCTGTAGCTTTACCGTATACTATACGCCGTCCACCAGCGGACCCGAATCCGCCACTTACCTGGTGTACGACAGCAGCACGGGCAGTCCGCAATCGCTGCCCCTGAACGGCACCGTCCAATAACCGCGCACTGCCGTTTACTCGCCGCCGCCGGGCTCACCCTCCCGGCGGCGGCTCGGGTCCATTGTGGGCAATCCGGAACCGATGGGACCAGACCCCATAGGGCTATAATCGAATCAGGACCAGCGCCAGCCGCGGGAAGGGGGTGACGTGACGAACATTCAAATTCTGACAATCGTGATTGCGCTCGCCACATCGTTCCTGGCCGTGCTCACCGGCGTGCTGCTGAACAACACGCGGCTGAACGACGTGAAGGAGGTGCTCGCCGCCAAGGCTGCCGCAGGCGATACGGAACTGCGCTTGCAAATCGAGCGGAACCGCGCGGAACTGAACGCCGGCGTCGCGGATCTGCGGGTGCTGATCGAGAAGAATCACTCGGAAATGCTGCTGAAGCTGGTGGATATCGATAACCGGTTAACCAGGATCGAGAATGAGCGGAGGATCGTACAATAACCCGCCTAAACAAGACCACGATACCCTAAATACCCAGTAACTGACTAAAAACACACGCATTAACCTAAAATTGGCTTTGTTCGGTTGATTCCACACTCCCCCCTCCCTCCACTCGTCCGTTGTAAAATATACACAATATGACCGATATCGATACTGATACCAGCGACAAGCAGGAAGGACGGCCGTTCCCCATCCCTCCCGCTACTTTTGAGTTTCTGGCCGAATCCCTCCGGATGCAGGCCGAAATGCAACTAGGCTTGATGCGTCTGGGCACCGAAGAGGAACCGCCCGCCGATCTGGATCTTGCCCGCCACACCATCGATCTGATGGGTATGCTGCAGGAGAAGACGCGCGGCAACCTGTCGCTCGAAGAACAACGGCTGCTGGAGAATTCGCTCACCTTACTGCGGTTCCGCTACGTGCAGGCGGTGGACGAAGCCAAGAAGAAGACAGCCTGAATGGCGGAGTGCGCCGTCAAGATCACCGTACTTGGCTCCGGCACGAGCACCGGTGTGCCCACGCTGCTCTGCGATTGCGAGGTGTGCAGGTCCGTGGATCCGCGGGACAAACGCCTGCGCCCGTCGATCCTGGTCACGTACAGCGGACACAACGTGCTGATCGACGTCACGCCGGATTTCCGCGCCCAGGCGCTGCGCACCGGCTTTGAGCGGCTGGACGCCATCCTGTTCACGCACGAGCATGCCGACCACATCATGGGCCTGGACGACGTGCGGCCCTTCAATTTCCGACAGCGGGGCCGCATTCCCATCTACGCGTCCGAGCGCACTATGGCCGCGATCCATGGCGCGTTCCGCTACATTTTCGACAGCGCGGAACCGGTCACGGCAGTTCCGCGACTGGACTCGCACACGCTGAACGGCGCCTCGTTCGACCTGTTCGGCGTGGAGTTCACGCCGATCCCCCTGCTGCACGGCGATGCGACGATTTATGGCTTCCGCTTCGGCAACGCGGCGTATCTTACCGATCACAGCGGGATTCCGGAGGCATCGCTCGACCGGCTGCGCGGGCTGGATGTGCTGTTCCTGGATGCGCTGCGTTACAAGCCGCACCGCACGCACTCCACGGTGGACCAATCCATTGCGACGGCCGAGCACGTGGCGGCCAAGCGGGTATTCTTCACGCACATCTGCCACGAGCTGGCGCACGCGCGCACCGAGGAGCGGCTGCCGCCGCATATCCGCCTGGCTTATGACGGACTCGAAATCGAAGTGGGAGGCGCCGCGTAAATGGAGCATCCGCCGCGCGTGTTTCGCAGTCTCGAGGAAGTGCCTGCGGATTTCGGCCCGTCGGCGCTGACCATCGGCAATTTCGACGGCGTGCATGCGGCGCATCGCAGAATTCTGCGGCGGGTGAAGGAAGTGGCCGTGGAGCGCGGACTCAAGGCCTCCGCGCTCACGTTCAACCCGCATCCGAGCAAAGTGGTGGCACCCGCGCGGGCGCCCCGCCTGATGAGCACCCCGGAACAACGCTGCGCATTGATGCGGGACGAGGGTATTGAGCAGGTGCTGATTATGCCGTTTGACCGGCACGTGGCGCATCTCACTCCGGAGCAGTTCGTGGAGCAGGTGCTGGTGCGCAAGCTGGGTGTGCGCGCGGTGGTATTGGGCCACGATTTTTGTTTCGGCTACAAGCAGTCGGGCAACGTGCGCGTGCTCCAGGAATTGGGGCGCAAATACGGCTTCACCACGGAAGAGGTTAGAGCCGTGACCGTGCGGGGCCGCCTGGTGAGCAGTACGGCGCTGCGGCAGTTGATCGAGGCCGGCCGCGTGGCGCAGGCGGCGCGTCTGCTGGAGCGGCCGTATGCGCTGGAGGGCGAAGTGGTGGCCGGGCACGGCGTGGGATCCAAGCAGACTGTGCCTACGCTCAACCTGGCGCCGAATACCGAAGTGCTGGCGGCCACTGGTGTTTACGTGACGCGCACTTTCGATGGGGATGGCAGGCGCGTGTGGCCGTCGGTGACGAACATCGGTTACCGGCCGACGTTCGGCGAGGGACAGGATCTTTCGATCGAGACTTTTCTGCTGGAGGCGCTGGGGGGTGAAACGCCGCGCCGCATTCGCGTGGAATTCCTGTGGCGGGTGCGGAACGAGCGCCAGTTCCCGGACGCGCAGGCGCTGAAACGGCAGATTCTGCACGATGCCGGAGTAGCCCAGGCCTACTTTCGGCGCCTGAAGAAATGGACAAGTTTGTCGGATTCTCCCGTCTATTCGGGCGGCGATGTGTCATAATATGGTGTAACGATTCATTATTGCCTGGTAGGCAACCATCGCGTTACCACTTTGTTTCCCAGATTGAAGGAGATTCTTAATGAAAATGTCCGAAGGTAAGATGAAACATTTGAAGGCGCTCTCGAACCATGCCGGCATCATCGCGGCGGCGGCCATGGATCAGCGCGGCAGCTTGCAGAAGTCCCTGGCGGCGGGGCGCGGCGTGGATAAGAAAGAGATCACGTACGAAATGATGAGCGAGTTCAAGACCGCCGTCACGAAAGTGCTGACGCCGCATGCCAGCGCCATTCTGCTCGACCCGGAATTCGGCCTGGAAGCGCGTCTGGCGCGCAGCAAGAACGCCGGCCTGTTGCTGGCCTATGAGCTGAGCGGATACGACAACACCCAGCCCGGCCGCCTGCCCGACCTGCTGCCGCACGTTTCGGTGAAGCGCATCGTGGATTGGGGCGCGGACGCCGTCAAGATCCTGATCTATTACACGCCTTTCGAGGATGCCAACGTCAACGACATCAAGCACGCCTTCATCGAGCGCATCGGCGCGGAGTGTGTGACTTACGATATCCCGTTCTTCCTGGAGTTTGTGGGCTACGATCCGAAGGGCGGCGACGAGAAGGGCTTCGAATACGCCAAGGCCAAGCCGGAGATCGTCAAGAAGAGCATGGAGGAGTTCTCCAAGCCGCAGTACTTTGTGGACATGCTGAAGGTGGAAGTGCCCATCAACGCGGAGTTCGTGGAGGGCAGCGCGGTGTACAAGGGCCAGGCGGCTTATACGCGCAAGGAAGCGCTGGCGCATTTCCGGCAAGCCGCGGACGTCGCCAAGAAGCCGTTTATCTATCTGAGCGCGGGCGTGAGCAACGCGCAGTTCGTGGAATCGCTGCATATGGCGAGCGAAGCCGGTACGGATTTCTCCGGCGTGCTCTGCGGGCGCGCGACCTGGAAAGAAGGCATCCCGGTTTATGCCAAGAGCGGGGTGAAGGCGCTCGAAGACTGGCTCTCGAAGGAAGGCGTGAAGAACATCAACGCCGTGAACGACGCCATTAAATCCGCGACGCCGTGGTACGCCAAGCTGGGCACTCCGGTGACGGCATAGCTTTTTTTGCGCCACACCGATCGTTAGCCGGCCGTTTGGCGCCCGGCGACCGAGGAGAAACCGTCAGAACGCGGCAAGGGCTGGTCCTCAATTGCTGGAAACGAACGGCACGGAAAGCGCCTGAGCGGCAGGAGCGTGTCGTCGTTTCCGGGCGGAATAAGCGAATCGATGGGAACCACATGATTGGGATTTTGTGGCGCCCTAAAACGGCCGTACCCGCCTGCACGGTACAATGAGGCGATGACGAAGCAGTTGGAGGTCGTGTACGAGTCCGGCGTTCTGCGCCCTCTCGAACCGCTCCCCTTCGCGGAACAACAGCACTTGGTCGTGACCGTGACCGACGAACTGCGCCCCGAGCAGACGTTCAACGCTCGCCAGCGCGAACGGGAGTGGCTACAATTGAACGGTTCGCGCTATGCGGGTCAATGGGTAGCGATCGAAGGGGACAAGCTGGTCGGGCACGGCGAGAACGCTAAGGCGGTTCTGCAACAAGCACGGGCAGAGGGTGTTCCGCATCCTCTCGTGATGCACATTCCGAAGGAGCCTCCTCTCCCCTTCGGCGGCTGGTAGGGGTTGGCTTACCGAATCAGCTTCGCCAAGCGGCATTCCTACGCCGGGCCGGACGATACAATTAGTCTGCCGGTCGTGCTGCGTTCCGGCCAAGAAACGATCAGTCTAGTCGCGAATCTCGACACCGGGGCGGCTTATTGCCTGTTCGAACGAAGCTACGCTGAAGCTCTGGGTATTGATGTTGAACGCGGAGTTCCAATGAACTTCGCGACGGCAAACAGCCGTTTCGAGGCTTTCGGTCACGAAGTCGGTATCGGTACGCTGGATCTCGAAGTCCATTCGCTGGTCTTCTTCTTTGCCGACGCGAACATTGTAAAGAATGTGCTCGGCCGGCACGGCTGGCTGGATCGTCTAAGCGTCGGGATCGTGGACCGCGAACAACTTCTCTACGTCGGAGACCACGACGCGGCTTCATATTAGAGCCTGCCCGTTCCGCCGTACATAAGCCCGCGCCGACCGCCAGCGTCAGCCACACTTTGCGGATCGGCATCGATTTTTCAAGACTTTTCCCTATTCACGGGTACTAAGAGGGCAGGAGCCTATGAGCGCGGATCCCCCTATCGACGGCCACACGCTCGACCCTGCCGATTGGCCGGGCTTTCGCGCCCAGGCGCACCGGATGCTCGACGACATTCTCGACTACGTCGAACACATTCGCGACCGTCCGGTGTGGCAGCCGATTCCGGACGTGGTGCGCGCCCGTTTCCGTAGCGATCTTCCCCAGGCGCCCTCCGATCTGGCGGCCGTGCATCGCGAATTCATGCGCGATATCCTGCCCTTCGCCACAGGCAATGTCCACCCGGGTTTCATGGGCTGGGTGCATGGAGGCGGCACACCCGTAGGCATATTGGCGGAGATGCTAGCGGCCGGGCTGAACGCGAATCTAGGAGGGCGGGATCACGTGCCTGTCGAGGTAGAGCGCCAGATCGTCCGGTGGATGCAGCGGATTTTCGGATTTCCGGACAGCGCCACCGGCCTGTTTGTCACGGGAACCTCGATGGCCAACTTCATCGGCGTCGTGATTGCCCGCGATACCGAACTGGGCTTCCAGGTGCGCTGCGCGGGTGTCGCCGGGAGTTCGAAAAGGCTCGCGGCCTACACGTCGGTGGCGGCCCATAGCTGCATCGGAAAAGCCATGGATATGGCTGGCCTCGGCAGCGATGCGCTGCGCTTGATTGCCGTGAACGGGCACCACCGGATGGATCTGAACGCACTGCAAAAAGCGATCGACGAGGATTGGGCGGCCGGATTTACGCCGTTCCTGGTGGTGGGCACGGCCGGCGCCGTCGACACGGGGGCCATCGACGATCTGGACGCTTTGGCGGGCATCTGCCGCCGCGAGCGCCTGTGGTTCCACGTGGATGGTGCGTACGGCGCGCTGGCGATTCTGGCTCCGGACCTGGCACCGCGGCTCAAGGGCATCGCCTGCGCGGACTCCCTCGCCTTCGATTTTCATAAATGGGGCCAGGCGCCCTATGACGCCGGGTTCATACTGGTGCGCGACGGGGTGCTGCACCGCAACGCCTTTGCCGCCTCTGCTCCTTATTTAAGAAAGGCGCTGCGCGGCCTGGCAGCGGGGGCACCCTGGGCCTGCGATTATGGGCCGGATCTCTCGCGCGGGTTTCGCGCGCTGAAGACCTGGTTCACGCTCAAAGTGTACGGCACAGCAGCGCTGGGACGGGCGATCTCACGCACCTGTGCCCTGGCGCGGTATTTGGAGAGCCGGATCGCCGAAACGCCGGAATTGGAGCTGCTGGCGCCAGTGGAACTGAACGTGGTGTGCTTCGGTTATCGTGCGGAGGATGCGCAGCGGCTCAATCCCCGGATTGTGATCGAGTTGCAGGAATCGGGCATGGTGGCGCCGTCCAGCACCGTCATCGACGGGCGTCTGGCGATTCGCGCAGGGATTGTAAATCACCGCACGGGCCGCGGCGAGATCGATGTATTGGTGGAAAGGACCGTCGCTCTGGGACGCGCCATGCAGGCCAGCGCCTCCAGGAGCGGTGCGACGCGCCAGGCGCTGGGCGGAGATTGGCAGCCGCAACGCGCGCGGGAGGCCGCCCTCCGCGACCTTAACGAGCGTATCGCGTCCAACGCCGACGCGGTCAGTTGGCGATTTGAGCGCGCTTGTTTACTCGACGAAATGGGCCGGACTCCGGCGGCTAGAAATGCGTATCTCGACATACTGGCGCGCGAACCCGCGCACCGGCTGGCGCTGAACAATCTGGGCACTCTGCTGCATGCGACCGGATATCGAACGGCTGCACGGACGGCTTACGGGGAAGCTGTGGCGCACCATCCCGGCGATCCCATGAGCCGGGTGAATCTGGCGAATGTGCTGCAGGAGAATGGCGAGTTTCAGGCCGCGCGCGAGTTGTATGAAACCGCCCTGCGCCTGGATCCCGGCCATACGGAAGCGCATCAAGGCCTGGCGCATGTGTTGGCAGAGTTGGGCGACGAAGAGGGCGCGCAATGGCACCGCCGCAAGGGTTTCGAGGATCGTCCGGTGATTGCGCTGCCGTATCGCGGAGAAGGCCCCCCGGTGTCGCTGCTATTGCTGATTTCGCCGGTTGGCGGCAACATTCCGACCCGCTACCTGCTGGACGACCGCGTCTTCGAAACATTCGTGGTGGCGCCGGAGTTTTACGATTCCAAGGCGCCGTTGCCGCCGCATCAGGTGGTGTTCAATGCCATCGGCGATGCGGACCTGGCGGCTGCCTCTTTGGTTGCGGCGCGGTCCATCGTGGCTTTGACGACGGCGCCGGTGATCAACCAGCCTTCCGCGGTGCTGGCAACCGGGCGCGCCGATCATGCGCGGCTGGCGCGCCTGCCGGGCGTGGTGATTCCGAGAACCGTCACGTTTCCGCGGGAACTGCTCTCCGGCGAGGAGGCCGCGGCCAATGTGGCGCGCCATGGTTTCCGTTTTCCGCTGCTGGTGCGCACGCCCGGTTTTCATACCGGGCGTCATTTCCTGCGGGTGGAAAGCCCGGAAGCGCTGGCTGGTGCGGTGGCGCAGCTTCCCGGGAAGGAGTTGACCGTCATCGAATTCCTGAACGCTCGGGGCGCCGACGGGAAGGTGCGCAAGTATCGCGTGATGACGATCGGCGGCGAACTGTATCCACTACACGTGGCGATTTCCAGCCATTGGAAAATTCACTATTTCACGGCCGAGATGGCGGAACAGGCGAACTATCGCGCCGAAGACGCCGAGTTTCTGGAAAATATGCCGGAGGTGCTCGGATCGCGCGCCATGCAGGCGCTCGGCCACATTCAAGCCACCCTTGTGCTGGACTATGCGGGCATCGATTTCGGCTTGAGCGCCAGCGGGGATCTCCTGCTCTTTGAAGCCAATGCCACGATGGTGGTGAACCCGCCCGAACCGGACGAACGGTGGGCATACCGCCGCCCGGCTGTGGAGCGGATCTTCGCCGCAGTGCGACGCATGCTGACAGCGCACATCCCCCGCGAGCTACAGCGCTAATGAGCCACAACTGTAAGGGCGGGGTGGTTATCCCTTTCGTCCGGTCTCGAACAAAAACCAGATACGCCGCTCGGTTTCGTCGATCCAGGTCTCCAACAGGCTGGTGGTAGCTACATCGTTCTCTTCATCGCACAGGTCGTGAGCCTCGCGCATGCTGGCAACGAGCGCCTGATTGTCTTCGCGCAATTCGGCGAGCATATCGAGCGGATCGACAAAGTCCGCGTCGTTATCGCTGAGGCGCTGCAGGCGGGCAATGTGCCCGATGGATCGGATGGTAGTGCCGCCGATTTTGCGCGCCCGCTCGGCGATGTCGTCGGTCATCGCGAAAATCTGGGAGGCGTGCTCATCGAGCAGAAGGTGGTAGTCGCGAAAGTGCGGTCCGCTGGCGTGCCAATGAAAGTTCTTGGTCTTCACGTACAGCGCAAATACATCGGCCAGCAGCGCATTCAGAGCGCCGGTGATGTTTTTGACGGCCTCCGGGCCGAGTGTGCTCGGTGTTTTCAGGGCTTCCCGGCGGCGCGTTCCGAGCTTCTCTTCAGTAGTTGCCATTTTTAACTCCTTCGAGGTCTTCCAGACCACGATAATACTCCGATGTCCGCGCACGCGTCTACTTATTCCGGCGTGATTCCGGCTGCCGGCCGTGGAAAGCCGGGATGGAAACGCACACGCATCCCGATTTCGGATACACTATTCCTTAAGCCACTTCAGAAAGGTGTATCCATGCCCGACAATCAAGACTCCGTCAACCGCAGAGATTTCATGGTCAAGACCGCGGCCGTAGCCGGCGCGCTGGGGGCCGCCAAGGAATTGTTCGCCAAACCTGCCAGAGCGGCCGCAACTGGAAAGGTAATCGGCGCCAACGACCGCATCAACGTGGGCGTTATCGGTGTCGGTGGACGCGGCTCTTATCTGGCCGGCCAGTATGCCGCCCTCGGCGAGCGGACCAACGCCTGCAAGGTGGTGGCGGTGGCCGACGTCTACGAAAAGCGCAAAAGACTGGCGGCGGGGCAGCATAAGTGCGACGGCTATCTGGACTACCGCGAAATCATCAACCGCGCGGACATCGACGCCGTGGTGGTGGCCACGCCCGATCACTGGCATGCCCCGATTGCCCTCGAAGCCCTGGACCACGGCAAGGATGTGTATCTTGAAAAGCCCATGTGCCACACCGTGGAGGAAGCCCGGCATCTTGCGCAGACCGTGAAGGAGACCAAAAGGGTGCTGCAGGTCGGCTCGCAGACCACCTCGGCGTTGCAATGGCACGTAGCCAAGAAGTACATCGCCGACGGCGCGATCGGCAAGATGATTATGAGCCAGGGTTCCTACCACCGGAACTCCAAGGAAGGCGAATGGAACTGGCCCATCGACCAGGGCGCCGGCCCGGATGGGAAGGACGAGAACTACATCGATTGGAAGATGTGGCTGGGCAAAGCGCCCAAGCGCGCCTTCGACGCCGACCGCTTCTTCCGTTTCCGCAAGTATTGGGACTACTCGGGCGGCATCGCCACGGACCTTTTCTTCCACGTGGTGGCACCGCTGAACATCTGCTGGTCCGAACCGCAATTCCCCAGCAGAGTGGCGGCCTCGGGCGGCATCTACGTCTTCAAAGACGAGCGCGAGGTGCCCGACACTTTCCACCTGATGGCGGAATTCCCGCAGGGCCACTCGCTGGTGCTAAGTTCCACCATGGCCAATTCCAAGCACATTCCCGGCCTGATCCGCGGACACGAGGGCACCATCATCATGGTGGACCACGGCATGTTCGAGGGCAAAACCGACCATATCACGCTGCTGCCCGAGCGGAGGGTGGACGACGACGCCTACAAGGCTAAGTTTGGCCAGGACGCGGAAATCACGATTCCTGTCGAGCAGAAGAGCGATATCGTGGCCCACATCACGAACTTCCTGGATTGCATGCGGACGCGCGAGAAACCCACGCTGGATGTGGACACCGGCTTTCATGCGCAGGTGACGATCTCGATGGCGGTGCAATCGTACCGCGAGGGACGGGTCCTGTATTGGGACGACAAGAACCAGAAGGTGGTCAACAAGCCGGTAAAGGGGTAACAGGTAGCCCCCGCGAGCGCGACAAATCTGGCAGAATAGTGAGGATGAAAACACCGATCTGTCTGCTGACTTTAACCGTGGCGATGGGGCCTCTATTCGCGGCCCCCTTGACCCAAGCCGAACGTGACCGCGCCATCGCCGAACTAACCGCCAGCCGCCAACAATTCCTGGATTCGGTGGCTGGGCTCTCGGCGGCACAATGGAGTTTCAAGCCCGATGAGAAGACCTGGTCGGTGGCGGAATGCGCGGAGCACATTGCCCTGAGCGAGGATCTGATCTTCGGCAGCGTGACCAGGATAGCACAGGGTCCGGCGATGCCCGACAAGAAATCAGCAGTGACGGACGACTTCATCCTGCAGGCGGTGGTTGACCGTTCGCATAAATTCCAGGCACCCGAGGCGCTTCGACCCAAGCAAACATTCGCAACGCCGCAGGAGGCCGTCGATCATTTCAAGCAGAGCCGCGAGACGACCATCGCCTACGTGCGCGACACGCAGGACGACCTGCGCGGGCATTTCTTCGATCATCCGGTCCTGAAGACCATGGACGGATATCAGTGGATTCTGCTGCTTTCGGCCCACAGCCAGCGCCACACGGCGCAGCTAAACGAGGTGAAGGCCAATCCGAATTTCCCGAAGGAATGATCAGTGCCGCGCGGGCGCGGGAGGCCGGGCAATGTTCTTGCGCGGCTGCCGGGTCCTGCCGGGCAGGTCCCAGAAGGGGTTGTCGTAAATCTCCACCTCCTGGTCGTCGTATAGAGGCCAAAATTTGTTCGGGGGAGTCATGGCTGTAATCCAATTGTGCCGGGCCAGAAAGGTCCGGATCGGCACACTTCTATTATAACGGACCTGCCGGTCTAATTTCGGTTGCAGAGAATCCGTTTATTATCAGCCAGTTACAGCGCGGCGCGGTCACCGCATCAAGGGCGGCTCGCGTTATTCAGACCGCAGCGCTTCAGCCGGAGCCACCGCCGTGGCCCGCCGCGCAGGCAGGTAGCAAGCCAGCGCCGCGACCGCGACGGCCAGCGCCGCGACGGATGTGAACGTGGCCGGATCGGCGGCGCTCACCTGATACAGCAGGCTCCACAGCACGCGGCCAAGCGCGAGTGCGCCCACCAGTCCCAGGGCCACGCCCATCAGCGCGAGCTTCACGCCCTGGCGCAGCACCAGCCGCCGCACATCTCCCGCCTGCGCGCCCAGCGCCATACGTAGGCCGAATTCGCGCGTCCGCTGGCTGACCGCATACGAAATCACCCCGTAGATGCCGATAGCCGCCAGGGTGAGGGCGAGCGCCGCGAACAGGGCTACCAGGAATAGGGCGAAGCGTGGCGTGGAGACGTTGGCGTCGGCAATCTGGTCCATAGGCCGGATGTTCGCGACGGCCAGGGTGGGATCAAGCAGGCGCACCGCCTGCCGCAGGTCGTTTGCCAGCAGCGCGGGGTCGGCACTGCCGCGCACGGCGACCGCCATGGCGCCGATTCCGACCGGCGACTGCGCGATCGGCCACCACAGCGCCATCTGCGCGGACGAGCTGTCCGGCTTATCCTTTACATCGCCTACGATGCCTATGATGGTCATCCAGTCGGCCTCTTTGGGGTGGTCTTCGAATGTGACACGTTTGCCCAGCGCGTCTTCATTGGGCCAATAGCGCCGCGCCATGCTTCGATTGATGATCAATGCCAGGGGTGCTTTCATGTCGTCGCCCTCGGTAAAGAAGCGGCCACTGACAAGTGGAATGCCTAGGGCGCGGAAGTAGCCCGGGCCGGCGAGATGATAGCGCGCGTGGAAATCCTGATTGGCGGGCGGCTTTTTCCCTTCTATGGTCAAGCCGCCGATATTGTCGTCGTAGCCGGTCCAGGGCAGATCGGAGCCCACGCCGGCGGCGCGAACGCCCGGGATCGAATCGAGACTCGCCGCCAGCCGCGTATAGAAGCGCAGGGCGTCGACGGGTTTGTAGGTGGCGTCCGGCAGCGCCAGGCTGGCGGTGAGAAGATGTTCGGCACGAAAGCCCGGGTCGGCGCGGAGCAGGTTCACGAAACTGCGCAGCATCAGACCGGCGCCGATCAGGAGCAGGCAGGCGAGACTCACTTCGCCAACCACCAGGGTGTTGCGCAACCGCAGATGCCCGCGGTTGCCGCCGGCGCCACGCCCGCCGGCGCGCAGAGCATCCTGCACATCGGTGTGGGCGGCCTGCAAAGCCGGCGCCAGGCCGAACAGGATTCCGGTAGCTAGAGCGACCAACAGGGTAAAGGCAAACACGGCCGCGTTGACGTGAATCGTATCGGCGCGGGGGAAACCGGCGGGCAGCAGAGAGACCAGGGTGCGCACGCCGGCCACGGCAATCGCCACCGCCAGAGTGCCCCCAATGAGCGCAATCAGCAGGCTCTCGGTCAGCATCTGCCGCACCAGGCGCGCCCTGCCGGCGCCCAGCGCGGTGCGCACGGCGATCTCGCGTTGCCGGGCCGTGGCGCGCGCCAGCAAGAGGTTCGCGGCGTTGGCGCAGGCGATCAACAGCACCAGGCCCACCGCGCCCAGCAAGACCAAGAGCAGGCGCTGGCTGGGGCCGACGATCTCCTGATATAGCGGAATCACCAGCATCTGCCAGCCATCGAGCGCACCGGGATGCTCGCGCGCAAGCTGGGCGATGAGCGCGTTCATTTCCGCTTGCGCCTGTGCGGCGGTAGCGCCTTTCCTCAATCGTCCGATGACTTCCAGATAGTGCGAGCCGCGATGGGCGGGATCGCCCCGGAACGCAAAGGGCCACCAGAGGTCCACGGTCTCGCCGTGAGCGACGCCGTTGTATTCATTGCCGGGATGCTCGGTGCCTGGAGGCATAACGCCGGCTACCGTGAACGGCTGGGAATCGAGCGTAATTTTCCGGCCGACGATGTGGGGGTCGCCGTCGAAGCGTTTTTGCCACAACCGGTCGCTCAAAATCACTTGCTGCCCGTTGCCGGGGATTTCGTCGCTGCTGTTGAACTCATGGCCGCGCGCGGGGTGCAGGCCCAGCACGTGAAAGAATCCGGCGGTCACCTGGAACGCCGTAAACCGCTCCGGCTGGCCGGTTCCGGAAAGCTGCAGGTCGCCGCGCGTGAATCCGGCGAGAGATTCAAACGATCGGTTCCGCGCGCGAAAATCGCGAAAGTCGAAAGGGTTTAGAGGGAACCTGGGGTAGTCCGCGCTGTGGAAGAAGAGGCGTACGATGCGATTGGCCTCCGGGTACGGAAGCGGCCGCAGCAGCACCCCGTGAATCACGCTGAAGATGGCGCTATTCGCGCCGATACTGAGCGCCAGGGTCAGCAGGATGACCGCGGTAAAGCCGGGAGTCTTTGCGAGCGAACGCAGTGCGTATCGCAGGTCGCGCCCAAAAGTCTCGATGTGATCGGTCCGTCGCATATCGCGGCATTCCTCCTGAATTTGCGCCACGCCGCCCAGCTTGCGGATGGCCGCGCGGCGGGCTTCGGCGGGCGGCATTCCCGCAGCCAGATTTTCTGCCACCTGCTGGTCCAGATGGAAACGCAGTTCTTTGTCGAGATCTTCCTCGACCCGGTTCCGGCGGGCCAGGGAGCGCAGCCGCAACCGGACGATATCCCACTTGCGCCGCAGCTTCATGATCCTACTCCGCAGCCAGCCGGATCACCAGGCCGACGGCCTTCGACAGGCGCTCCCACTGGGCCAGCTCCTTCTCCAGTTGCGCGCGGCCGGCCTTGGTCAACTCGTAAAACTTGGCTTCGCGGCCGGTCTCGGTCTTGCGCCACGCGGCGCGGATCCAAGCCTGCTGCTCCAAACGATGCAGTGCCGGATAGAGCGCGCCCTGGGTGACCTGCAGCACATCCTCGCTCACCTGCTCGATGCGCTTGGCGATGGCCCAGCCGTGCTTCGGCTCGAGCGAGATGGTGCGCAGAATCAGGAGGTCGAGGGTGCCCTGGATCAGATCGGATGGTTTGCTCATGAATACCTAAATCAATTACAATCGACGCCTAAACCATCTACAATACGCCCAACAGCGCCAAGTGTCAATCGTTAGTAGATCATTTTCAGGGAGAACTGGATTTGTCTGGAGTTGCCTGCCGTGCGGCTGATTTCGCCGAAGCCCGGCCCGAGCACAATATTCGATGGCAGGCCAAAGTTCACGATATTGAATACGTTGAAGAACTCGACGCGGAATTGCAGGGATGCGCGCGCGGCTCCGGCACGCTCGAACAGGGGCGTATCCTTAATCAGGGCGAGGTCGAAGTCGTGCAAACCCGGACCGCGGAAGGTGTTGCGGCCGAGGGTGCCAAAGACCCCGTCATTCGGGCCGGTGCCGCCAGGCACATCGATGGGAATCGAGAAGAACGAAGCGTTATTGGCCCCCAGTCCAAAGTAGTCCTCACGCACCTTGCGGCTGGTGGAGAGAACCGGCGTACCAATTTGATCGGGCCGGTCGGTGCCCATCGAGCCTACACCCGTCTGTTGAATTCCGGAATAGATGGTGAATGGCGAGCCGCTTTGGAGGGTCCCAATACCGAGCATTTGCCACCCAGCAGTAAGGGGCCTGCCTAATGGGCGGAGGAACGGCACGCGGTCGGCATGCAGGTCCTGGAACAGGCTGAACGCCAGCGCATTTTTGACGTCGAAGTTGGATGGCCCCTTGTCCAGGCGGGCGTCGAACGGATCTTCAGGCGCGGTCTGGGCCACGGCACCGGACTGCCCGGAGATGAATCCGCCAATGACCGCGCTGGTATCGTCGATCGATTTCGAGAAAGTGTAACTGGCTTGAAAGCCGAGTCCTGAGCTGGTGAGACTCTGTTGCACGGATACCTGAAGCGCGTGATAGGAGGAATGCGAACGGTTGGTGATCACGGTGACCGGTCCGTAGCCGCCGGTTATCTGGCCGGAAGAATTGAATTGGGTATAGGGCGCGAAGGCGGGGGCGGCTCCGGCAAATCCGTTTGGAAAATCCATGGCGGGCAGCTTGATGCCGGCAGTGCCCACGTATCCGGCGCTGAGGTTGGCGCCGCCCAGTCTATGCTCGACGCCGGCGGTCCAGGTGGCGATGTAGCCATTCCGGAAGCCAGGAGAGATGCCCGCTACGCTGAGCGGCGTGATCTGATGGCCGGGCGAAACGGCGGCCAAGTCTTGCTCGTACCGCAACACGTCCATTACGGTATTGGGCGGGACCTGCTTGGAATCGCCCGAGGCGAACACCGGCGCCCCACCGATGGTATAAACGGTAGGCAACTCCTGCGGCGTGATGGCGGCGCCGAAGCTAATGGGCTGTCCGGGCGCGGCAGTGACGTGCGGGTATACGACGAACGGCGTGCTGCCGGTCAGCAAGTTGTCCTGCCAGAGGTTGACCAGCAGCGTGGTGATGGCTCCGCCGATGTGCACGGTGGTATTCGGAGCGGCGCGCCAATCGAGCGACAGGCGCGGTCCCCAGCCGTTAGGGTCGAGTTTATAGGCGGGGCTGGGGTTGATCAGCAATCCCGCGCCGGGCGACGTGCCGGGGCCCAGACCGAGCACGGGCGCCGAGGTACGGTCGTCCGCTTCGCGGATGCGCGATTCAATCTCATAGCGCAGGCCGTAGTTGAGGGTGAGGTGGCCTGACACCTTCCATGCGTCCTGGAAATAGAGGTTGTACGCATCGCGATGGAGGGCGGAATCGCCGATGCTGGCGCCTTGGGAGAACATGGGAGGCGCGACCGCTTCGGAATACGCGAAGGCGCTGGCGCTGAGCAGGCCGGTAAGCGCGTCGGGCAGCGGATCGCCAATGGCGATGTCGTGCATGCCGCTCGACGAGCGGATGGGGACCGTAGCGTAGGCAGTTCCGCCGCCGAACTGGTACGCGCCGTTGGGGCTGATGCCGAACAGGGTTGTATCGCGGTTCCCACGTACTTCGCCGCCGGCTTTGAGGGTGTGCTTGCCACGTATCCACTGAAAGCTTTGGCGAATTTGAAAGAGGTTGCCGTAGGCCGCCATCACAGAACCGGCGGCGGCGTTGAAAGCTTCATACGAGCCATCGCCGAAGCTGAGCGCCGGGTCCGTGCGGTCGAGCGTGGGGAACGAGGGCGTGGTGCGGGTGAAGCTGATGCCGGACTCCATGGTGAAGGTGGGTGACGGCGCGCGCGTGTAGGCGACGGCGCCGTTGCGCTGGCGGTCGAGAAAGCCTACCGCGAATTCGGGATCGATGGCCGTCTGGCTGGGGTTTGTAGTAGGGCCGGTAACGTTGGCCATGGTGAAGCGGCCGAACAATCGCGACTTATCGGAGATCTGGTGATCGAGGCGCACGGAGAACTGGTCCGAAACGGTGGTGACTTTCGATGACGTGGCAAAAGTGCGTGCGGCATAGGGGCCCGATGGGTCATTGGGCAGCGGATAGCGCGCCAGGAGCCTGGCGATGCGCGGGTCCACGGGGACGATCAATGTGTCGCCGGGAAAGGCGGTGGTGTCCAGGCCGGAGCGTTCGGCGGCGGTGGGAACGGGGATCACCTCAGTGTCGCCGAGTACCTGGCGAAAGCCCTGATATTCGGCGAAATAGAAAGTGCGATTACGGCCGTCGTACACGCCGGGAATGACGACGGGGCCGCCGCTCGTGAGGCCGAATTCGTTGCGGATAAACGGCGGGATGCGCCCGGGCTGCGCAATGGAGCGCTCGTCGAAGAAGTTGCGCGCATCGAGCGCGGCGTTGCGCAGGAATTCGAAGACGGATCCGTGGATGGCGTTGGTTCCGGAGCGGGTGACGATATCGGTGAAGCCGGAAGCGCCGCGACCGATTTCGGCGGGCATCCAGCCGGAGCTGGAGCGGATTTCCTCGACTGCATCGACGTTGAAGTTGGTGAATGTAGCGCCGCCCATTTCGGGGTCGCTCGAATCGGCGCCATCCATGGCGAAGACGGCGGCGGTGCCGCGCTGTCCGTTGACGGCGAATTGCTGGGTGAAATTCGCCGCGCCGTTGGTGTCGGTCATAGTGCCGGCGGCGAGCAGCAGCAGCGCGCTGAAATCGCGCTTGTTCAGGGGGAGTTCGGAGACGGCTTTGGCGGAGAGAGCTTGGCCGCCGGTAGCTTCGTGCTTGGGGGAATCGTCGAGGAGGGCGAGGGTTTGGCCGCTTTGGCCGGTTTGGCCGGCGGACAGCTCGAGGACGGCGGCGGTGTCGCGCGGCAGTTGGACCGGTTGCGGGCAGGTTGCGGTGATGCCGTGGTATTCGATGGCGATGGAGTATTCAGCCGGGGGGAGCGCGGCGAAAGTGAAGGCGCCATCCTTGGCGGTGGTGGCCGTTTCGTCAAGATTGGCGGAGTGAAGGCGCACGGTGGCGCCGGCAATGGGCTGGCGTTGGCTGTCGCGGAGTACGCCGGTCCAGGGCTTGGTTTCGGGTGGGGCGGCTGCGGAAGCGGAGGCCAGGAGCGCGACGGCGGCGATCGCGGCCAGTTGGGAGGGGGTCACACATCAGGATAACGCGTTTGGCTACGGAGTAACCGCAGCGGCAGCAAACGCTCGAACAGCATGGTAACATAGCCGTTACATTGAAGATGCACGCTCTGGACGCTCTCGGCAACCCGGTCCGCCGCAAGATCCTGCGACAACTCCGGGACGCGCCGCTGTCGGTCAACGAACTGGCGGCGCGCTTTCCGATCAGCCGTCCTGCCGTTTCCCGGCACCTGCGTGTTCTGGTCAAGAGCGGCCTGGTGGAAGCCCGCAGCGGGGGCGCCCGTCACCAGTACGCCGTCCGCATAAAGGGCTTCACGCCCGTGCGCGAGTTCCTGGATGAGTTCTGGGATACCGCATTGGCGCGCCTGGAGGAGCTTTCCCGAAGATGATTCAGAAATCGGTTCTGCTGCGCTGCCCGCCCGACAAGGCCTTCCGCCTCTTTACAGAAAGCATTTCCGAATGGTGGCCGAAGACGCACCGGCCGACGAAAGATCCGGAGAGCCAGTTGTTCCTGGAGCCGGCCGGACGCTTTTGGGAACGCAGCCGGGACGGGCGCGAAATGGAACTGGGCCGCGTGTTGACCTGGGAGCCGCCACGCCGCCTGGCGCTCGATTTCTACGTGGGCACGAACGCGGCCCAACCCACGGCCTTGGAGGTGACCTTCACTGCAGAGGGGGTAGGAACGCGCGTGACGGTCGATCACCGCGCGAAGCCGGAAAGCGAGGATCTGTGGGCTTTGCGCGCTCCGGTATTTGAAAAGTCCTGGGAAGCAGTACTGACGGCCTTGGCGAATCGGTAACCGCTGTGTTACCATGGCGCCGATGAAGACATTCCAGGCAGGTGGAACCAGGGAGAATCCGTGGAAGCTCAGTACCCCCAGCGGGCAATCGGAGTACGAGGCCTATCGAGACGAAACTGTCGACCCTCCGGCGCTGGTGGTGAAGGTGGGAAAGACCGAATTGCGGTACCGCTTGCGTTGTATCGACGACTTGCATGCCATGCTCAAGAAGCACGCCGACTGGATGCCGCTGGGCAGTGCGGACGAACAGAAGCCTGCTGCCGAGGGCACCGTGGAGGCTTGGGCGCGCGCGGCGAGTAATCCCGTCGGCGGATGGTACGGATTGAAGAAGGGATTGCGGGGCCGATTCGCAATGTATGTCCCTCCGGTGCTGAAAGTGCTTGGACTCGCCGAGGTAGAACAGAATCCGCGCAACAATCGCATGCGGGCTCTATAGGGGTTGGCGGACAGGTCGCCTCGAACGCCGTCCGAAGGAGCGGACAGGCCCGGAGGCCTGTCCAACTGGTTCAGCCCTTTAATTCAGCAGGCGGCCCTGGCGCATGTAGGCCGGCGTGTCCAGGTCGTCCGGATCGAAGGGCGGCTCGGGTTCCCCGTTCACCACCGGCTCGGGTTCGGGTTCGGGAGGCGCGGCCGCAACCACGGCGGGCTCGGACCAGACGATCTGCGGCGTGGGCGCCTTCGCCGGCTCTTCGGCGGCGGGCGCATATTGAGGCTGGAAGCCGGTGGCGATCACCGTGATCTTCACGGCATCGGCCATGGATTCGTCCATGGTTACGCCGAAGTTGATCTGCACATCCTCGCAATCGGCGGCTTCGCGGATGATGGAGCAAGCCTCGTTCACCTCGTGCAGACCCAGGCGGCTGGATCCGGTGATGTTGATCAACACACCGCGCGCGCCGCTGATGCGCGAGTCTTCGAGCAGCGGAGAACTGATCGCCTGGCGGGCGGCGTCCACGGCGGCATTCTCGCCGCGCCCTGTGGCGGTGCCCATCATGGCGTAGCCCATGCCGAGCATGGTGGCTTTCACGTCGGCGAAATCGCGGTTGATGATGCCTGGGGTGTTGATGATATCGCTGATGCCTTGGACGGCCTGGCGGAGCAGATCGTCGGCCAGCTTGAAGGCTTCGAAGAAACTGGTGCCACGCGGGACCAGTTTCAGCAGCCGGTCGTTGGGGATGGCGATGACGGTATCCACCGTAGAGGCGAGTTTGGTAAGGCCATGGTCGGCCAGGCGCATGCGGCGGGCGCCTTCGAAGGTGAACGGCTTGGTGACCACGGCGATCGTAAGCGCTTCCAGTTCCTTGGCGAGCGAGGCGATCACGGGCGCGGCGCCGGTGCCGGTTCCGCCGCCCAGTCCGGCGCTGACGAACACCATGTCCGCGCCTTGCAGTTGCTCGACGATCTTGTCGGTATTCTCCAAGGCGGCCTGGCGGCCGATTTCGGCGTTGAAACCGGCGCCGAGGCCGTTGGTGATCTTGGCGCCCAGTTGCAGCTTGATGGGCACTTCGCAACTGGCGAGCGCCTGGGCGTCGGTATTCATGGCGCAGAACTCCACGCCGGGCATGCCTTCGCGATACAGACGCGCGATGGCGTTGCAGCCGCCGCCGCCCACGCCGATGACCTTAATGCGCGCGCCGCCGCTAGCTTCTTCTTGAATCTCGTATTTCAAATCGTCGTTTTCGGAATCGATCAACCCCATCACTGCCCCCTTCAGATCAAAGCATTCATTTCAGAATCTTTCCCAGCAGACCGTAGGCCTGCTTTTGCATCTCGTGCTGCGATTTCAGTTTTGCCGAGTACATGGCCAGCCCGGCCACCGTGGTCCAGGCCGGGTCGCAGAGATCGTCCGGCCAATCCTCAATTCCAACCGGCAGCGCATTGCAGACGCGGCATTTGAGAACCTCCTCGGCGATTTCACACAGGCCTTCGAGGCGGGCGCCGCCACCGCAGAGGAACATGCCACCCATCAGAGCGCCTTGCATGCTCACGCGGGCCAACTCCTGCTGAACCATCTGGAACAGATCGAGCGCGCGGGATTCCAAAATGCGATTCAGCGTTCGGCGCTGTACGTCGCGATCCTCGCGGGATGCCACTTCGACGAAAGAGTTCTCGGCGGTGACATCCGCCCTGGCGCTACCGAATTCGTGCTTGAGGAGGGTAGCGTCCTCGAAGCCAATGCACAACCCACGCGCCACGTCGCGGGTAAAATGGTCGCCGGAGATGGGAAGGCTGGCCGCCGATTGCAGCGCGTCCCCGTAGTAGACCACCAACTCGGAGGATTGCGCGCCGATGTTCAATACGGCGGCGCCTTCGCGGCGATCCTCCGGCAGCACGGCGGCGTAGCAGGCGGCCAGCGCCTCGAAGACGGTTTCCTCCACGGCCAGATGCGCCTGGTTGACCGCGGTGACCACGCAGTCGTGCTCTCTTTGGGAGGTCATAACCAGGTGCACGTTGGCTTCGATCTGGCCGGCAATCATCCTGCGCGGATCGCGGTGGCCGGGATGGCCATCCACGACGAAGTCCTGCGGGAACATCTGCAGGATCATGGCGCCGTCCGGGAGGAGCACGCGTTTGGCGCGCGCCACGGCGCGGTTGACGTCGCGCTGTTCGACGGTACGGGAACGTCCGAGATCATGGAAGCCGCGGCAGTTGGCGCCCCGGACACTCGCGCCCACGCCCACCACGGCGCTCTCCACGGAGACCTCCGCGGTCCGCTCAGCCTCGCGGAGGGCGGCCAGCATGCATTCCGAAACGGCGGTCTGGTCGGCGATCAGGCCTTTCACCCAGCCTTGGGAAGGGACCGATGCGCACCCCAGGAAGCGCATGCGGTTATCGTCCAGGCGGCTTATCACGCACCGCGTCCAGGCACTCCCGGCGTCCAGGCCCACGGCATCGAATGTATTCGGCGTACTCATTAGCGGCTCGACTGCTCCTTCGCGGTAATGCGGTCGTCCAGGCGCAAGTCGAACGCCGTAACGTTGGCCGCGTGCTTGCGAATCTCGGGATAGTGGAGCAGAAAGTTCTGCAAGCGTCTGGCATAATTACCATCGCCCAGCTTGAGTTCGAGCGGGCGGCCCTCCACCTGGGCAACTACGGTAAGATCGTCGGGAGCAGCGGCGTTGATTTCGGAAATGTTTTGACCGGCGGGCCCCAGGTCGTCCATCAGGCTCTGCATGGCGGCCACGCGGAGGCGCCGCTGGGCATCGGTCTGATCGTCGCTCAGCCCGGTGAGCACGGGGAAAGCGAACTGCGCGCGCAGCGGCGGATCGAGCAGGACGCCCTGCGCGTCCACCAGCAGGAAGCGCGCGGCCGAACCGGAGGCGCCATGCAACGGCAGGCTGACGAACGCCACCGGCTGGCGCTCGATTACGCGCACCAGCAGGCGGTTCGGCCAGATACGGGAGACTGTGGCGTCTTCCACCCAGTCCACTGCCAGCAGCCGGCGGCGGCGCTCGTCGAGCGGAACAGCGAAGATGCTGCGGCCATAGTCGCCGGCGAAAACGCGCAACAGCTTGGCGCGGGCGGCATAGGTGACACCCTTGACGATCAGCGCGTTACGGTCTTCAGCGGACAGGATGAACTGCGGATCGGTGAGCACGTAGCGATGCGCCTGGCGGGCCGCCACGGCGCTCGAGACGAAGATGGCACACCAGGCACAGACAGTCAGCCACAACCGCCAGCGAAATTGGGGACGGGCTTTTTCACGCGCCATCAGTTCACCACGCTCTCCTGTTTCAGACGCGCCAGCACCAGGTCGCCTGCCTGCCAGACGTTGCCCGCACCGAGCGTCATCACCAGATCGCCATCCTGCGCCACTTGCAGCAACGCATCGACGCCGCGCTCGATGGTGCCCACGTATTCCACGCCACGGTGCCCAAATTGACGGATACGCTCGGTGAGGGCTTCGGCATTCACTCCTTCAATAGGGCGCTCGGAGGCGGCATAGATATCCAGGATCAGCACGGTGTCGGCCTGATGGAACGCGCCGCCAAATTCGTCGAGCAGGTGGAAGGTGCGCGAATACCGGTGCGGCTGAAACAGCACGTGAATGCGGCGGAACCCGCAGAGGCGAGCGGCGGCCAGGGTGGCGCGAATCTCCGTGGGGTGATGTCCGTAATCGTCGATTACGGTGATGCCGCGCTCCTGACCGCGGGTCTGGAAACGGCGATCCACACCGCTGAAAGTGGCCAGGGCTTCGCGAATCTTATCGGGCGCGACTTCCAGTTCCAGCGCCACGGCCGCCGCCGCGGTGGCGTTGAGCACATTGTGCCGGCCGGGGATGCGCAAATGGAAACTGCCCAGGGCGGTCTGCCGGTAGCGCAAGCTGAAATCGCTGGCGAACGGGCCGCAGCAGATTTCGCCGGCTTCCAGATCGGCCTGGGTACTGGCGCCGTAGGCGATGGTGCGGCGACGGATGGAGGGCAGGATGGTCTTGACGTTATCGTCGTCCACGCAGACGATGGCTGCGCCGTAAAACGGAACTTTATTCACGAATTCGATGAAGGCGGCCCGAATTTCGTCGAGCGAGGCGTAATGGTCCAGGTGTTCGCGATCGATGTTGGTGACGATAGCCAGGATGGGGGCGAGCTTCAGGAAGGAGCCATCGCTTTCGTCCGACTCGACCACCAGAAAATCGCTGTGGCCCACGCGCGCGTTGGAGCCGCCCATGGTGGCGACGCGGCCTCCCACCATGACGGTGGGGTCAAGGCCGGCATGATTGAGAATGGTGGCGGTGAGCGAGGTGGTGGTGGTTTTGCCGTGGCTGCCGGCGATGGCGATGCCGTACTTGAGGCGCATCAGCTCGGCCAGCAGTTCGCCTCGGGGGATTACCGGAATCTGCAGGCGGCGCGCCTCTTGCACTTCGGGGTTCTGTTCATCGATGGCGGAGCTGACCACCAGGGCGCGCGCTCCAGCGACGTTGGATGCGGCGTGACCTTCGTGGACGACGGCGCCCAGCACGGAGAGACGTTCGGTGATGGGGGTCAGCTTGAGATCGGAACCGCTGACGGTGTAGCCGAGATTGAGCAGCACTTCGGCAATGCCGCTCATGCCGATGCCGCCGATCCCCGTGAAGTGCAGGTGCTGCCGTCTAAAAAACATTATCTTCTCGTATTGTTTCGGCTTTTGGATGCCGGTGTCAATGAAAATGTTGTGGCGCGGCCGAAAACCCACCGTAAGTTATTGGGGGAAAGGGGCGGGTTTGGAGACCCCGCCCCAGGGGCGGATGCCCAATGCCACTTACTTTTCCTACAAACTGCAATGAGAATAATTTGTGGGGCGGACCTCCAGGTCTGCGCGGGTCCTCCATCACCCGACGTGACCCGCTCTTCGCACAACCAAATCAGCCATATCCGAGCGCGAGTAGGCCGGCGTGGACGCCGGCCGCAGGACTGGAGTCCTGCCCCACTTCCAATGCAGGTGCACGGTTTTGGGAAAAGTGAGTGGCATTGGGCGTGGACGCCTGCCCCACGGGTCCACTCCACATAATCAAGCACGAGCCACCTCTTCCAGCACATCGGCGGCACGGCGGGCGGCTCCGGGGTGCGCCAAACTGCGCGCGGCGGCTCCCATGCGCGCCAGCCCAACGTCGTCGGCGGCCAGCCGGGCGACAGTCTCGAACAGTTTTGCTCCGGTCATCTCACGATCCTCCACGAGGCGCGCCGCGCCCGCGCGCACAAGCGCTTGCGCGTTGCGCAACTGGTGTTGATCGGCCGCGAATGGAAACGGTGCGAGGATGGCAGGCTTGCCCGCGGCCGCGAGCTCGGCGACCGCACCCGCACCGGAGCGGCATACGACCAGGTCCGCCTCCGCGAAGGCGGCCGGCATGTCCGCGATAAACGGCAGGACTTCGCCCTCAATGCCCGATTCGGAGAATGCCGCGCGCAGTTCATCGCAGTCGGCCGGTCCGCTCTGATGGACGATGCGCACCGGCAGGGCTGCGGCGCGAAACAGAGGCCAGCTTTGGCGGGCGGCCTGGTTCAGGGTACGCGATCCCTGGCTGCCACCGGTGATCAGCACGGTGAACGTCGCGCCGGGCGCCTTCGGCGGGATGGAGAAAAACTCGTCGCGCACAGGCAACCCGGTGAGTTCGGTGCGGCCGTATGGGAAATAGCGGGCAGTTTCGGGGAAGCTGATAAGCGCACGGCGCACATACCTGGCGATGCGCCGGTTCGTGAACCCCGGTAGGGCGTTGGGCTCCATAACGACAACGGGCACACGACGGACCAGCGCTGCAAGCACCGGCGGTCCCGCGACGTAGCCGCCCATGCTGAAGACCGCAGCAACGCTTCGGTCTTTCAGGAGACGCCTGGCATATAGTGTGCTGACCGGCAGTTGCATGAGAGTCGCAGCCGTTTGACGCAATCCGACGCGTTTGAGGCCGCCGATTTGGATCAGCTCAAGGGGAAAGCCTTCGTCGGGCACTAATTGGCTTTCGAGGCCGCGTTCGGTTCCGACGAAGAAGGCGCTGTGTCCACGGTGACGGAGCTCGCGCGCTACAGCGAGGGCCGGGATAACGTGGCCTCCGGTACCTCCTCCGGCGAAGAGGAAGGCGCGGGCGCGATTGGCGGTTACCCCGCTTCGCGCGGTCATCTCCGGTTTTTTTCGAGTCGTTTCCGTCACAACCACCTGTCATTAGCAAGCCGCCAGGCGGCCTGAGAGGCCGCCGCAGGCCGGGGGCCTGCCCCACTAGCCCGCATGTTCCGAGACGTTCATTAGAATTCCGAGCGACGCCAGCGTCGACAGCAGCGAACTGCCTCCGGAGCTGATCATCGGCAGCGGGATGCCTTTGGTCGGCATCATGCCCAACACTACGCTGATGTTCATCAAGCCTTGCACCACCACCACCGTGGTAATGCCCAGGGCGAGATACCGGCCGAAATCGTCGGGCATGCGCAGCGCGGCGCGCAGACCTCGCCAGAGAATCAGTCCAAAAGCCAGCAGCAGCCCTACAGACCCCACCAGGCCCAGTTCCTCGCTCGCCACCGCGTAGATGAAATCGGTATGGGCCTCCGGAAGGTAGAGCAGCTTTTGCTTGCCCTGCATGAGGCCCGCGCCGACCACTCCGCCGGTCCCCACCGCGATTTTGGATTGCTCCAACTGGTAGCTGGTATCGCGCGAGGTCAGCGATTGGTGCATGTATTGTTCGATATGACCACCGGGATCGACGCGTGAAATGATCTTGGAGCCGGGGTCCAGATACCCGGCGATGCGCGCCAGGCGGTAGGGCTTGAGCGCGATGAAAACCACCAGTCCCACCAGCGCGCATGCGCCGGCGATCGCGCAGAAGCGCCAGCGCAGGCCCGCTACGAAGAAGACCACGGTGGCCGTGACGCCCAGCACCACGGCAGTGCCGAGGTCCGCCACGACCACGGCCAGAATCACCAGCCCGACGGCCAATGCAGCGGGGTACAGCGTATAGCGGGTGTTGATGGCCTGCGCGCGCCAGGCGACGAAGTACGCCAGAAAGATCACCAAAGCCGGCTTGGCGAGTTCGGAGGGCTGCAAACCGACCGGACCCATGCGCAGCCAGCGATGATGTGCCGAGTCCACGAAGAATACCAACCCGAGCAGCATCAGCGCCAGCCCGATGGCGGCGAACGCTACCGTCGAGTTCTGGAGCTTCTGGTAGTGGGTGCGCTTCAGGAACATCATCATCAGGAGCGCAGGGACCATCCACAGGCCCTGGCGCAAAACGAAGTGCCAGGACGATCCGAACTTGAGCTCGGCGATCACGGAGGAAGCGCTATATAGGATGACCACGCCAAAAGCCGCCATGCCAATAGTAGTGCCAAAGAGGGTCCAATCGGTCTTGAGTTTCTGCGCCATATTATTTGTCAGGGCTCCAGTTGTTGTACGAGGCTTTTGAAAACCTGGCCGCGATGCTCGTAGCTGGTGAATTGGTCGAAGCTGGCGCAGGCCGGCGCCAGAAGCACCGTATCGCCGGGGTGCGCGTGCGCATAGGCGAAGCGCACGGCGTTCTGCAGGGTGCCGGCATGCTCCAGCGGGAGTGCGCCGCTCAATTGCTCGCCGATCTTGGCGGCAGCCGCGCCAATCAGCAGGGCGGCGTGCGCCCTGGCGGCGAGGGGCGCGCGCAGGACGGTGTAGTCCAGGCCTTTGTCCTTGCCGCCCAGGATCACCCAAAGACCGCCCGCAAAGGCGTCCAGCGCCTTCAGAGTGGCATCCACACTAGTAGCTTTCGAATCGTTGTAAAAGTCCACGCCGTTCAGGTTGCGCACAAACTCGAGGCGGTGCTCCACGGCGTGGAAAGTGCGGATGGCGGCGGCGATGGAGGCGAGCGGCGCACCCGCCAACCGGGCAGCCGCGGCGGCGGCCATGGTGTCTTCAATATTGTGGCGGCCGCGTATGGGAATGTCGCGGGCATCCATCAGGAGTTCGCCATCGAACCAGATCCTGCCGTCGTCCAGCCAGACGCCCGGCGTGACCGCACGCGTGCTGCTGAACCAGAGCGGCAATCCGGCGGTAAGGGAAGCATAGCCCACGCAGGTGGGGTCATCGGCGTTGAGGATGGCGAACGCGCCGGCCCGCTGCGTGTCGAACAGGCGTCCCTTGGCGGCAGCGTAGTTGGCGAAGGTGTGATGGCGGTCCAGATGATTCTGGGTGACGTTCAGGGCAACGGCGACGTCGGCGTGAAATTCGGCGATAGTTTCCAGTTGGAAGCTGGAGAGTTCCAACACGTTCCACTGGTCCGGACGGGAGCTTTCGATCATGGCGGTGACTGGAGTCCCGATGTTGCCGCCCACCTGGGCGGGGATGCCAGATTCGCGCAGGATGTGTCCGACCAGCGCGGTGGTGGTGGTTTTGCCGTTGGTCCCGGTGATACCGATGGTGCGGCCGAGCAAGAACGGCGCGGCCAATTCCACTTCGCCGATTACGCGCGCGCCGCGCGCACGCGCCGTTTGCAGGAACGGAAGATCGGCGGGGACGCCGGGGGAAATGACGATCAGGTCAAAAGCGGGTGCTGGGTGCTGGGTGCTGGGTGCTGGGTCCTGTGTGGGGAACTGTTGGGTGAAGGGGATGCCCAGGCGACCCAGAGTTGCTGCGGCTTCCGGGAGTTCAGAGAGCGGTTTCAGGTCGGTAGCGCGCACTGTGGCGCCTTGGCTGACGAGCAGTTGAATCGAGGCCAACCCAGATTTCTCCATGCCGACGACAAGAGCGCGAGTTTGAGGCATCAGCATAACTTCCTTGTCGTTGTGCCGCTCGCGAGGGCTGCGCGAAGGGCGCGGATTTGCCTCCCGAGCGAGCCCAGTTGCAACATTAGGGAACCAAGAGCGTCAGGTGCGATGTAGTGCAGCCGCCCGGCAATTTCAAGTTCGGTTTCTACTTCTGCAACCGAACCTTGGGCAATGGAGAGGAAGTTCAAGTACTCTTTGATGTGCTCCCGGCTGTGTCCTTCCGCCT
>DATKFU010000174.1:0-6992 GCA_035511215.1 Bryobacteraceae bacterium | reverse complement strand
CAATCTGGGCAGCGCGCTGGCTTTCGCCCAGACGCTACCTCCGGGAGTATACGTGGCGATGAATGGCCGCTATTTCGCGTGGAACCGGGTGCGAAAGAATCGCCAGACGGGGATGTTCGAGGAGGCCGAGCCGGACTAAGGTGGGGCAGACCATCGCCTTTCGTGGTCTGCCGCCTTCGCTAGCGCGTTAAGTGAGCTCGAAGCCGCGATCCGCGATGTGGGTAGGCAGGATCTCGGCTGCGTGCCCATGAAGCTGGAAGATCTGCCGGACCAGGTCGCAGACGGCCTCGTAGCCGCGCTCGTAGAAAACCAGGATGGAGGGTCCCGCGCCGCTCAGTGCGCATCCCAGCAAGCCGGGCGCCCGCAGCTTCAGAATCTCGGCAAGGCCGGGCACCAGCGCCGCGCGATAGGGCTGATGGAAGCGGTCTTCGAGCGCGGCTGGGAAGGCCGACGTGGTTCCTGTCGCCAGGGCCGCGATAAGGAGTGCGGCGCGCTGGACGTTGAACACGGCGTCCTCTTTGCTGTAGCAGGAAGGCAGGGCCGCGCGCGCTTCGACTGTCGGCAGCACAAAATCCGGCACCACCAGCGCCATTCCGAAGTGCGCCGGCATTTCCAGGCGCACGGCGCGCACGGTGCCGCCCGAATCGATGGCACTGGCCACGATGGATCCAAGAACGCAAGCGGCCACATTATCGGGATGGCCTTCCAGGCGCGCGGCTTCATCCAGGATGCGCGGCGGCCGCCAGCCCAAGCCCAACAAGCGGTCGGCGATGACCACGCCGGCGGTGAGCGCCGCGGCGCTCGATCCCAGGCCCTTGCCGAGGGGAATCTGATTATCGATGATCAGCTCGATGGGTGGCAACTGCATGCGCACGTCGGCCGCCACGGAGAGAGCGGTCTGCCAGATGAGGTTTCTCTCGCCGGTGGAAATGGCGGCAGCATCGCGTCCGGTGACGGTGATGGATAGGCGGTCGCTGGCACGGAAGCGGCAGTCCAGATACACGCAGAGCGCCAGGCCGAGAGCATCGAAGCCCGGCCCGATGTTGGCGCTGGATGCGGGTACCCGAACAGTTGACCACGACATAAGAGTTTATTGTAACGGGGCTGCGGGAAGCCGTAGTTTCACTTTGGTCGGGCGGACCATCGCCTTTCGTGTTCTGCCGCCCGCACGGCCTCAGCGGCAAGCGCTTCGGATCCACCCGGCGGAGCTCGCGGGCACGCAGTGAACTAAACCGCTGCGCGGTAACCCTTCGTTCCGGCGCTGTGCCCTTCGGATCACGGCCGGGCCCTCTGTTCTTGAGCCCGACCGGAGTTCTGTATGGAGCGACGGTGGCGAGTGGGGCTGCGGGACAAAGCACCATCTTTGCCGTTCAACCCTGATTATGTGATTTGCGTCTATTTCGTGTGAGATTCTCGTGACGGCGATGCCATTGAAGATGTCTAATTGACGCATGCCGTACTTGGTTAATGGGCAACTCCTTTATTGAGGTCCCCTTTTCTCAGAGCGGTTAGGATGCCCAGTAATTCGGCAATCGTCCAACGTGGTGCGGCAAGCCCCGCCGCCATCGCCGGGTAGCGTTGATGGCGGGCACCACGCGGCAGAAGTTGTAGTACGCGAAGTGCAGCGCCAGGCTGCCTTCCCGGACACCGCGCGAACGTGTTCGGTTGGCCGCCTTCGCCCCCGCTCAGAATCCGGAATCTGAGGTTGGCCGGTAAAACAGTCACAACCCGAGCCAAACAATCGTCCCACTGTTTTCAACCACTTGAGAGAATTGCGCCCGAATCCCCCAAATTCGCCCCAGTAACATAAAACTGGAGACAAGCGCATGAGCAACACGGAACGATCCGGCCCGCCGTCCGACGCCCAAATCAATGCCAACCGCGAGAGCGCCAGGAAATCCACCGGCCCCTCGACTGCTGCAGGCAAAGCCGCATCCAGCAGTAATCGCCTCACCCACGGCCTGCACGACCACGCCGACAACATAGCCCGTGCATTCGACGCCGGCTGCATCTCCCACGACCGCCAGTTGAAGGCGTTCCCGGCGGCGCGCAACACGCGCATACCCGAATGCCCATAACCTCCATCTCCCGGCAAATGTCAATGGACCCTTTCTTCGCCCTCTCGCTGGACCCCTTCTGTATCACAACTCTCGACGGCCATTTCCAACGCGTCAATCCATCCTTCGTCGCCGCCTTGGGCCATCCCGAAGCGGACTTGCTATCGACCAACATTCTTGACCTGATACATCCCGGCGACCGCCCCCCCGCCGCCGCCGCCATCGCCGGACTCGCTCACGCAATTCCCATCGCCGGCCTGGAAAGCCGCTTCCTCTGCGCCGCCGGCTCTTATGCCGGCTCTTACAAAGACCTGGCATGGAGCACCACACCATTCCCGGCCCAGGCGTTGGCTTATACTGTCGCCCACGACTGCACCCGCCACAAGCTGGACCAGGAAGCCCTCCGCCAATCCGAAGCCCGCTGCGTCTGCGCTCTGGAAAGCACTACCGACGCCTTTTTCGCCGTGGACCCCGCCTGGCGCTTGGTCCGCGTCAACCGCCAAGCCGAGAGCCTCTGGACCCGCCGCCGGGAAGACATCCTGGGCCGCAATCTATGGGAAGTCTTTCCCCAAGCCGCCGGCGGCCCCTTTTGCCGGCAGTTCGAAGAGGCGATGCGTACCGGCGCACCCGCTCATCTGGAGGAACTCTATCCGCATTCGCCGTGCGGCCGTTGGTTCGAGGTTCACGCCTACCCGTCGCCCGACGGGCTGGCGGTATACTTCCGCGATGTCACCGCCCGCCGTCTCGCCGGCGAGAAGATCAAGCGCACCCTGCAGGAGAAGGAAGTCCTCCTGCGCGAAGTCCATCACCGCGTCAAGAATAATCTCCAGGTGATTTGCAGCATGCTCCGCCTCCAGGAGCGCAACTTCCGCGACGACACGCTGCTCCAGGCCTTAAGAGACTGCCGCGAGCGTGTCCATGCCATGGCCATGCTGCACGATCAATTGCACCGCGCCAAGGATTTTTCGAATATCAACCTGGGCGAGTATATCCGCAATCTGGCCGCCAGCCTGTTCAGTTCCTACGGCGTCGATTCGGCCGCCGTCGAGCTTCAAATGGATATTGAAGATATCCCCGTGGCCGTCGACACCGCCATCCCCTGCGGCCTCATTGTCAATGAGATCGTTTCCAACTCCCTCCGGCATGCCTTTCCGCAGGGCCGCACGGGCCGGGTGTCCCTGGGTCTTCACGCGCGCCCCGCCGGCGGCGTCGAACTCACTATAGGCGACGACGGCCGGGGCTTCCTCGAAACCGCGCATCCCACCGAGACCCGCTCGCTGGGCCTGTGGCTGGTGGATCTCCTGGCCGACCAGATCGGCGCGTCCGTCGAGCGTTCCGGTAGCGCCGGCGCTCACTATCGTTTTCTATTCGTAGGGCAGGCATCCTAGCCTGTCGATTTAATGACTACCGGCTAAAGCCGGTAGAATTTGATTGCGACTGAAAGTCGCCTGAAGTGCGTAGCGCACGCCCGCGGCGTGCCGTGTCCCGACTCTTCGGGACACTCGGCTCATTCGAAGGCCGGCAGAAGGGCCGGCGCGGCAAGCTCAGAGCTGCGGCGACGCAGACGTGACAAAGGTGAAACCCGCTGGAAGCTGACCCACCTGAAAGGCGGTGGGCTTGGACCTGGAATACGGAGCTAAACAAACTCAAAGGAGAAGTCAAATGAATAAACCTCGCATCATGTTAGTCGAGGATGAGAAGGTTGTCGCCGCCGACATACAAGAGTGTGTCAAAGGATTGGGGTACGAAGTTGTAGGAGCCGTCGCCACCGGCACGGAAGCTCTCCGGCTGGCCGTCGATGCCATGCCCGATCTGGTCCTCATGGATATCAAGCTGAAAGGCGTTCTGGACGGTATCGATGTCGCCGGCGCTCTGTACGACAGGCTCAAGATCCCGGTGGTCTACCTCACCGCCCACGCCGATGCCGAAATCCTGGGGCGAGCCAGGCAGACCATGCCCGCCGGCTATGTCTTGAAACCGTTTGACGACCGTACCCTGCGTACGGCCATCGAGCTCGCCTTCGACCGCCACCACCGCGAGCGCCAACTGATCGACGTCGGAGAGCGTATGGCCGCCGCCTTCGGCAGCATCGATGAAGCCGTCATCGTCGCCGGGGAGAGCGGGCAAATCGCGCTCATGAACCCCGTGGCCGAAACCCTCACCGGTTGGACCCAGGAAGAGGCCCTGGGCAAGCCGGTCGGTGAAGTCTTCACCATGCTCGATCCCCTCACCGGAGCGCCGCAAGCGTCCCCTGTCGGCAGAGTGTTTCGAGAGGGCGTCGCCCTCTGCTTGAGTGGCGCATCGGAGGAAGACGTTGTACTGCTGGGCCGCCACGGCGTCCGCCAAACCATCCAAGGCAGCGCCGCGCCAGTGCGCGATGGCGATGCGCACGCTGTGGGCGTATGCCTGTTATTCCGCGCCACCGGCCAGCGCGCCGCCGACGAGCCTTGGGGAACGCCGGACCATGGCGCCGCGAACCGTCAGCAGATCCTCGGCCGCATCACCGCCGCCGTCGCCCAGGAATTCGCCCGCCTGCTGGAATCCGGCCGCGGCAAAAACCACTGCGCGCAGTTGGCCAACCGTCTCCTTGAATTTTGCCGGCGCGAGGCCGCACCGCCCTCTCATCTGGATCTCAACGGCCTGATTTCAGGTCTGAACGATTTGCTGCAATGCGCGCTCGGCGACGACATCGCTCTGCAACTGGTGCTCGAAGCCGATGCCGGCGGCGCCAAAGCCGATCCCGGCCGCATCGAGTTGATCTTGATGCAACTGGCCCTTGCCGCCCACGACGCGGCCTCCCCCGGCCACTTCTCGATCCGCACCTCCACGGTGTCCAGCGACGATGACGGCGAAGGCTATGCGGTCGTCACCGTAACGCCGCCGTCTCTCGGCCGCGATTTCCCGACCCTCGACGAAATCATCCGCCAATCCCAGGGAGAAATCCGCGTCTGCATCGAAGACGGAGCCGTCAATATCTATCTCCCCGCCATCCTCCCCTAAGGTCAATACTGTTCACTTTGGTGGGGCAGACCATCGTCTTTCGTGGTCTGCCGCCTTCGCGAGCGCCGGCAGACGACATAAACTGATCGTCTGCCCCACAGAAACGAGCTTTAGGTGAACAGGATTGCCCCTAGGGTAGGACAGGCTTCAGCCTGTCAGTACTTCCAACTCGCCGTATCCGCCCCCTTAGGAGCGGTCTCCTCCATGTGCTTCACCATCTCCGGCACATAGTGCTGATTCAGTCCCACCTGGGGATCGAAGTTGCCCGCGTAACAATGCGGCTTGCGCTGTCCGAAGTCGAATGTTCCGCGATAGTAAGGATCGGTGGTCGTTTCCATGAAGTCTTGCAGTAAGTGGACCGCGCGGTCCAGATAGAAGCTATCCGCGTCTCCTACGCAAACATGCAGCTTGCCGGCCAGCTTAGGTCCCAGGCTCTTCCAGTCGCGCTCCATGATATGCGTCAGGTCGTAGCGCTCCTTCCAGTACGCGGCCACCTTGTGATCGATCTCGCCGGTCCGCTTGTCGAAAACGGGCGTGGGATAGCCATCCTCGCCCACCGAGCTGAAGTAAGCCTGCCATGCGTCCAGTTGCTCTCCGGACCGGCTTTTGGTGCCCTGCACCAGCTCGAAGCGGTTCATCTGCTCCATGGTGGAGACCAGCAGTCCGTCCGCCTGGCGCATCGCGGGGCGCGGCACGCGCGCAAATGGACCCTCCACCCAAAACGCGTTCTTGTCTTCGTACAGGTTCATGGTCATGTAAGCGCGAAAGTCCACTACGTCCGGGCAGAACACATATGCGCCATTGTAGAAATCCGGGTAGAACACCTGCGAAGCCAGCGCCTCCCAGCCGCCCGTGGAACCGCCATACACCGCCCGCGCCCATCCCTGGCCGATGCCCCGAAAAGTGCGCTCGACGTACGGAATCAACTCCTGTGTGATAGCATCCCCGTAAGGTCCCGCGTTGGCTGAGTTCACCGCATAGGAATCGTCGAAGTAAGGAGTAGCATGTTGAATAGTCACGATGATGACCCGCGGCATGCGCCCCGCCGTCCAATCCTGATAGAGCTTATAACCCTGGCCCGGACCCGGCATGCTGGTGAACCCAATCCCCAGGCCCCTGTTGAAGTGGTTCTGATAGACGATCAGCGGATAGTGCGCCGTAGGGTGATCTTCCCATCCGTCCGGCAGTAACAGCACCGCACCTAACTCGACCGGCCGTCCCCAGAAGCGGCTGAGTAACTCGCTGCGTATTTTGACATGTTTGATCCACTTGGTGTCGGAATCGGCGGGAGGAACAGCGGGGACCTTCTCGGTAAGAGACAGTCGAATCACTTCGTCGGACCCGGCGTCTAGGTGTACCTTCTGCGCCCTGCTGTAGAGGTTCCCCGGCTTTGACTGCCAGTGTTGCCCCTCACCCTTATCGGGAGGCAGCTTCACAGTGTGCCCGTTGGCCAGATGAAACGTCTCGTAGATATTGAGGACCGCCTGCACATAGTAATCTCCGGCGGGGATGTCTTTCAGGCTGTCCCTTGGGTAGCCCAGCGTCGTCGCATCCACCACCGCCGCGGCGCCGGGCGCGAGCGCTTCCACGTCCAGGCCGAAAGCCTGCTGCGTTTTTCCACTAAAGCTAATCTGAAACCGCGGCTCCGGTTTCTCCTCGGTGGAGATCACCAGCATCATGTGACCGTCCACAGCCGCCGCGCTCGCCTCCTTGGGAAACGAGATCTCAAAACGCTCGGCCGCGACACATTGCAGAAGCGCCATAGCCGTTGTTATGGCGAACATCAAGCCTTTCCGAAAGAATCGCATGTCTCCTCAACGCGGGGTAATCAGCCCGCCCAACTTATCCTGCTCTCCCGATCCCGTCCGCGGGAACCGCGTCGCGTAGGCTTCCAGATACTTCAGCCCGGCCCCCGTGTTGTAAATTACGATCCGC
>DATKFU010000173.1:0-47590 GCA_035511215.1 Bryobacteraceae bacterium | reverse complement strand
GAGCCACAATCGCGCAAATCCGAGTCAGCCCGCCCGCCAGCACCCAGATCGGCGGCAGGGGACGAACCGGACGCAGCGAGGAACCGATGGAATTGGCGACGCGATCAAGCAGCGCCGGGTCCACGTTATGGGGAGCCTGGGCGGCCTGCTTCAGGATTTCGTCGATCTCTTTATCCCTCACGAGAGCTCTCCCGTACGGCCTTTACTCAAGTCCACGGCGCTCAGCCGTTCCCTTAATCGCTGGTAGGCCCGGTGCGCTTTCTGCTTCACCGACCCTACGCTCGATGACGTGGCGCGGGCCACTTCGTCGAGCGACATCCCGGCAACCTTTAACATCTCGATCACTTCCCGCTGGCTGTCGGGCAGGCACGCCAGGAGGGCTTCCAGATCCGGAGTCCTGCTGGATCCCGGTGGGGACAGCGCCGACGCGTGCATTTCCTCCAGCGGCTCTTCGCGGGCTGCGGTGCGGCTGGCTTTTCTGTAGTGGTCCACACGAATGTGCCTGGCAATCGCGTAAAACCACGGCAGCACCGGCTCGCCGGCGCGATAAGTGTGCCGCACTTCGTGAATGCGCAGCCAGGTTTCCTGCACGAGATCGTCGGCGTGGCCGCGGCTCGTGAATTGGACCACGAAAAACCGGTGTAGTTGCGGGCTCAGGCGATGGATCAGAGCTGTGGCCGCGGCGAAATCGCCCCGCTGGTAACGGGCCATCAGCATTTCCAGATCGCAGTCCGGGTACATGGAGGAGAAGCTGTCGAACCCCGCGATTACCAATCCTAGCAGGGAATACGATGGACGCCGCCGGAAAGTTACGGAGCGGCCGTTTCGCGCCGCTGTGACGATCCGCACATGCCTCGCGAATCGGCACCGTAACTTCCTTCCGCCCTGTAACGAAGAGACCTCTGAAGACTCGCGGATTGCGAGCCGCGCCGCGTTGGCGCGAAACATCTAGGAGGAGTCGATGACGAAGGTTGGTTTTATCAGCACAACGGTTCTACTTATTAGCGCGGCCACCGCGGTAATGGCCGCTTCGAACAATGGGGCTCTGGTGGTGACGGCGTCAAACGCCGCTACGAACGAGCTCCTGGTTTACAGCTCTGGCGGCGCGCTGATGCAGACGGTTCCCACGGGAGGCCAGGGCGGCATTCCCCAGGGCAGCAATGCCGGCGGCGTCCAGACGACAGGCAATCTGGTCGCTGTGGTGAATTTCGGTTCGTTGAATGTGTCGATGTTTGCGCTGGGCAGCCAGGGTTTCCAAATGACGCAGTTGGTGCCTACGATCTCCAGCCCGGTCAGTGTAGCTTTCGGCGCCAGCCACCTATACATTCTCGGTACCACAGCGGTTGAATCCCACAGAATGGACGGACCCTATGTGAATCCCAGTCCCGATGGAGAGGTGGCCCTGGTCGTGGGGGATGGATCCGCCGCCCAGGTCGGTTTCTTGCCGAACCAACTCATTGTTACGGAAAAGAGCAACATGATTGAGACGGTCAACCTGCTTCCGGGCGGAGGTGTGGGCGGGATTTCGACACCGGTAAAGAACATCCCGGCCAACGTCAATACGCCGTTGGGATTGGTGACGCTCGGCGGGGATGCCTATGTCACCATCGCGCACGCCAACGAGATCTCGCTGGTCCGGGATGGGGCGATTTTGACGACCACCAACTCCGGCACCCAGAACGCTCCTTGCTGGCTGACACTGGTGGGACCGCTGCTGTTCTCGAGTAACTCGCCGAGCATGAGCCTTTCACGATATGCCGTCTTCGGGCAAAGGATCGTGCAAACCTCGGCGGTGGCGGCGTCGCTCGACGGGGATCCGACCGACAACGCTTCGGGCGCTGGATTGGTGGCGGTGATTGATGGCAGCGGCACAGTGACGCATCTGTCGATTTTCAGCGTCGACGGGGAAGGCAACTTGACCCTGCTGCAACCGGCCGCCACTATCAGCGGCGCGGCTAACGGCGTGGCGGTGGTTCCGGTTGCCAACTGAAGGTGCATTCGGTCGCGGCCCACTAACGCAGTGTGTTCGAAATAACTAGTGCAGTGTCTTCAAAATAACTAGACAGTTCCGGCGGCGGCGTGGAGCAGACGATCGCTGTTTGTCGTCTGCGGTCCGTGGTCGAAGCCGGCAGGCCTCCAACAACGATGGCCTGCCCCACGCCTAAATCCGGTGCCCAGCTATTTCGTGGACACTACACTAGCGCGGTGGTTTTAAGTGTCGCTATTGCGACTCCTCTTGTGCTTCGACAAGAGATCTGGGATTCTCCTTGTAGAAGTGAAAGGGGAGGATATGCCCGATTCGCAACGTATCGAACTTCCGCAAGGCACCTAGACCTGCTCATCCTGCAAGCACTGGCGCTCGAACCCCGGCATGGCTGGGCCATATCCGAGCGCGTCCAACAGATTTCGAGCGACGTGCTGCGCATCCAGCAAGGCTCGCTCTATCCACCGCATGGAAGATTGGCTCAAACAGCCCGCCACGTGCAAGGTGGAGCTTCCCCCGGGGAACTGATGGATTATAAGGTAATGATTTATGTGGGGCGGCTTGTGGGATTCGAACCCACGACTTTCGGAACCACAATCCGACGCTCTACCAACTGAGCTAAAACCGCCGCAGCGACCCTTTCAGTTTACCAAAAACACCCGGCGCGTAGCGCGCCCTCCGGCGAAGCCATGTGAAGCGTGGGAATAAACTCCACCGCCGCCGTCTTATGCCACTATAGGAGTATTGTTTTCAAAGCTCCCGCAAACCGGCGAATTCGAAAAAGTAGCCTTGCCGCACCTGAACGAGCTGTATCGGACCGCGGCCCGGCTGCTCGGTGACGGAACGAAAGCCGAGGACGTGGTGCAGGAAACCTATTTACAGGCCTGGAAGTCGTTCGCCCGCTTCGAGCCGGGCACCAATTGCCGCGCCTGGTTGTTCAAGATCCTGATCAACACCATCCATCACTACCGGCGCGGGTGGTTCAACTTGCGCCGGGTGAAGGAGAGTGAAGAGATCCTGGAGCAAACCGCGGCCTGCGCCGCCCCCGCCCCCGAGCGCATCGCACAGGAGGAAATCCTGCGCGCGCTGGGCCGCTTGCCGCCCGATTACCGCGCCGCCGTCCTGCTGGCGGATGTCGAGGAGTTCTCCTACAAGGAAATCGCCGCACTGCTGGACGTACCCATCGGAACCGTGATGAGCCGCCTGAGCCGCGGCCGGAAGCTGTTGCGCGAACAGTTGAGCGGGCTGGCACGGTCTTATGGTATCGGGGAGGGCGGCGCATGAACAACGCGTGCGAGAACATGCGCGAGCATCTGGATGCCTATCTCAGCCGCGAACTGCCGGAAGAAACCAGCCGGGAAGTTCAGCGACATCTGGAGAGTTGTGCGCTGTGCGCGGCTGAACTCGAAACGCGCGCCCGCGTCCGCGCGCAATTGCGGGCTGCGGTGCGCGCCACACCCGTTCCGATTCACTTGGAATCCAAAGTTAAGCGGAGCGTAAGGGGCCGGCTAGCGCGCCCGCGCACCGGGCTATGGGCCGTCGCGGCCGCAGCCCTGGTGATCATCTGCGTAGCCTTAGTCCACCAGTTGCGCGTCGCGAGCAACCCGGAAGAAGCCATTCTGCGGAAAACCTCCGGGCGCCTCGCGGCGGTGCTGAATGTGGGATTGCGAGATCATCTGCATTGCGCCGTCTTCCGCAAGTACTCCAAACAGCCCGAAGCCGCCCGCGAGATGGCGGCCGAACTCGGCCCAAGTTTCGCGGATCTGGTCCCGCTCGTTCAGGCGAAACTACCGGGCAACTTCCGCATCATCCAGGGTCATCGTTGCGATGCCGGCGGACGGCAGTACACGCACCTTATCATTGCGGGTGGCGCCGGCGGCGGCAAAATCGTTTCGGTGATTCTGACTCGCCGGCAACCAGGTGAGTCCTTGATGGGCGGCATCCATCAGGCGGGCGTGGATCGCTTTCAGGTGGTGGGATTCGAGAGTCACGATTACCTGGCCTATGTGATCTCCGATCTGGATGCGCAGCAAAACCTGCAACTGGCGGCTGACTTGGCTCCTGCACTGCGCGAATACCTGGCGGCGCAAGCGGGCTGACATCCCCAGGATAAAGACTGATCGTTGGACGATCGGGCCTTGCCTATGACCGGGAGAATGATACACTTTACGCCGCCTCTTCCGCCGACAACGCGGTCCACCAGATTCCGACGGCAACCTTCGACCTTGCGATTCTGCCGAACGGCCACTTTCTGGTTGCCAACATTGATGGCTCCAACGCCGATCCGAATCAGCCCAGCGAACTGGTTGAACATACGGCGACTGCGAGTTTCTCGCCCAGATGTCAATCGATCCCAACAACGGAGGCGAGTTCGGTCTGAGCGTGAACAACATAGGCTGGGGAACGATAGAGCCGCGGCGGTTTCGTCGTAAGTCAGCCCACCGAAAAACAGCAGTTCAACGACCTTGCTGTTTCGCGCATCATGCGCTTCGAGGTGTTGCAGAGATTCGTCTAGTTCGGCAAGACCCAGGTCCGGCCGGGTGCCTACTGGTACGTCACAAAAAGAAATTCTTCGACGCCCGCATCCACCAACCCCAGGTCGATACCCGTCGCCGTAAAGGTCGCCGGGGCGGACAGGTTGGACAACAACAGGAAACCCGCGGAAACAGTGACTCCGTCCTCCGTAATCGAAGAACTTACAGGCACCGACAGCAACACCGAGGGGGGCACCGTAAACGTACCCGCCGAAGCCGGCGCCCGGCAACTGAAAAAACCCACCAGGTAGCTGTTAGCGGCGGTGCTCTCGGCTGCCAGCGAGAATCCCGTGATGCCCACGTAGGAGCCGGTTTGGCCGCCAGTCCAATTCACCGTGAGCCCATTCGACCGCGTCACCGGCGAAATGCTGCTCGCGTTGGTGAACGTCACCGGAGCCGCGAGCTGGATTGTCGGCGTGGTGAAAGCGCCCACGTCCGGCCCGCCCGTGCCGCTAAACGTGAAAGCCCCGCCAGCAGCTGGGATGAAATCAGTAAGGCCGGACGTGGAGTAGTTGTACACGCCGTTTGTGGTCGTGAGAGGCATGGCCAGGGTGCCGTCCGGACCGTTGATATCGATAGCCGGGCCGGCATTCAAAGAGGTGAACTGGAATGCCAGAGGCAGGGTTGTAATGCTGGTGTTGGTGGTCGTGAAGAAATCCACAAAGCAACTGCCGATCGAGCTGAACCCTCCCAACGCCGCCGCGAAAGCTCCCTGGTTGTATTGCGCGGATGTGATTTTCGAGAAGCTGGCGGAACCTGCGTCAATGGTGGTACCGCCGACGGTCACCCCATCGACCGTCTCTCCCGGCAAGGTTAACTGGCTCACCGAAACGGTGCCGACGCTGAGACTGCCCGTTGAGAAGAGTTGATCCAGAAGGGAGGCCGTAAGCGGACTATTAGCGTCGGTACAGGTGCGTCCGCTGGCAGCCACCGGCAGCGTCCCGAAGTTGCTCACATAAGTGCCGGTCTGTACCACCACCGAGACATAACAGCCCGTAATTCCCGCGGGAACCACGACGTTAATCTGGTCCAGCCCGGTGAACCCCGACCGTCCCGCGTACTGCACGGTAGCCGCGATGCCGCCGATAAAAACCTGGGGCGTAGGGGCCACCGCAACCCCCGTGGCATCGTTCGCCACCGGGCCCAGCCCGGTTCCCCACAACTCCAGGATGTCGCCCGGATTGGCAGCCTCCGAAAAGTTGAATAAGACATATTGATTGCTGGCGTCGATACTGGCGTCGTAGCCCTGCGCCGGTCCCGAACCGTTGTTCGACGTCAACAGACCAAAGTCGCTGGCCACCACCTGAATGGGAAAGCCCGTGCTGGTGCCGGCGCTGGTGGTCACCGTGATCGTGCCCGTGCCCACCGGCGTCGCCGAAGGAAGAACCGCTGCAATCTGGGTAGGGTACAGGTAGTAAAACAACGGGTGCGTGACAGTGGTGCCCACCGTGACGTTGATCGTCACCCCGCTCAACGTGGCTGGGGGCGGGCTTTGCAGGGGCGATTGCGTTGACGAAAAATTCGTGCCGTAAATCACAAAGATCGAACCTTCCGCAATGCCGTAATTCGGCAGCCCCGGCAAGGTGTTGCTGTAGTTATTCAACAGGCCCGTGACGGTGGGCGTCTGCCCCATCGCAGTGCCTGCGAAAATGCCCGCCAACGCGAGCGCCAAACCGGACAATCTCATATTTCCTCCATGTGCATAGTGCACCGAAACCGCTGACCGTTTCATATTCTCGCACATGCGAATAACACTTATTACACCTGCGCGCCTGCGCCGCAAGTGGTAGCCTCTAGAAATGTACTCCACATCGCGAACTCTCTCGTGTGCAGCCGCTGCAGCCTGCGCCCTGACCCTCTCAACGCCCGTCAACGCCCAGCCAGCACCTGCCGGCAAAACCGCCGAGCAGGCCTTCAAGAACATTCAGGCGCTGCAAGGGACGCCAGCCGACCAGGTGCTCCCTGCCATGCAATTCATCGCAGCCTCGCTCGGAGTGGAATGCGAGTTCTGCCACGTGGAGCACAAGTTCGAGGCCGACGACAAGCCCGCTAAGGCGACTGCGCGCAAGATGATCGCCATGACACTGGCGATCAATAAGGACAGCTTCAACGGCCGCAAGGAGGTGACGTGCTTTACCTGCCATCACGCCAACCACGACCCCGTAGGTACGCCGCCCGTCCTCACCAGCGATGCGGAACCCGAACACGCCGAAGCTGCTCCGGCCGCTTCCTCCGCCGCGGCGCCTACCGCCGATCAGATCCTCGAAAAATACGTCTCGGCGGTCGGCGGAGCGGAAGCGCTACACAAGATCTCCAGCCGCGTGTCGAAGGGCAACATCACCGCCATGGGCCACGACGCACCCATCGAAGTTTTCGCCAAAGCTCCGGACAAGCGCATGTCCGTGACGCATATGGCGTCGGGCGAAAGTATCACCGCCTTCGACGGGCAGGGCGGATGGCTCGGGAATACAGGGCGCGCGGCGCGCGAGATGTCGGGTCAGGAAGCCGAAGCTGCCCGGCTCGACGCCGATTTCTACTTTGCCACGCATCTGAAGGAGATCTTCACCGGATTCCGCGTGGGGCGTCCCGATAAGATCGGCGACCGCCCAGCCTTTACATTGATCTGCATGCGCCAGGGACAGCCGCCCGTGAGGCTCTACTTCGACCAGTCCTCCGGCTTGCTGTTGCGGCAGGTGCGCTATACCGACACGCCCATCGGCCGCAATCCCACCCAGATCGACTATGCCGATTATCGCGCGGTGGATGGCGTCCAGGTGGCGTTCCGCTGGACGCTGGCGCGGGTCAACGGTCGCTTCACTATTCAGATTCAGGAAGCGCAGCAGAACGTGCCCATCGACGACGCCAAATTCGCCAAGCCCGCCGCCACCGGCGGTGGGGACGCCAAGCCGTCCACGCACTGACATCTTGCAGCGAAGGTGTAGCAGGCCAGTGCGCTCGCGCAGCCGGCGCGCTGGTCGAAGGCCGCCTACTCGTCCCGCAGCGCCACCACCGGATCGATGCGCGTGGCACGCATCGCGGGCGCCGTACATGCCGCCAGCGCCGTTACCAGCAGGACCGCCCCGACGATGCCGAGCGTCAATGGATCGCGCGCGCTCAGGCCGAACAGCAGACTACTCAGAACCCCTGCAATAGCGATGGTCGCAATCAGCCCCAGCAACAATCCCCCGCACGCCAGAATCATCCCTTCTGCCAGAACCTGTCGCAGCACGGCGCCAGGCTGCGCGCCCAACGCCATACGAATTCCGAGCTCGCGGGTGCGCTGTCCCACCGAGTACGAGATTACGCCGTAAAGGCCAACTAACGTGAGCAGTCCCGCCAGCGCGCCGAAAGCCGTGAACAGTACTGCGCCCAGCCGCGGCGCCCACAGAGACTCGCGATTCGCTTGCACGGCGGTCTCGAGATCCGATAGAAGCACATCGCGGTCCAGGCTCTGTACTTCGCGCCGCACCGCGCTCAGCATGGCCTCCGGTGCCCCCTCGGTGCGCACCCACAAGGTGACGGTGGGCGAATAGAATTGTCGCAGGCATAAATAAACCATCAGCCGGGGCGGCCCTTCCACGCTGCCATTGGCGCTGTCCTTCACTATCCCGACGATCTCCGCCGGTGCGCTTTCGCCGAAGAAGCGTAAACGCTCTCCAATCGGATTGCTCCCGCTCGAAAGTAGCCGCGCCATGGTCTCATTCACCACCACCACGCGCGGAGCGCTCTCCGAGTCGCCGGGCGAGAAGGCCCGGCCGCGCAGCAGCGGAATGCGCAGCGTTTGAAAATATCCCGGCTCTACCAGATCGATAGGCGCCACCGCGCCCGGTCCCGCCCCGGTTTGCCGCCCTTCAACGGAAAAGCTCCGCGCCCGGTACGCAGTGAACGGAGCATTGAAGCCCAGGGTCGCGGCGGCCACTCCCGGCAAGCTGCCGGCCCGCGCCAGCACTCGCGCGTAATACTCGCGCCCCTCCGCCACGGTGAAATGGCGCGCCTTCACGTCGAGAGCAACCGTGGCCATGTGCGCGGCATCGAATCCGGGGTCGACCGCCTGCGCGTTGCGCAGGCTCCGCAGGAACAGGCCGGCGCCCGTCAGTGCCACCACGGACAGAGCCACCTGTGTCATCACCAGCCCACTGCGCAAGTTGACGCGATGGCCCGCGCGCGTCCAAGGGCTGCGGCGTTCTCTCAGCTCGGTCGCCAAGTCGGTGCGGGTCGCACTCATGGCCGGCGCCAATCCGCAGATCAGCGTGCCGAGCACGGCAATCAGCAGCGTAAAGGCCAATACGCGGCCGTCCAACCGGAGCGCTGCATCCCCGTTTAGCATCCAGGGTGGCCGAAACGTCCACAGCAGGTCGCGCCCCCAGCGCCCCAGCACTATGGCCGCCGCGACTCCGGCCATCGATAGCAGCGCGCTCTCGGTGAGCAGTTGCCCAATCAAGCGCCCGCGGCCCGCACCCAGCGCCATGCGCAAAGCCATTTCTTTTCGCCGGCCGGCCGCGCGCACCAGCATCAGATTGGCAACATTGGCGCAGGCGATCAGCAGCACCAGCGCGCTCACGCCCAGGGCAACCCCTCCCACCAGCACGAAACCGCCGCGTGAATTGGGTTGGATAACGGATTCCGTCAGCGGGAGCAGGGTTACCGTGCGGCCTTCGTTGTCCGCCGGATACTCTCGCGCCAGTTGGGCGGCCAGCGTCTTCATATGGTCTTGCGCCTGCTGCCGGCTGACTCCTTCTTTCAGCCTGCCGAAGACGGAAAACAACAACGCCTTGCGATAATCGATCCAGTCGGCCATGGAGAAAATCTGCGGGTACATCATTATGGGAGCCCATAGGTCCGTGTTCACCAGCGCGCTAACGCCATGAAAACCCTTAGGCGCTACTCCTATGACGATGTACTGGAGGTTATTCAGACCGATGCTTGCGCCGATGGCATTCCGGCTGGCGCCGAATCTACGGGTCCAGAAGGCGTAACTGATGACTACCACCGCTTGCGCGTCGGGGACGCGGTCTTCCTCCGGCAGGAACGTGCGCCCCAGGATCGGCTTCACACCCAGCACATCGAAATAGTTTCCGGATACAATCTGGCCTTGAACGTCCCCGGGCTGGCTTTCTCCCGTGAGCGTCGCCTGGATCGAAGTATATAGAGCAAGTCCCCTGAAAACAGTGTTGCGGTCCCGGTAATCCTTGTAATTCGGATAGGAGTTATAGAGCAATCCGGGGTTGATCCGGTCGAGCGTAAATACCGACACCAGCCGCGCGGGATCGCGCACCGGCAGCGGCTGCAGCAGCACGGCGCTGACCAGGTTGAAAATGGCGGTGTTCAGGCCGATTCCGAGAGCCAGCGACGCGATCGCCACCGCTGTAAACGTGGGGTTCTTCCGAAAGCCACGCAGCGCGTAGGCCAAGTCCCGTGTCAAAACATAGTATAAGGTGGGGCGCGCTCACCCGCCGGTTACTCACTGGCGCACTGGCGTCACTGCCTGCGCGTTATGCAGCGTCAATTCCGTCGGCAGCGCCACCTCGCCGCCCTCCGCCAGTCCCTCGACAATCTGCACGCGCGTCACGCTCGAAACGCCCGTGCGGACCGCTCGCCATTCCAGCCGGCCGCCCTGCAGCTCGAATACGCCCACGCCATTTGCGTCGCGCCGCAAGCACTCCTTCGGAATCGTCAGCGCATTCTCGACCGTGGCCGTGCGAATGTGGACATCGACATTTGTCCCCGGTACCAGCGCCCGGCCCGGATTGTCGATGACGACGGGCACTTCGCCCACCTGCCGGCTTCCCAGCGCTACGATGTTGACCGCCTTCCGCTCCACCGTGCCCTGCCACGCCCGGCCCGGCAGCGCATCCCAGTCGATGGTCACCGGCTGGCCTTCCTGCACGCGTCCCAATTCGGGCTCGTCGACATACACACGCACGCGCAAACGATCCAGCCGGCCCACGTTCGCCACCAGGTCGCCGGCATTCAGATAGGCTCCCGGCCGCGCCGCCAGATCATAGACCACTCCGCCGATGGGTGCGCGAATCACGGTTTGCGCCATGTGGCTCTTGGCCAGTTCCACAGCGGCTTCGGCGTCGCGCAACCGCGCCAGCGCCACCGTCTTGTCGGCTTGCGTGACCAGCACGCCGCGTCGCTTCTCCAGTGCCTCGATTCCCATGTCCGCCGCCTGCAACTTACTCTTCATCTCATCCACTTCCAACATTGAGGCTGCCTGTTTATCGGCCAGCCGGCGCAGCGAAGCATATTCTTTCTGGTCGTGGTCCTTTTCCACCCGTAGACGCGCCAAGTCGCTTTCGATTGTGGTCAATTCGAGCTGCTTGCCGCCCGCGTCGATGGTGGCCAAATCCGCCCGCGTCTGCGCCAGATGTGCTTCGGCGGCATCCAGGTCCGCCTGCAAACCGGTGTCGCTTAGGATCGCCAACGGGGCACCCTGGCTCACCGGCTGCCCCTCTTGCACGGGAACCTTGTTCACCAGCCCGGCCTGCTCCACGCGTACCGACTGCCACTCGATCGGCTCCACTTTGCCGTTGGTCGGCAGCGTGCTCACCAGCGTCTCGCGGATGACTTTGGCAAAAGGGACCTGCGGCGCATCGTTGTTCCGGTGGTAAGCCCACCAGCCGACCGCGGCCAGCGGGATGGCGAACAGCCACAGCAATTTCTTCACTTCTTTAATCTTAACCTGTGGTGTAAGCTGGCCTTATGGGTTTGTCTGCACGCAATCAACTGGATGGTCAGATCAAAGAAGTGAAGCTCGGCGACGTGATGGCGCACGTCGTGGTTCAGGTTGGCGAGAATGAAATCGAAAGTGTCATCACCAGGCGCAGCGCCGAAGAGTTGCATTTGAAAATAGGCGACAGCGTTACCGTGGTCATCAAGTCCACCGAAGTGATGATCCAGAAGTAGTGTGGGGCGGTCGTGCACGCCGTGCGGCGGATGTCCTGGCGCGCCCCTGCGAAATGAAAAAGGGCCCCACCAGCAGGGGCCCTTCGCTCCGAAGAAATTTGGACAACCTGGAATCTAGACCCTGGCGACGTTCTCGGCCTGCAGTCCCTTGGGCCCCTGCTTCACCTCGAACTCTACCTCCGCGCCTTCATCCAGGGAACGATACCCGTTTGCCTGGATCGCCGAAAAGTGTACGAACACGTCATCGCCGCTGCCTCTCTGGATGAAACCATAGCCTTTGGCGGCGTTAAACCATTTCACAATGCCTTTTTCTCTCACTGCTTCTTCTCCTGATTCATTGTTCGCCCCGCCCCGGGAAGAGGTCCCAAAACAGCTCCAAAAACGAAAAAGCTACGAGCGGAGGCTCGTAGCTCTAAGGACTTTCGGTGGCGCGGGACAAACAACCATGTCAAAACTTGCACTTGGAATTATCGCAGATGGCAATGGTGCGGTCAAGCCCAATTTGATATAAAATCTTGCGGAGGAAACAGATGCGCGACAGTGGGACAGGCCACTCGGCCCGTCCTTCCGGCAGTGAGGTCGAAATACTGGAAGCCATCCGCCGCCGAGTGCGCCTGCCGGGCGGGCGCGGCCTGGCGTTGGGCATAGGAGACGATTGCGCCATTTACCGCCCCCGCGGCGCGCGCGAAGATCTGCTGTTCACCACCGATCTGCTGCTCGAAGACGTGCATTTCAGGCACGCCACGCACCCTCCCGAAGCCCTGGGCCATAAGGCGTTGGCCCGCGGATTGAGCGATATCGCCGCCATGGGAGGCGTGCCGCGCTTCTGCCTCCTTTCGCTCGCCGTCGGCGCCTGCGCGAACCGGTGCTGGATAGATCGCTTCTATGACGGATTGCTGCGCCTGGCGCACATTAGCGGCGCTCCCCTGGCAGGTGGCGATCTGGCGCGCGCCGCCACGACGGCCTGCGATATTGTCGTTTGCGGGGCGGTTCCGCGGGGTCGCGCGCTGCGGCGCGATGGCGCAAGCGCCGGCGATGCCATCTACGTCTCCGGACGGCTCGGCGGCGCCGCGCTGGGTCTCGAACGCGGAACGGGCAAAGCGTGGTTGCGGCATCTGCGCCCGCAGCCGAGGCTGCCATTGGGCGTCTTTCTGCGCGAGCGTATCGGCGCATCGGCCGCCATGGACTTAAGCGATGGAATCTCGTTGGACTTGCACCGCATGGCGCTGGCTTCCGGCCTGGAGGCGGCCATCGAGGCGCCGCCCCGGTTTCCAGGAGCCAGTCCGCAGCAGGCGCTTCACGGCGGCGAAGATTACGAGTTGCTATTCACCGTGGGCCCGCGGGTTAAGGTGCCCGCGCGCTTCGGAAGCATCCCGCTGACGCGTATCGGCGTCATGCGCCGCGGCCGGCCGGGCGCCGTAAGTCTCGCGGGCAAACCCTTGCCGGCGATGGGCTACGACCACTTCCGGGGCGCCCCATGAGCGTTCCCAATCCGGCCCCAGATCCAGCGCCAGATCCAGCTCCCGTCTTGGAATTGATCGACGCCTTCCGCCGCTCGAAGACCATGTTCGCGGCCGTCTCCCTGGGCGTTTTTGAAGCCCTGCACGAAGTCCCCGCGGACGCGTCCAGCCTGGCCGCGCGCCTGCTCGGACCCGACGGCAGCCTTGGCGCCGGCCCGCTTGAGCGCCTGCTGGATGCGTGTGTGGGCATGGGGTTGCTCGACAAGCGCAACGGCGCTTACGCCAACCAGCCTGTCGCTGAAACTTACCTGTGCGACCATAGCCCGCTCTCCCTCACCGGCTACGTGCTCTATTCCAACGAGGCGCTATTCCCCATGTGGGCGCACCTGGAAGATGCCATCCGCGAAGGCAGCCATCGCTGGACGCAAACCTTCGGCTGGCACGGCTCCCTTTTCGACCACTTCTTCAAGACCGATGCCCGGCGGCGCAGTTTCCTGCGTGGGATGCATGGTTTTGGACAGTTGAGCTCCCGGCCGGTAGCCGCCGCTTTCGATCTCTCGCGCTTCCGCCGCATGGCCGATCTGGGCGGCGCCACGGGACACCTAGCCATCGCCGCTTGCGAACGGTATCCGCAACTGCGCGCCGTAGTCTTCGACCTTCCCGTGGTGATCGCAATGGCGCGGGATTACGTGGCCGTCTCGGCGGCGCGGGACCGTATCGAGCCGATCGCCGGAGATTTCTTCCACGACGATCTACCGCCCGCCGATCTGTATTCTCTGGGCCGCATTCTGCACGATTGGCCTGAGGACCGCATCCGCCTGCTGCTGTTGAAGATCTGCGAAATGCTGCCGGCCGGAGGCGCGCTGTTGGTCGCCGAGAAACTGTTGGACGAGGACAAGTCGGGGCCCACCGCCGTGCACATGCAATCGCTCAACATGCTGGTCTGCACCGAGGGCCGGGAGCGCACCCTGGCCGAATACACGGCGCTACTGCACGAGGCCGGCTTCGCCTCCGTGGAGGGGCGCCGCACTGGTGCGATGCTGGACGCGGTGCTGGCCGTTAAGGCGAATTCCTAAGGATGGCGCCTTCGTCTTACATTCGCCGCCAACGTGTTACCCGTAACCATCCGGCGGTCAATCGCATCAGATCAAGTAGCCTTGGTGTTGTACGGCCGGATTCTTTACCAGGAACTTTCACTAGATGACATCATTTTTCCGCCTCACGGGGCGTCTCATGTCCGGCCTATGCGTTTTGTCCCTCGTAGCGCTGATGACTGCGCTCGTGCCTGTATGGGCGCAATCGGCGGATGGCGCCGGTGCCAGCACCGCGAAGCCCGCCGCTTCCGACGGCGCCCCGCCTGTGCTGCCTGCCAAGAATCCGGCGGACACTGCGAATAGCCCCCAGCCGGAACAACAAGACAAGCGTGTTTTCGGCGTGTTTCCAAATTACCGCACCACTGACGGCAACGTTCCGTTTCAGCCGATTACCAGCAGTCAGAAGATCCTGATCGGCTTGAAGGACTCGTTCGATTGGCCCGTCTACCCGGTGGCGGGTGCCTTTGCGGCGCTGTACCAGATCGAAAATCAGAACCCGTCGTTCGGACAGGGCATGAAGGGGTACGCGCGGCGATACGGCACGGCTCTGGCCGACCAGGTCATCGGCAACATGATGACGGAAAGTTTTGTTCCGAGCCTGCTGCACCAGGATCCGCGCTATTTCCGCATCGGCAAGAGCCGCGGTGGCGTAATGTATCGCGCGGCATACGCGGCATCGCGTATTTTTGTCAGCCGCACCGATAGCGGGGGCCAGCAGTTCAATGTCTCGGAGTGGTTGGGGAACGGAATCGCTGTCGCGATATCGAACGCCTACTATCCGGATACGCGCACCGTGGGCAGCAATATGGAAAGGCTCGGGATTGCTTGCGCCACGGATGCTTTCTCGCAAGTGATGAAGGAATTCTGGCCGGATGTGAAGCATGCTCTCTTCCACCGGCACGAGCCCGATACACAGCCGCTGCTCAGCGAGTCGCACCCGGTCGCTCACTGAACAGGGGCCACGTTATGATTCGAGCGCGGCGTTCAGTGTGATCTTCGTGTTGAAGAGTTTGGAAACCGGACAGCCGGCCTTGGCGTTGCCGGTCGCCGTGTCGAAGGCGGCCTGACTGGCGCCCGGCACCTTGGCCTTGAGTTCGAGGTGGCTCTCGGTGATGGCAAACCCGCCCTCGGTTTTCTCGAGCGAGATGGTGGCGGTGACTTCGATGCGCTCGGCGGTCAGGCCGGCGGCGCCCAGTTGCCCGGACAACGCCATGGCGAAACAGCCGGCGTGCGCGGCGGCCAGCAGTTCCTCCGGATTGGTTCCGATGCCGTTTTCAAAGCGCGTCGAGAACGAGTATTGCGTATTGGAAAGCGTGCCGCTGGCGGTGGATATGGCTCCCTTGCCTTGTTTGAGATCGCCTTGCCAGACGGCCGATGCGTTGCGTTTCATGAATCCTCCTTAGACCAGCTTAATCGATGCGCGGCTACTCCAGGAGGATACGGAATTTACAGGTTGGGCGAGTCGGCCGCCGCAATGGTCGCGGAAGGTGGCGGCACACGGCCCGCTGGACAGTCGGCCGCGGAGGCCGTCAGGCCGGCGCCAGCAGCCGGGATCAGTGACCATGCGGTTTCCCGGTCCGTTGGCTTGCCGAAGTAGTAGCCTTGCGCATACTCGCACCCGAGGGCCTTCAGCTCGGCAAGCTGTTGCGCCGTCTCCACGCCCTCCGCGATGATATCCATGCCCAGATTATGGGCCAGCGCCACGATGGTGCGGATGATCTCCAGGCTATCCCCGTCCACGCCGATCCGGCTGACGAAGGCGCGGTCGATCTTGAGTGTCTGTACCGGCAGATGCTGCAGCTGGCTGAGCGACGAGTAGCCGGTGCCAAAATCGTCGATGTCCAGGCCGATGTGCAAGTCCCTGAGGCGTGCCAGCAGCGCCGAGACGATGTCCGAGCTCTGCATCATGGTGCCTTCGGTAATCTCGAAGCTCAATCCGAATCCGCAGTTGCCCGGCCAGCTCTTGCGCAGGGTGCATTCGATTTGGTCGATCGCGCCCGATTCCGCGAATTGTACGGGCGAAAAGTTCACGTGCAGGGTCAGAACTCTGCTGCCCGGCAAGAGCGCGGCCCCTGTGGGTGTCGCTAGCCAGTGCCGCACGTCCCGGCAAGCCTGTTCGAGGATCCAATGGCCAGCCGGAACGATCAGCCCGGTCTCCTCGGCTACGGGGATAAATTCCATCGGGGGAACCATGCCGCGCAGTGGATGCTGCCAGCGCACCAGGGCCTCGAATCCCGCAATGGCGCCCGTACGAAGGTCGACAATCGGCTGGTAATGCAGCCGTAGTTCATTGCGCTCCAAAGCCCGGCGAAGGTCCGTTTCCACCTGCAGCCGGGTAACGGCGCGGCGGCGCATGCCCGCGTCGAAGATTTCGAAGCGGGATCTCCCCGCCGCTTTGGCGCAGTGCAGGGCCGTATCGGCGTCGCGCATTAAGTCCTCGGCGCGCTCGTAGCCGTTGGCGCTCCCCGCGATCCCGATGCTGGCGGTGACAAACACTTCGCTCCCATTCAGCGCGAAAGGCGCGTGCATTGCCGCGCCGATACGCTCGGCGACCGACACAGCATCGCCGCCCTGCCGGATCTCATCCAGCAGCACCGCGAACTCGTCGCCGGCCAGACGCGCCACGCCGCAGTCTTCCTGCAGACGCGCGACGGTGTCCGCGGCGCGCAGACTCTCCCGCAGCCGTTCCGCGAGAGCCTTCAGCAACAGGTCCCCAGCCACGTGCCCCAGGCTGTCGTTGACATTCTTGAAGCGGTCCACACCCAACAGCAGGATCGCAAACTCGCGCCCGGGCCGCCGGTTCGAAAGTTCGACGCGCCGCTCCAGCCGGTCCATGAACAGCAAGCGGTTGGGGAGGCCTGTCAGCGGGTCGCCAACCTTCGCCGCGGTAATGTCGGTCTGCGAGCCGGCGATGCGCACCGCGTCACCGCTGTCGCTCCACACTGCCAGCCCACGGCTCAGCATCCAGCGATAGCTGCCGTTCTTGCAGTGCATGCGGTGTTCGCAGTCGAGTTGCGGAGTCTCCCGCCGGCAGTGCGCCGCCACCGCCGCTTGCAGGCGCGGAAAGTCGTCCGCATGTACGCGGCACAGCCATTCGTCGGGCCGCTGCCCGATTTCGCCGTCCTGGTATCCGAGCATCTCCTTCCAGCGGGGCGAGTAGTAAATTTCGCCTTTCTCCAGATCCCAGTCCCACAAGCCGTCGTTCGAGCCCCGCGCCGCCCGGGCGTAGCGGTCCTCGCTCTCGCGTAAGGCGGCGGACAGCGTCTTCTGCGAGAGAACCGTGCGAATGCGCGCCAGCACCACCGGCAGATCCACCGGCTTGGTGATATAGTCGTTGGCGCCTATTCGCAACGCTTCCACGATGCTGGCGCTCTGGCCCTCGGCGGTCACCATGATTACCGGGAGTTGCGTGGCGGAGTACTGTTCGCGAATGGTCTGTAGGACCTCCATGCCGCTCATCCCGGGCATGCGGATATCCAGCAACACGACGTCAGGCGTCTGCTGCCGGATCGAGTCCAGCGCCTGATGCCCGTCTTCGGCCATCACCACCTCGAAGCCATGGCGCTGTAAGCGCCGGGACAGCATATCCCGGTTGCTTTCTTCATCGTCCACGATTAACAGCGCCATTTCAGCAATTCTCCCCCGGCAACTTTGCCCGTACCGGCTGACCCTCCCTTAACAGATCGGCAATCTCGCCGGCCAACGCCACACCGGGAAAGTCACCTTTCCGCAGGATGCGCCGTACCACCGTACTCAGCTGCTTGCGCTCCGCCGTCGTCACCTCCCTCGCGCTCAGTACCACGATAGGGATCTTGCGCCAGTCGGCGACCTGGCGTAGCCCGGCGATGAAATCGAATCCGTCCATTCCGGGCATCGTCAGATCCAGGACAATTAGTCCGGGTTTTTGCTGGGACATGGCCTCCAGGGCGGCGCTGCCATCCGCGGCTTCGATCACGCTGCCGAATTGCTTCTTCAGGACGCGGGCGGACAAGTCGCGCGAGGCCGCATCGTCGTCGACTACCAGCACCGGTCCCGCCAGCCTGTCTGGCTGGCACCTCTGCAACACGGCCGCCAGCCGCTCCGGTTCCACCGGCTTCTGCAGGAACTCGGCGGCGCCCAGCAGGCAGGCTCGCCTGCGGTCGTCGGAAATCGTGAGCAGGATGACGGGGATCGGCGCCAAAACCGGATCGGCCTTCAGCTCGCTCAAAACCGTCCAGCCGTCGATGCCCGGCATAAACACATCCAGGGTGATGGCCGACGGCCGTACCTCTTTAGCTTTTAGCAGCCCTTCGGCGCCGCTGGAGGCGACTACTACATTGAAGCCCTCGCGGGTCAGGGAGCGCTGCATCAGGTCGTGCACCGTTGGATCGTCGTCGATCACCAGGACCGTGTTCGTTTGCGGCTCCCGTGCGGCGGGGGTGCCCGTGCCCTCCGCGGCATGCGCAGGCGGAGGATCCTCCACCGCGGGGCGATTCCGGTGCTGCGGCAATCGAATGGTAAAGGTAGAGCCTTTGCCGGGCTCGCTGGCCACGGTGATCCCACCGCCCATTAGCTCGCAGAACCGCTGGCTGATGGCCAGCCCCAATCCTGTGCCCCCGTAATTACGGGTCGTCGAGGCGTCCACCTGTGAGAAGGGCTGAAATAATTTGTGGATCTGGTCCGGCGCAATGCCGATACCCGTATCGCTCACGCGCCATTCGATCGACTCCTTGCCATCTACGGTTACCGGGACCACATCCACACCGATCGTGCCATTCTTGGTGAACTTGCAGGCGTTGCTCAGCAGATTGTAGAGGCTCTGCCGGAACCTCACTACATCCACATGCATGGCCGGAAGGCCGGGAGCGCAGTGCACCGTCAGCTGGTTGCCGTTCTTGCGGGCCAGCGGCGCCATGGCGCCGGCCGCGTCTTCCAGAATCTGGGCCGGAGAGGCGTCCTCCCACATCAGTTCCGTTTTGCCGGCCTCTACTTTGGACAAATCCAGCACGTCGTTGATCAGAATGAGGAGGTGCTTGCCCGCCGTGGTGATGCGCGCCAGATCCGCGGCCGACCGCTCTTGGTGGTGGTCCTCGGCGTCCTCGCGCAACATCTCGCTATAACCGATGATGGCGTTCAGCGGCGTGCGCAGTTCGTGGCTCATGTTGGCCAGGAATGCGCTCTTGGCGCGGCTGGACTCTTCGGCAGCCTGCTTGGCGGCCAGCGCTTCCTCCTGCGCGCGCTGCCGCCGGACGATCTCGTCGCACAACTCGCCGACATGCCGCTCGAGCGCGCCGTGGACTTCGTGCAGATCCTGCGTGCGGGCCTGGATTTGCCCCATCATCTCGTTGAAGCTGTCTACCAGGACGCCGATCTCGTCGTTGCCGCGCTTGGCCGCGCGCAAGGAATAATCCCGCTCGGCGGAAACGCGGCTGGCCATCTCAGCCAGGCGCAGCGTAGGCTCCGAGATGACCCGTTGCAGCTTGGACGACACCAGCAGCGCCGCCAGAGAGGAGAGCAGCAACACTCCCAAAACGATTCCGGCATAGCGCTGCAGGCGCGCATTCATATCCTGGAGATTTCTCTTCAAATATATGGTTCCGATCCAGTCTCCATCGAAAACCACCCGCTGAAACAGCACCAGAGAACCGTCCCGATACTGGGCGCCCGGCTTGCCCGGACTGCGGGGCAAATCCCGCCGCGATCCGCTGCGCATGAATGCGGCGAAGGGCCGCCCGTCTTTCGTATAGATGCACGCGGCCACCAGATTCGGCTCGGCGCGCAACGCGGCCAAGGTCTCCCCGGCGGAGCGGCGGTCGTCGAAAGCCAGCGCCGCCGTACTGCTCTCGGCCACAATCTGCGCCAGGGTCGTCAGTTGTTGCGTGACCGTGCTTCGATAGGTGACCAGCTCATAAGCCAGGAACGTGGAACACGCCAGCATCAACGCCACCGTGCTGGTCGCCATGATGATGCCGATCAGCTTCCGTTTAATGGAAATGTCCCGCAGGAATTGCATGTTAGTTCCGCGCCTGCGGGGGATTCTCCCGCCACACAGCCGCCAGCCGCAGCAGCTTCGAGCTCACCTGCAGACCGGCACGGTCCGCGGCATCCAGGTTGATTTCGAACCGGATCCGGTTGCCGTCGCGAATGAACGCGATGACGCCCCCCAGCCGGGAAAACTGCTCGCGCTCGCCGATGGTCAGAACCGGCGACCGCCCCACGGACTGTACGATCCGGGTAATCTCTTTCCGCTCGGCGGCGCCCACCAGGAGCACTGCGCAGCCTCTTACGTCCGCGCCGGAATTCAACCGCCGCACCAGGATGGGATGTCCATAGATGGTTTTGTCCCGCAACGCGGACGCGAGTATGTGGGCCATGGGATCGTCTCCAAGAACGCCCACCACGAGCGACTCGCCCCCCTCGCCCCAGGCGCTGCGCGGCCACTCGACGAACTTGGTGAAGTTATACAGCATGGCGCTCTCGATTTCGTACTCGGAGTGCGCCATCGCGGGCGGAGACTCCACTGCGGCCTCGCCCGCCAGCGATATTCCGGCCATCAGCAACGGCACCAGGCATCCCGCGCCGCGGCGCAGCGTCAGAACGCCCATCTAACCCTCAGCTGAACGGCGCGCCCCTGCTCGCTGGGCTGGACGTAGTCCGTGGCCGCGTATTCCAGGTGCCGGCCGTTGAGCAGGTTCTGGCCCGCCAGGCTGATCTCGGTCGTGCGCGTCACCCGCCAACCGAGGCGTGCGTCCGTGCGCACGTAGCCCGGCACGGCCAGCCCGGTCAGAGCCGACACGTAGTACACGCCCGCGTCAAAGTTCAGTTTCCGGCCAAGATCCAGCTGCGACCGGAACTGTACCTGGTGGGCGGGTGAGCCGCCTTCATTGTCTAATGGGATAGTTCCCGCTCCGAGATGCCCGCTATCCAGTCCGTAGCGGAACCAACTGTAGTTCCCCGTCAGGCGCCACCTCTGGGTGACACTCCAGTTGGTGGACATCTCGATTCCGTAGGTGTGGCCGGCCGAATTGTTCCCAAATTGCATCGGCACCACCAGCACCGGCGACGGCCCGGCCTGGAGGAAGGGAGCGCCAATGTCCATGGTCATCAGATCGTGGTAAACGCTAAAGAATGTGGCCAAGTCCAGGGTGACCCAGCGGGCCGGCTGGTTGCGGTATCCGGCTTCGTATGCGAGGGCGGTATCCGGACGCATGTTCGGGTTCCCGCTCAGAATGCCAACCACGCTGGAGCCTTGCGTGGCTTGAAACTGGATGAGAGCGTCGCGATCCACGAGGTCCGGGGTACGCACGGCGCGCGACACCGAGGCCCACAGGCCTTGCCTGGACGTTACGTTCCACAGCAGCCGCGCGCTAGGCTGGATATCGAAGCCAATGGAGCCGGTATGCTCGATTTTGGCGCCCAGCGTGAGCGTCAGGCGCTCGGGCAGCAGTGCGATCTGGTCCTGCGCGAAGAAGCTGAACAATGCGTCGGTGCTGTCCGCGGGGACCAGCTGCACCGTAGCGCTGGGCGGCGGGAATGCCCGGTGGCTGGAGGTATCGTCCTGGTACACCTCAAAACCGGCTCCCCACATCAGGTCGTTTCTTGGTGAAAGAACGAAATGGTGCTGCAAATCGAATTCCGTCGTTTGCGTATCCAGTGCCCCATACCCCTCCAGGCGGTCCTCGTCGCTGACCGAGAACTGCGTGGAGAGATCCGATCGATCCGAGAACCGGTGTGTCCAGCGTCCTAGAGCGTACTCTCCGGACATCGCCACCGTATCCGGAACTGCCGGAGTCAAGCCGATCGCCGGATAGTTCGAATAAACCGTCTGTTGCGCGCCGCCGCGGTACACGTCCCCCTCGAAGGTCAGCGTATCCCGGTCGGATTCCTGCCAGTCCAGGCGGCCGCCTCCCTGTGCCAAGTCCCAATGATCGTGGGCCGCCTGTCCGGCGGCGGTGGAGAGCGGTCCGTCCTGGAAGTAGTCCGTGTATGCGCGATAGGAGGTATTATCGCCGGCGCTGCCGCCGTAGCGCACGAACCCGGATGCGCGCTCTTCGCTGCCGCCGCCGGTCGAGACCGTGAGACCCTGGGTCTCCTTCGCCTGCTTGGTGATGATGTTGATGACCCCGTTCACCGCATTGGCGCCCCACATGGTGGCGCCCGGACCGCGAATCACCTCGATCCGCTCGATGTCTTCGAGGGGCACGCTGTTCTGCTCCCAGTACACGCCCGAATACAGGTGGTTGTAGATGCTCCGCCCGTCGATCAGCACCAGCATCTTGTCGGCGAAGCGCCCGGAGAAGCCGCGCGCGGTCACCGACCAGCTGCTGGCGTCAATGCGCGCAACCTGCACGCCCGGAACCATGCGCAGCACCTCCGGGATGCTGCTCAGTCCGGAGCGCCGGATGTCTTCCTGCGTGATCACGTAGACCGCGCCCGCGGTCTGGCTCAGCTTTTGCTCTTTGCGGCCTGGCGAACTCACTTCCAGGTTCATCAGGGTTTCCAGGCTGTCCTCGACCAGGTCCCCCGCCGATTGCGGTGCAGGATCGCTCGCCGGGCAGGCGCCGGCCAGCAGTATCGCCAGAATAGTCACCTTTCGCCACCGCCCGGAGACTAGCGCACGCATTTCCGCCGAGTTCGCCATCACTCAGGCTATCGGCGGCGCTCATACGGGACTTTAGGGCGTGCTTCGCGGCCGGCAAGATGGACCGCCTGACGTGCTGGGTTTGCGTCGTCATATACCCCTCCGGCGGGTCCCTTTCCCTGCGGGCTTCTCGGGATCGTCCCAGATTGAACGAGGACTGGAAGAGGATTGGACAATTCGGCATTGACAAGATTTTCGGTGTGATCGAACCCGTGGGCGCCGGAAGAGCCAAAGCACAACTTGGCCAGCATCCGTGAGCGGTACGGCGGCAGGCATGCGCGCGTGGGCGCCATCGGCTTCGAGACGGGCGCGCTGCAGAAGGCCCGCGCGGGGACCGCAGAGATTGTGGAGTTTAAAGGTACTGTGTGTTGACTGACGGTATTATCAGTAGGTTCAACGTTCCCACCGACCTCTGCACCTTCTCTTGGAAAACCGCAGGAACAGGCACGGAGCCTGTCTTTACAAATCCTTCAGGCTTTCGTCCAGGAGCTTGCGGGTGCCCTCGTACGGCTCGCCCTGCCCTTCGAATTCCATGGAGAAGTAACCGCGGTAGCCGGCGGCCTTGGCGATGGCGAAGGTCCTGGCCATGCTCACGCGGAAGACCTTGCCGTTGTCGACCTCGGAATCCTTCACGTGGGAGATGTTATAGGCGCGGCGGAACATGGCTTCCATGGCTTTGTAATTGAAATCTTCGTCGCCTTTCATCATGGAGTTGCCGAAATCCGGCAGCCCGCGCAGCCACGGGCTGTTTACGGCGTCGACCACTTTTGCCAGGAAGAAGGCGTCCTCGGTGTCCAGATCGTCGTTCTCAAGGTTGATCATGACGTTCTTCGCCGCCCCGTATTCGGCGACCTGCTTCAGGCTTTCCGCGGCGCGGCCTGCGTCGGGCGATGCGCCTCGGGCGCCCTGGATATGGGTGCGAATGCTGGGCGAGCCGACCGCCACGGCGATGTCCACCCATTTCCTGCCGCCCGCGACGGCTTTGGCGCGACGCGCGGGGTCGGGATCGTAGACGCTCGCGCCGACGTTCGTGGGGAGGTTCACGATATGCGAATGGGCCTGCTCGACCGCACGCCGGAGCTCGTCGAGGTAGGCAGGCTCGGTGGACGGAAAATGCGAGTTGAGCGGCTCGATATTGTAGATGCCGAACTTGTCCACGACCATGGAGGCGAAATCGGTCAGCTTCAGACCAGGGTGGCCGGGCCGATCCATGAAACTGCGGAACGGGTACGAAGCGACTGCCAGCCGATCTCGCGGCGCGGCGGGAAAGTGGATATCGGGCGTCGCGGCGGGTCGCGCTTGGGGCGCGGCGGCGAGGGCGGCGCAGGTTTCGATGAACGTGCGGCGGGTGATGGATGGCATGACAGCTTCCAGAATAGCGCGGCGGTCAACGCGGAGCGGGACGAGGGCGGCGCTGCCGAAGACGTCCGGCGGTTCTGTTTGCCCGACGAATACCGGATTCAGCAACATTGGAACGGTGTCCGTCCCCGCGCCTGGAGGCACTGCAAAATGACGCGCGGTACATTTGCGATAGTGGTGCGATACTGGCGGTATGCAAGCAATCGCACAAGCCATCGCCCCTCCCGAACCCTCCGAGTATGCCGCGTATTACGGCCGGTACATTACGCTGGTGGCCAGCCACGATGTGGTCGCCGCGCTGGAGGACCAGCCGCGCGACACGCTGGCGCTGCTCGCCGGCCTGAGCGAGGAGCAGGGCAATTACCGATACGCTCCCGGTAAGTGGAGCATCAAGGAAATGCTTGGGCACGTGATCGACGCCGAGCGGGTCTTCTCGTACCGGGCGCTGCGCTTTGCGCGCGGCGATAGCACCCCGCTGGCATCGTTCGAACAGGACGATTATGTGCGCGCGAGCGGCTCTGGGGATCGCTGGTTGGCGGACCTCATCGAGGAGTTTGTCTGCGTACGCAGGGCTACCGTGTGGCTGTTCCGGACGCTGAATCCGGAGGCCTGGAAGCGGCGCGGCGTGGCAAGCGACAACCCGGTCTCAGTGCGTGCGGTTGCCTACATCATCGCCGGCCACGAGTTGCATCACCGGACTGTTCTAAGAGAGAAATATCTCAGCGCATTCTAGGGACTGCTGTCCGGCTGCGAACACCTGTTCCCACGCGCGGTCAAAGCCTGCCCAGCAATCCTGCGATTCAGGCTCGGCGGCTTCGGCACGCTGGTTGCTGAATTACTTGGTGGAGGGTCCATGCTCAACAGCCTGCAAGTTCTCCGTCAGGACGTTCAATTCGCTTTGCGGCAACTGCTGGAATCGGCCCGGTTTCGCGATCGTCGCGATCGTAGTGCTGGCCCTGGGGCTGGGCGGCAACGCGGCTATGTTCAGCGTGGTGAACGCGGTGCTGCTGCAGCCGCTGCCCTACGCCGATCCGCAGCGTCTGGTCGCTCTGTTCGAGCGCGACGTGGTAGGAACGGAGCCGTTCAACGTGGTAGCGCCGGGCAACTTCCTGGATTGGCAGAAACAGGCCCGCGGCTTTGACCAGATGGCGGCCAGCGGCGAAACGGCCTTCAACCTGGCCAGCGCCACGGGATCTTTCACGCCGGAGCGGATCGACGGATCGTTCTGCTCGGCCAACCTGTTTCGGACGCTGGGCGTAGCCCCGGTTCTGGGACGATCGTTCCGGGCGGAGGAAGACCGGCCCGGCGCGGCGCGCGTGGCGCTGATCAGCTACGAATTGTGGCAACAGCGCTTCGGCGGCTCACCGGACGCCGTGCATCGGCAAATCCGCCTGGATAGCGAAGAGTACGATATTGCCGGCGTAATGCCGCGCAATTTCGGATATCCATACCCGCACCGTCAAGGTCTGGGTGCCGCTGCAGCGGTATCTGGACCCGCCGACCTTAGAGAGCCACGGCAGCCACATGCTGACGGTACTCGGCCGGCTCGCGCCAGGCGTGAGCGTGGAACAGGCCCGTGCCGAGATCGACGGCATCGCGCGGCGCTTCAAGCAGCAGCATCCCGAAGAGATCGCAGGCAAGGGCGGCAATGTAGTGCCGCTGTACGATCACAGCCCGAACTACAATGTGGAAGCCGTGCGCACCTCGCTGCTGGTGCTGTTCGGCGCGGTGGGCTGCGTCTTGATTATCGCCTGCGTCAACGTGGCGAACCTGCTGCTCACCCGTGCGCTGGGCCGGCAGCGGGAGGTGGCTGTTCGCTCCGCCGTGGGCGCCACCCGCGCCCGCATCGTCCGCCAACTGCTGACGGAGAGCGTGATTCTGTCGTTGTTGGGCGGTTTGGGCGGCTTGCTGCTGGCTTCGACGGCCACCGAACAATTGGCCGCCCGCGCGCCGTACGCCGCTTACCTGCCGGTATCGACCGCATCGGCGTCGACCGGTCTGTATTCCTGTTCACGTTCGGCGTGGCGCTGCTCACCGGCATTGCCGCCGGACTGTTCCCCGCATTCCAGGGATCGCGTTCGGACATCGTGGAGAGCGTGAAGGGACGGTCGGTGAGCACGAGCCGCTCGCACGCGCGTTTCCGCGACGTGCTGGTGGCCGCCGAGGTGGCGTTATCGCTGGTATTACTGGCGGGCGCCGGGCTCATGTTGCGCAGTTTCAGCCGGCTGCAGAACGTGCACACCGGCGTGCGCACGGATCATACCCTTACCATGGCCGAGGCGCTCCCGGGAGCCAGCTATAAAACACGCGGTCAAGTGGCCGCTTTCTACCGTCAGGCGAACGAGCGCACACAAGCCCTTCCGGGCGTGCAATCGGCCGGGTCGGTCACTTGCGCGCCGGTGGCCGGGCACTGCAGCGACAGGGTGTTCCTTATCGAGGGCCGCACGTTGCCGCCAGGCAAGCTGATGGATGCTCTCTATCGCGGCGCGGATCCGGGTTACTTCCAGGCGGCCGGTATCCCGCTGCTCGCGGGCCGCACGCTCACCCCGCACGATGGCGCGGGCTTTGACGACATGCACCCGCGGCTGGACGCCGTGGTTGTGAGCCAGTCTTTCGCCAAGAGTTTTCTTCCCGGTGAAGATGCTATCGGCAAGCGCATCTATTTCCCGGGCGTTTCGACAACCCGAAATAATCCGCACTATGAGATCGTTGGCGTGGTCGGCGATGTGGTGAAGCGGCTGGATGCGCCCGTACAGCCCACCATGTACTTGCCGCTGCTGGATGGCGAATGGAACGACGCGTATATCGTAATGCACACCGCCGGCGATCCGCATAGCGCGGCCGCCGCGGCGCGCCACCAGATCCACAGCCTCGATCGCGACGTTCCGGTCTTTGAAATCCGCACCATGGAGGAGATTATTGGCAACTCCGCGCAGAATCGGGAATTCAGTGTGCTGCTACTGGGATTATTCGCGGCGTTGGCACTGGTGCTGGCAGCGGTCGGATTGTATGGAGTACTGTCGTACATTGTCTCGCAACGCACTGCCGAGATCGGCATTCGCATGGCATTGGGCGCGCCGTCGAGCGAAGTGCGCCGCCTGATACTCGTGCAGGGGATGAAACCCGCGCTGGCGGGCATCGGCGCCGGACTGATGGGCGCGGCATTCGGCACGAGACTGCTCGGCGGTTTGTTGTTCGGCGTCGGCGCAGGGGATCCACTGACCTTCGTGTCGGCGCCGCTGGTGCTGCTGGCCGTCGCGGCGATTGCGTGTTTGATCCCGGCGATGCGTGCCACGCGGATCGACCCCACGCTCGCGCTACGGCGGGAATAGGCGATAAGCGGCGCCCGGGCATTTCCCAGTCGAGCGGCGCCCCACAGCGCATCACCCGCTACAATGGAGTGAACGTTCCAAAGTGGGGTCATGAATGAACCGAATTCGCGTCTGGACCGGCGTGGTCATCCTCTCCGTTGCGGCTCTCGTGTTGCTTTCAGGCGCCGACGCATCGCGTGTCGTGCAGGACCGCATCGGGCGCTTCCGCAATCTCGGCAAAGCCTTTTACGAGAACCCCACCACGTATCCGCAGGCGGTCGACGAGTTCAAAAAGGCCCTGGATGTGGCGCCCAATTCGGCGCGCGAGCAGGTGAATTACGGCCTGGCGTTGCTGCGCGCGGGCCGGACGAAGGAAGGCATTGCCGAGTTGGAGCGTGCGCAGAAGCTGGATCCCAAAATCCCGCACACCTGGTTCAACCTGGGCATCGTCTTCAAGAAGGAGGGCGACTATGCGCCGGCAGTGGCCCAGTTCGAAGGCCTGTTGCGGCTGGTCCCCGATGAGCCGGTATCGCATTACAACCTGGGCGTGTTGCATAAGCTCGCGGAAAAGCGCGACGAAGCCGTGCGCGAATTTGAAACCGCGGAGCGCCTCAACCCCAATCTTGCCGCGCCGCATTTCCAGCTTTATAACCTCTACCGCCAGGCTGGCCGCGCCGCCGACGCCGCCCGCGAGCTTGAGATCTTTCAGAAGCTGAAGGCCCTTACTGAAGGCGCCGCCGTTCCCGAAGACATGGAGTGGAGCTACTACGCGGAAATCTACGATCCCATCGCGCCGCGTCCGGAGAGCGAGCCTGCCCCGCCGCCGAAATTCGAGGACCGCAAGCTGGCGGACGGCTTCGATCCGGGCACTGCCGGCCTGCTGGTGCTGGACGCGTTCGGCGACCACCGTCCCAGCATGCTGGCCTGGTCCGCCGGCGGCGCCCAGCTTTACCGGAACGGCACCGCACTGGTAGCCGATTCGGGTTTGGGCGGCATAAAGAACATCGTCTCAATCGCCGCCGGGGATTACGATAACGACGGCCTGCCGGACCTCTGCATTATTACGGCCGATGGCGCGGCGTTGTACCACAACAACAAGGGCAAGTTTGAAAAGTCACCGCTGAAGCTGCCCGCCGGACACTTCGCGAAGGCGGTCTGGATCGATTTCGATCACGACTACGACCTCGACCTCATCCTGCTGGGCGAGGACGCCGCGCTCGCGCGGAACAACGGCGAAGCGGGCTTCAGCGACGACACCGCCGCATTCCCGTTCGTGAAGGGAAACGCCATTGACGCCGCCCCGATCGATCTGATCGCGGACACCAACGGCGTGGATCTTGCCGTCTCATACCGCGACCGCACGGGCGTCCTCTATCGCGACCGCTTGCTCGGCAAGTACGAAGCCGTGCCGCTCGACACGCTGCCAGCGGGGGCGAAAGGGCTTACCGCATTCGATGTGAACAACGATAGCTGGACGGACCTGGCGGCCGATGGCCTGCTGCTGTTGAACCACCAGGGCAAGCTCGAACCGTTCGCGGGCCTGGAAGCCAAGGGTCCGCTTACGTTCGCCGATCTGGCCAATCGCGGCATCGCCGACATGCTGGCGGCCAATGGTGTTTTTCGCAATCTGGGCCTGGACCGTTTCGCGAAAACGCCCGCCGAAATTCCGACCGCGGTGGCCGCCACCGCGTCCGATTTCGATGGCGATGGCCGGCCCGATGTGGCGCTGATCTCCGGCGATGGGGGCCTACACCTGCTGCGCAACGCCACCACGACCCATAACAACTGGCTGCTGGCGGGGCTGAATTGCGTCAAGAATCTGAAGCTGGCGCCGTACACGAAGGTCGAGATCAAGACTGGCTCCAGTTACCAGAAGCGCATCTACGACGGCGTGCCCCTGTTGTTCGGAGTGGATTCCTACAAGACCGCCGACACCGTACGCATTACATGGCCCAACGGCACAATCCAGAACGAAGCGGACCAGCCCGTTGACAAAGCCCTCGAAATCCAGGAGCAGCAGCGTCTCTCCGGCTCCTGCCCCATGATCTTCACCTGGGATGGCTTCAAGTTCCGCTTCATCACGGATGTGCTCGGCGTAGCCCCGCTGGGCGCGGCCTCGGGCGATGGCAGTTACTTCCCCGTGGACCACGACGAGTACGTGCAGATTCCGGGCGAGGCTTTGCAGGCCGTGAACGGGCGCTACGAAATCCGTATTACCGAGGAATTGCGCGAAGTTTCGTATCTCGACCAGGTGAAGCTGATCGCGGTGGATCATCCGGCCGGCGTCGAGATCTTCACCAACGACAAGTTCAAATCGCCGCCCTTCCCGGAGTTTCGCCTGTTCGGCGCGACGCGGCGCGTCTATCCGGTGCGCGCGCGGGACGATCAAGACCGAGATGTGCTGCCCCGGCTGCTGCACCGCGACCGCACCTATCCGGATGGCTTCCGCCGCGATTACCTGGACGTCGCCGAGTTACATCGCCTGGATCTGGATTTCGGCAAAGCCGCCCCTGACAACCGCGCCGTGCTGATCCTGAGCGGCTGGGTGGACTGGGCCGACGGCAGCACCTTCATGGCCGCCTCACAGGCGAAGAAGGATCTGGTGCTGCCCTACCTACAGGTGAAGGACGCCGCCGGGCGTTGGAAAACCGTAATCGAAGATATGGGCATCCCGGCGGGCAAGCCCAAGACCATTTCGGTGGATCTTACCGGCAAGTTTCTGTCGGCCTCGCGCGAGGTGCGCATCGTGACGAACCTATGCGTGTATTGGGACGAGATCTTCCTCAGCGAAGAGAGCGCCGCACCGCCCGTGCGCCTGACCGGCATGGGGGCGGAATCGGCGGACCTGCACTTCCGCGGCTTCTCCACGCCGGTGATTCATCCGCAACGCAAGCAGCCCGAAGGCTTCGACTACGCGCAGTGGCTGCCGGTATCGATGTGGAACCCCACCCAGGGGCTCTATACGCGCTACGGCGATGTGCTGCCGCTGATCGGAAAGATCGACGATCGCATGGTAATCATGGGATCGGGCGACGAGCTGCGCCTGCTGTTTCCGGAGCGCGCCGCCGGACCGCTGCCCGCGGGATGGAAGCGGGACTTTCTGCTTTTCGTGGACGGCTGGGCCAAGGATGCGGATGCCAATACGGCCCATGGGCAGACCGTGGAGCCGCTGCCGTTCCACGCCATGTCGCAGTATCCATATCCGCCGGGAGAACAGTTTCCGGACGACCCCGGGCACCGGCAATACCGCGCGGAATACAACACGCGTCCGGCGCTGCGGTTGATACGGCCGCTGCTTGATTCGGCGCTTCGGTAATCACCCTGCGAGAGCTGAATGCGCTACTTCGACATCGAGTCCGACGACCTTATTTTTCGCGTTTTGCCCGGATCGGAGGAACTCACCGAGTTTCCCGACCTGACGAAGCCACTCCACGCTTCAGAGGCGCAAAAAAAAAAGAACATTGGATCGTCTTTCGATGGCTGGCTCCGCGAGGAGGGCATCTACGAGGAAGTCACACCGACCGCCATCAAGCGCGTTCTCGCCCGGGAGGTGGCAGCCGCAACTGCCATAGCACTTCAAGGCACGAGGGATGTGACCCCACAGGCATCTGCCGCCGCCCGCAGCTTCTTGTCGTTCGTCGCCAGCGGCAGGCGGGAAACCAGTGCGGCTTGCAGATAGCACGTGTCGTAGAGCGACAGGTCTTGCTTAACGGCGAGTTGAAGTAGTTGCGGAATGCTGCCGATTGCCACCTGGCGGATGGGTAGGAGGAGCAGTTCGTCCCAGATTTCAAGCGCGCGGCCGAGCGGCACCTTGCCATGGACCGCAGCCTTCCCCAGGGCATTGGCGACCTCCACTTGCCACACCCATGGCACAACCGCGCTGTCGCTTTGCGTCTCCATGCGCCGCAGTGCCGCGTCCGTGTTGGGGGTTGCGCGATCGGGAAAACACCACATCAGAGCGTAAGAAGCATCCAGGATGAAAGCGCTCACTCACGCCCCTCTTCAATTAGTTCCTTGATCGAGAGATCGCCGAGCGCCAGCCCCTCGCGCAACTGCCACAAACGCGACCTTCGCGGTGGCGTCTGCAAGGGGTCCGCAGCGATCGCATAATTCGGTAGGGTGGCGATGGCCGTCTCGATGAACTCATCCACCGAACGGAACGCACCGGCGCGGATGGCCTCCTCGATCGCTCGTTCCTGATCGGGCTGCAGGGTGATCGTCATTTGTCCGTCCTCCAAAAGGAGTGTCCGCCCACTACCGGGCGCGCGCTGTTGGGATCAATCTCCTACACTATGATAACGTCCCTTATGGATGGCTATGTGTTTTGAAGTCCACTGGCCTGCGATGGGCATTACCGCCCCGACCTTCGCGACGTCACCGTCTAGTCGATTGACTGGCGGTACCAAAATTGGTGCAGTGGCCTGTGGGCCCGGGACTTAAGCGCCTACTGGCATATTTCTACCGCCTCGATAGCGGCAGGGAGCCGGTGCGCGAATGGTTGAGGGAGCTTGAGCCGAAGGACCGGAAGGCGATTCGGCGAAGACATCAAGGACGTGGAGTTCTCTTGGCCTATCGGCATGCCGCTCGTTCGTCCGCTGGGCCGCGAATTGTGGGAAGTCCCGAGCGGTTTGCCACGGGCCCGGATCGCGCGGGTTCTTTTCTGCGTAGAACAGGGACGCATGCTGCTGCTGCGGCGCGGAGGATGCACACCAGCCGCGCTGCGCTGGATCGCCTGCTTGATCCCGAGTATGATGCGGTCACATTGAGCACGCTGCGAAAGGCAGCAGCGGCTGTTGGGCGGGAACTGCTGCTGGAGCTTCGATAGGGCGATGCGGAACATTTGCTGAGGGCCACGATTGCCAGCGCACCTGCAACTGTACCGACGAAGTAACGGAGGGCATAATAGTCCCACCAACGGCCTAAGCCGATTGATGCCGAAGTTTCAGCCATAGTCTCTCCGGAGCCAGGTCGTCCCGTTACCCCGACCTCACTGCCTCAATAAGCCAGCACCCGCTCCATCTCCGCCACCAGATCCTCCACCTGCGGCAGAATCGCATTCTCCACCTGCGGCTGATACGCCACCCACGTATCCAGCGCGGCCACCCGGCGCACCGGCGCATCCAGGCGGTCGAACAACTCATCGGCGATGCGCGCGGCGATCTCCGCGGCGTAGCCGAACGACAGGCAGTCCTCGTGCGCGATGATCACCCGGTTGGTCTTCTCCACCGATGTGCGGATAGCGTTCCAATCGAACGGCGCGAGCGAGCGCAGGTCGATCACCTCCACGCTGATGTCCGGATTCTTGCGCTCCACCAGCAGCGCCGCCTGCTGCGATTTCTGCACCAGCGCGCCGTAAGTGATCACCGTCAAATCGTGCCCCGGCTTCACGATACGCGCGCTGCCAAATGGGATGGTATAGTCCGGGCCGGGATGCGGCGAGCGATTGTATGGCTCGCGATACAGCCGCTTGTGCTCCAGGAACATCACCGGATCGTCGCAGCGAATGGCAGTGCGCAGCAGGCCGCAGGCGTCCAGCGCGTTCGAGGGCATGATCACGCGCAAGCCCGGCAGATGCGTAAACGCCACCTCGCCGCACTGGCTGTGATAAATCGCGCCGCCGTTCAGATACCCGCCGATGGGCACCCGCAGCACGAACGGGCAGGCGAACGTCCCGTTCGAGCGCCAGCGCATGGTGGCCATCTCGTCGCGGATTTGCATCATGGCCGGCCAGATGTAATCGAAGAACTGGATCTCAGCCACCGGCTTCAGGCCGCGCACGGCCATGCCGATGGCGCGCCCCACGATGGCGGCTTCCGCCAGCGGCGTGTTGAAGGCGCGCTGCGCGCCGAACTCGGTCTGCAATCCGTGCGTCACCTTGAAAACGCCGCCCTTGCCCTTCACCACCGCCAGGTTTTGCTCGCGGCTGCAATCCGCCACGTCTTCGCCGAAGGCCACCACGCGTGGATCGCGGCGCATCTCTTCATGCAGCGTGGCGTTCAGCAGGTCGACCATAGTCTTCGGCTCGCCATGGAATTGCGCCGCCGCGCTGAATTCTTCCGAAGTGGGATCGATCTTCTCGGAGTACAGTTGCCGCATGGCGGAATCGCGCGCGGCCGGAGCGGCGTGCAGGGCCTGCTCCGCGGCGTCGTGAACTTCGCGGTCGACTTCCAGCGTGATGCGCCGTAGCGCGTTCTGATCGAGCACGCCTTCGTCTAGCAGGAACTTGGGAAACCGGGTCAGCGGATCGCGCGCCTGCTCTGCCTCGCGCTCGGCGGGAGTCTTGTACAGCCGTTCGTCGTCCGAAAGCGAATGCGAGTAAGGCCGGATGGTGTGCGCGTGCACCAGCGCCGGACCGCGCCCCTCGCGGCAGTACGCGACGGCCGCCCGCATGGCTTCATAGGACGCCAGGAAATCGCAGCCATCCACTTCCCGCCGAAACAGTCCGGGGAAACCGGAGACCAGAGCCGAAATGTTCGCGCCGGCGGTCTGGCACTCCACAGGAACCGAGATGGCATAACCGTTGTCTTCGATCAGGAACAGGACCGGCAGTCGATTCAGGCAGGCGGCATTCAGGGATTCCCAGAATTCGCCCTCGCTGGTGGCCCCATCGCCGCCGGCGGTCAGGGTGATGGCGTCGCCATCCGGCGCCAGATAGCGGTTGGCGTCGGCGCATCCCACGGCTTGCAGGAATTGCGTGCCGGTGCACGAGGACGAGGAGACGATGTTGAATCGGGGATCGCTCCAGTGGGAGGGCATCTGGCGGCCGCCGGAAGCCGGGTCGTCCGCCGCGCCCACCGCTTGCAGCAGCATATCGAGCGGCGTCACGCCCAGGGCCAGGCATAGCGCCCGGTCGCGATAGTAAGGAAGGATCCAATCGTGGCCGGCGCGCAGACACATGCCCGCCGCCACTTGCACCGCTTCGTGGCCGGCCCCGCTAATCTGGAAAAAGATGCGGTTTTGGCGCTTGAGCGCGACTTCGCGATCATCCAGGCGCCGCGACGTCTGCATCACGCGGAAGGCGGTGATGAGTTGCTCGGGATCGAGGCCGTGCCATTTCTCGCTGCCGGCCTGCCGCGCGCTGGTCAAGGTGGCCAAAACGGAGTCCCTCCCCTAACTGTCAGTTTAGCGGAGCTTGCGCTAGTGGGACAGTATTTACAACGGAATTATCTCGAACTCTCGGGGTGCGCACGGCCACCGCCAGTGCCGCCAGGTACAATAACCCGCCGGCCAGCAGGGTCTGGACCAGTCCTAAATATATGGCGCACACCAGCGATCCCACTGAACCCAGCACGCTGCTCGCGGCATTCAACGACCAGGCCCAGCGGACGGACGGCTTGTGCCACTCTTCCAGGCGTTTCAGTGCGGTCGGGAACGGCATGCCCATCACGAAGCCGGCGGGCGAGATGAGGGCCACGGTGATCGCGAATTTCAGCCCCAACGGCAATCCCACCCCCGCCTCCGTCACTGGCGTAACCACGGCCGCCAGCAGCGCCACCAGAAAGGCGATCAGCAGCAGCGCGCGATACAAGCGGCGGTTGTCGTCAGCCAGGATTCGCCGGCTGAAGTAGCTGCCCAGGCCGCTCGAGACCAGCATCGAGAAGATCACCACGGTGAGGGCATAAGTGGGGTGGCCCAGAAAAAGCACGAACTTCTGGATCAGGGCCATTTCGATCAGAATGTAGCCCGCGCCGATGCAGATGAAATACAGCAGGAATGTAAGCACACCCTTGTGCCGCGGCAACCGAGCGCCGAGCACCAACGGCGGCAGGGCCAGAATGATGGCAGTCGCAAGGATACTGACAGCCGTCAGCGCGTACAACAGAGGCACCGCTTTGTTGATCTTGTAATCGGCCGAGCGCCGCGACGCGTTGGCCAGGAACGCCAGGATATCGCGCGGCTGCACCGTGTAGAAGAAGAACGGCTGGTTGTCCCCGACCGGCGTGATATTGTACCGGTAATTGCGTTCGTAGGCGGCCGGATCGGAGCTTCGCAAGAGGTCGGTGAACTGCCCGGGGATACGTTCGTCCGGCAGGTAGATGGGCTGCATATTGGCAGCGGCCAACGCGGCGCGCGCGCGGGCCAGATCGGCGGCGCCGAACGGGCGGCGGGAGACCAACACTGTATCCTGGGCGCCCCATCCCTGCGTGGAGCCGGCGCGGCCCACGATCACGTGCCGCCACGGTTCCGGTTCGCCCAGTTGGCTCAAAGCCGCCATGGCCAGCGAAACCAGCCGCAGAGATTCCCGCGGCGGATCGAGTCCCCAACGCGTAAAAGCGCACATGCCGTCGTCCGTCAGATGCAGAAGGTAATCCCGCATGGCGTCGGTGGTGTAGAGATTATTCTCCGAAAGGGCGAAAGCTCCGGCCGCGGTGGAAGCCCAGGTGTCCACCAGCGTGGCCTGCACTACCTGGTATCGCTCGTGGCTGCGGCGCACGAAGCTGCGGCCGTCTTCCACGAAGATGTGCACGTCGGGACGCAAATAGATACCGCGGCTCCGCGCCACGTAACGCTCGCGCATCAGGGTGGTGGCGATGATGGGGTTGATTTCCACGGCGGTGATATCGTGGCTGCCGGAAGCCAGTGCGCGAGCCACGTCCCAGCCCCCGCCGGGGCCGATGACCAGCGCCTTTGCGCCAGGACGCACGGCGTAGGGCAGCGCCGGACCTTGCTCCAGCAGTTCGTGCCGCTGGGGATCGGTGAGGTGCGCGAAATCGAAGCTGGCGATGCCGGTGGAAGCGTCCGCGTCGATAAAAATGAGGTAGTCGCGCACGGCGATGCGCGAGAAGCTATTCCATTGCACGAACTCTTCTTTCTTCAGCTTTTGGCCCTTCGCGTAACGGATGGCGATGACATCGTGCGTGCCGTTGTAGAACACGAACGAGAAAACGGCCAGCGCCAGGGCCACCGCGGCGGCGCGCAGCTTCACCGAACCCGCCATGCTGTGCCAGATGGCGCCCGCGGCGGCGAACAGTACGGCCACCAGCAGTACGGTGCTGATGCCGCCGAAGGAATTCAATAAACGAACCAGCAGCAGGCATCCGGCCGATGCGCCCAGCAGATCGAAAAAATAAACGCGTTCGATGCGATCGACGCTCTCCGAAATCGCCAGCGAAACGATCGTTCCGGAAACGAAGAATGGCAGTGCCGTGGTGAAGTAGACCAGGGCCAGGCCCCAGACCCCCGGCTCCTCTCTCTGTGCGACGACCACGGCCAGCGCGGCCATCACCAGCAGGCTGTTGAGCATACTCAGATAGCCGAGTTTGCGGAACAGCGGCGGCTTCCAGCCGGCCACGATGTACGAAAAAACGCCGCCTACTCCCAGGCCGAAAAGGGCGATGGAGATCGCCAGGAACGCGAAATGGTAGTAGAAGACCACCGAGAAAATGCGCGTCAGGGAGAGCTCCAGCAGCAGCGTCGCCAGCGTGGTCAGCGCCACGCCCAGATAGAGGTGCGGCCACGGGATGGAAGAATGCGAAGAAGAGGGCAAGCCTTATCTTAGAATGTATCCATGGAACATAGCGTGGAGCGTGTTGTGGAGCTGGTCAGCGCCGAGTTGGCGCGGGTAGTGGGTGCGGCGGAGATCCTCCTCCGGCAGGTGAGCGAAGCGGAGAGCGGACTGCCGGTTTTACCCGGGGGTTGGTCGCGGAAGCAAGTGCTCGGACACCTGATCGATTCGGCCTCGAACAATCACCAGCGATTCGTGAGGGCGGCGCTGGCCGATACGCTGGAGTTCCCCGCTTACGATACGCCGGCGTCGGTGCGCATACAGGCGGTGGAAAGCGCTGGCTGGCCGATGCTGCTGGACCTTTGGGTCAGTTACAACCGCTATCTTGTCCACGTGATTCGCCACCTGCCCGCCGCCAAGCTGGGAGTGATGTGCCGGATTGGACCGAATGCGCCGGTGTCGCTTCGATACCTGGCCGAGGACTATGTGGTGCATCTGGTGCAGCACTTGCGTCAGATAGGTGTTGCGACGCCATCGTGACGGCGCAGCCAGCAGCTCCAGGCGAGGACTCCCAACTCAGGCTCCGGCGAGTCGGGCAGCATGCATAGCAACTCCAGTTGATGGCCATCCGGGTCGTGAAAGAAGACCGAAGCTGCCGGCATCCAGGCCAGCACCACGGGCTCGCCGGTCGCATTGCCGGCAAAGTCCCGCGGTGTAACGCGGGCTGCCTGCAGACGCGCGGGCGCTTCGAGCAGATCCGGGAGATCGACGCTGAAGGCCAGGTGCAGCTTCATATGCAACGGGCCAGTTCCTGTTTCCCACAATCCCAGCATGGCCTTCCCCGGGCCGCCAATCCAGTAAAAGGCGACGTTGCGCTCAGGGAAGACGCGAGCAAGCTCGAGTCCCAAAACGCCGCCGTAGAAGGCCATCGAGCGCTGCAGGTCGGCCACCGTCAGATGGGTTTCAAAAAGATCGTGTATGGGGGACGAGCATCGATCCTCGAAAGTGCGCGGCGCCACTGTGATTGGTTCTACCTCGCCAGTTTTCCTGCCGTCGCCAGCGCCATCAAATTCCGCCCGCAGATGACGCTCGCCTCGTACTTATCCCCGCCCGGACCCGCCCAATGCGTCTCCAGGCTGATCCAACCCTTGTAACTATCCTCCGCCAGCGCCCGAATCTGCCCCTTCCAATCGACGCCGCCTTCGCCCAACGCACACCAGATGGGACGCTGGCCTTCCACACGGCAATCCTTCGCGTGCACGTGCGCGATGCGGTCCGCGGCCAGGCAGCGGTAGCCATGCGGATAAGGCGTCTCGCCGGAAACATAAGCGTTGGCCGGATCCCAGACCACCTTCAAACTCGGATGCGCGACTGCTTCCAGCACACGCGCCGTCTCCGCGCCCGTCGCGATGTTGCAGGCGTGCTCATTCTCCAGGCCGATGATTCGCCCGTGCAGCGTCGCCTGCCCCGCGAGGTTCTCCAGCGCGCGCGCGATGCGTTCGAAGCAGGCCTCCGGCCGCACCGTGCGCCAATAAGAGAACACGCGAACGATGCGCGCGCCGGTACGCTCCGCGATCTGGATGGCGCGCTCCGTTAAACGCGGCTGATCGTCGAAGGTGTGCTTGGCGGCGAACACGTCCTGCTGAAAACGCGCGTCCACATCGGGCGAATCCGGCAAGACGCACTTCAACAAAGGCGAGGCGATGGAAACGATTTCGAGGCCGTGCCGCGCGACAATTTCACAGGCGCGATCCAACTCGCCGTCGCTCAGGTCAATGACGTTCTTGCCAAAAACCATGCGCAATTCGGCGCCGCGCATGCCGATTTCCGCCATGGCCCGCGCCGCGGTTTCGATATCCTGCGAGAACTCGTCGGTGATGGCCGCTACGGGAAACAGTTGTGGCATCTAGCTCCGCATGCGCAATAGCAAATATAGCCCCGTGAGGGAAAACAGCGCATCGGGAGACCATGCCGCGATAGCCGGCGGCAACTGGTTCACATCCCCGATCTTCTCGAACAGCAACCCGATGCCCCAATACGAGATCGCGATGCCGATGCTCACCCCAATCCCCGCCATCGCGCCGCGATTGCCCACTAGGAACGCGAAGGGGATCGAAATCATCGCCATGATCAAAGCGAACAGCGGCACCGAGAATTTCCGGTAGAACTGCACACGCAGCTTCACGGTGTTGAATCCGCTCTGCTGCAGATCGCGGATGTAACTGTCCAGCTCCTGGAAGTTCATCTGCGAATCCTGCTTTACCTCTTTCAGGAAATAGCTGGGGGGCTCGCTCAACTCCGCGAATGTCTGCGCCTGGAATGCGGTCAACGGAATGCTCTGGTTGCCGTGAAATTCCCTGTGCCAGCCGTTTTCGAAGACCCATGTCTTCAAAGATGCCTGCCAGTGCGCCCGCTCGGCGGAAATCTGCCGCACCAACTGGTAAGTGTTCGGCTCCAGTTCGTAGACGATGACGCCGCCCATGATATTCTCGTCCCTGTCAAAAAATTTGTAATAATAAATGCGCGGCCCTTTTCCAAAAATCCACTTGCGCTCCGGACTAAGGTAAGTCTGCACGGCGCGGCCCTTGATCTCGTTGCGCAGCGCGTCCTGCCGGCGGTTGGCTTCCGGCACGTAATAGTGATCGAAGGCGAACAGGCCGCCGCTAAGGAAGCTACTGGCGACCAGGATGGGAATCGCCAGGCGGTGCAGACTGACGCCGCAGGCCTTGAACGCGGTTACCTCATTGTGCTTGGTCAACACGCCGAACGTCACCAGCACGCCGACTAGCACGCTGATCGGCAGCGTCTCATATATCAACTTGGGTGTCAGGAAGAAAAGATAAGTGAAAACCTTGGCCAGCGGAATCTTGTTCCGTACAATATCTCCGAGCAATTCGAAGAAGTTGTAAATCTGGCTCATCGATACGAAGCTCGACAGCAAGACCGCGAAATAGAAGACGAAGTTAGTCAGAATGTAAGTGTCCAGAATCTGGGGCAGCAACGGCCAGCGAAACGCTCCGGCTTGCGCAGCGGCCCCGCGTTCCGGAACGAAGCGCGCGCGCAGGCGGTTCAGAGCGCCGCTGAACGCGTCTTTCATAGCCCCCACGAAATCGCGCCCGCCGGGCTTCTCCATGCGCGCCACGGCGATCAACCCGGCCACCAGGAACGCCGAATTCGGCAGCCACAGGGCCACCTCTACCGGCAGCGTTCGCGCGCGAGCCAGGCTCACCAGCGTGATGAACGCCAGATAGTAACAGAAAAAGGCAAGAAAAACGGCGGTCACGTATCCGCCCGATTTGCCGCCTTTGCGCGACGAAACCCCCAGCGGAATGCCCACCAGCGCCAGCACCAGGCAGGCAATCGGCAGCGCCAGCCGCTTATGCAACTCGATGCGCGCCTCCACCCAGTCCGCCCCCGTCCGCGAGTAGCCCCGCAGTTCCCGCGTGTTCATCTCGCTGAATGGCTTGCGGGCCCCAGGCACTGGAGGCGCCGCGTACAGCGCCTGGGCCACCACCGGCGAAAAGCTGTCGTAGCCTTTCAGATCCTTGCCCATCTCGTGATTCCCGGCGTTCCGCATGGAAAGCTGTAGCCGGTTATGGTCCGGATCGGGAACCGCGATGGCTTCGCGCGCCACCGTGATCAGCGGGCCCTCCGCCTTGTCGCCCATACCACTGGTGCGCTGCTCCGGAGGCGTCAAATCCGCCAGGAAGACGTTGTGCCAAACCACTACCGCGCCCGGCCGCACGTCCCCTACGTACAGAATCGTATTGGGGAAATCTTCGTCGAATACCCGCGGTTCGATGTCGGCGCTGACCTGCGATGCGGACAGTTTGTCCATAATGTCCTTGCTCACCCGCACCGAAAGGGGCGTCAGCCGCAGCGTCATCGCCCCGGCAACCAACATGGCGATGAAGGCGAACAGCATCACGGGCAAAACCACCTTGCGGCTGGAAGAGCCGGCCGCCCGCATTGCGGTGATCTCACCGTCGGTCGCCAGGCGCCCCAACCCTACCAGGATGCCCACCAGCGTGCCGAACGGGATGGTCAGCGGCAGCAGCGGCGGCAAAGAAAGCGCAAACAGGTACAAAATCGTATCCAGCCGCGGCGAGCTGCGCACCAGTACCTCGAACAGCTTTCCAACGCCCTGCAGGAAGATGATGGACGTCGCTAACGCCATGCCCAGCAGCGAACTGGAGATGATCTCGCGGAAGATGTAGCGGCCCAGGATGCGCATGCGGTTACGGGTGGCTGGCCTCTGCCCGCAAATCCGGGGCCGGCACGATGGGGAGTTTCGGCAGTTCCTCGTCCACTGGATGCAAATCCACGTCGTCGATCAGCACCGAAGGTGCGATGGCGCAGCTCTCCGCCACGTAGTTCGCGCCGCCAATCAACGCCAGCGGGGCCTGGTTATTCAGGAATTCGAACACATTGTTATCGTCGCCCGCGGCCAGGATATCCTTGAGCGACCGGGCGTTCAGACCGCGGAACCGCAGCCCGCGCACCAGTTCCTCCCTGCCGTCCGGATATACCTTGTATACCAGGACTGGCGCGCTCACCGGCCGTCCGCCCGCCTGCTCCGAATTACTAAGCAGCCGCCGAATTTCTTGGACCGATGCGGAAGACGGGAAATCCATTCTGCGTACGATCATGCCATACGGCTTGTTGCGTTGCCGGCACATTTCGATCAATTGCTTCTTGAGGTCCGCCACCGGTAGGGTTCCCGTGGCGCGCACAAAGAGATTGCTGATACCCGCGCCATTCGCGCCAAAGCTGCCGGGCAAACGCGCCCTGCCGTTGGAGCCGGCAAACCCCTGTTCCGGCTGCCGCGTGAGCAGAAAAGTCTTCAGCACTCCCTTTTCCACCAGCGACAGCGGCCCGGGAGCCACGCCTTCGCGATCCACTTCGTAGCTGCCGAAAAGCGGACGTCCGCGCCATTCTTTCTGGGTCGGGTCGTCCACCACGTCGAACCATTCCGGCAGAATACGCGCGCCTTGGCGACCCTCCAGTTCGCTCATCGGCACGGAGTTGTTGCGGCCCGGCTCCATAACGGGCCGGCGAGCCAGAGCCAGGTTCGCGCCCAGCACCTCGGCGAACAGTTGCGCGCCGGCAATGCCTTCAAACAGCACCGGACCGGAATAGTCCTCACCTTTCGGAGCGCCAGCCCTGTCCGCCATGCTGCCCGCCAGCGCCGCGATACCGCGGCGGAGCTCCGGTTCAGCCGGCATGCGGTCGAAATCGAGCGTTTGGAACACCACCGCGTCGTGCAGCATCATGCCATCCGGCGCCTGCGCTTCCGCGCGGGCCAGCAGGTAGATCATATTGTCCGGCACGCGCACTTCCGCTCCTTCCGAGTTCAGGTAGTAGTTAGCGGTCTGCAGCGCGCGCAGTTCCACGCCCGAAGCTTTCACCGCGGGATATGCATCGAAGATCGCCGAAAGCGCCCGCACCCGCCCGCTCCAGGCGTCTTCATCGAGAGGCGCGTGCCTGACCTCCAGTATCTTTTTAAGCGGCTCGGCTTTGGCAAAATCGTCGAGGGGGTTGTTGATGGCGACGTTTTTCAGCGCGGCCCGCTTGCGCGAGATGGCCTCGACCGCCGATTTGTACGCGCTGTCGGTGGCCAGCCACAGAAAGCGCCGCATCACTTCATAGGAATTCTCGACCGGGAACCGCTCGATATCGTAGTGCGTGCCGAAATGAGAGCCGCTGCCCACATAATCCGTGTTGTCGAATTTGTAGTCGCCCACCCGGACCTTGATTTCCGGAATCCGAAAACGGTCGTGCCGCACGGAAATCAGTCCGCCGAGGCTGGCGGAAACCTCAAAACTCTCCCCATCCTCAACGGTGTATTCGATAAAGTAAGGCGCCTCCAGGCTTAGCACCTTCAAGCCGCGCGACCGGCTCAGCTCATCGCGCATGGCGCGCAGCAGTGGGTCATTAGTGGTTTGGGCAAGCGTGCTCCCGGCCAGGCCGAGCAAGCTGAGAAGGAGGAATGTGGCGCACGCACTCGTGCGCGCCGCGCGCTTCACCGGCCCCCCGTTGGAAATGGAAGCAGCGGCGGTCTGTCCTGCGATTTGTTCTTCTTCTCGATTTCGATCTCCGAAACCAACAGCGCCGGTGAAACGGCCGAAACCGGCACGTTGCCCGACTCCGCGCCGCAATAGCCGTTGAAAACCTGCGGCCGGTCGGACGTAGCCAGAATTTTCGCAAAACTGGCCAGCGGCGTGCCTACGATGTCCACGCCTCGAATCAATTCGTCGGGCTGCCCGTCCGGAGATACCTTGTACACCATGATCGGGATCACCTTGAAGGCCTGCAGACCCTGCCGCCCCGTGGTGGTGAAACCGCCTGTGATATCCCGGAAATAAAGGCCGTAGGGTTTGTTCTGGCGCTTGATTTCCGACACCAGCATCTCCCGCAAGCGTGCCTCGGGAACGGCTTGCGACGATTCCACAAACAGATTCGATTGGCGCGAGACCACTTCCAAGCCGGGTTGCCGGCGCCCGTGACCGTTCGAGTGGTCGAATCCCTGGATCGGCGAACGGGACATCAGGAACGCCTTCAGCACTCCGTTCTCCACCACGGTAACCGGACGCGCCGCGACGCCTTCGTCGTCGTAAGCATAAGATCCATTCAGCTCGATGTCTCCAGCCTTCTTGCGCGTGGGATCGAAGACTACGGACAGAAAATCCGGCAGCACCTTGCCGCCCACGCTCTTGGTGAAAGTCTGCCCTTCTTCCTCGTCTTTCTGACGATGTCCTTCCACACGGTGCCCGAAAATCTCGTGGAAGAAGACGCCCGCGGCGCGTCCTGAGAAAATAGCGGGGCCGGCGAAGGGCGAGGCTTCGGGCGCCGCCAGCAGCGCTTTCAAATCCTGGGCCACGCGCTCCACGGCGGCGACGATGATTTCGTCGCGTGGCAAATTTCCCGGATCGGTGGCTTCGAACGTCTCGCCGGTGGCCAGATCCGTCCCGTCCATGGCCTTGGCCTGCGCGCTCACCACCACCCGCGCGAATCCCCGCCCGTGCCGCAACCGGCTCCCTTCGCTGCTTGCAAAATATTTCGTTTCGTCCTGGTACGATACCGAGACACTGGAGGTCAGGATGCCAGGGTAGTCGCTGAATCTCCCGGACAGTTTGCGCACCCGCTCGGCCCACTCGTCCGCCGCGAAGCGCGCTTTTGGAACCGTCTCTAGCCGCACCACCGGCGCCTCGCTCGAGAAATCGCTCGAAGCGTCCTGCTCGGCGACCTTCACCTCGGAATTCGTGCGAATCTTGATCAGCCGCTCAGCCGCCAGCCGGTAAGCGCGATCGGTCTCCAACCAGAGGCGCTGTTTAATGGAGGCCGGCCGATCCTCGAACGTCAGCGCCGCGCCGGAGGTGAATTGCGTCCGCTCGCCCCGAACGCGATGGTAATTGTCCAGCTTGGGCGATCCCACCCGCAGGCACACATCCAGACGGCGGCTCTTGCCGTGACCGTTGCGGGTAATGGCGCCGAGGGTGGCCGCCACGCCGTGGAAATCCTCCTCGGTGACCTCATAGGAAAGGAAATAAGGAGCCGGATCGGCCTTGGCTTTGAGCGTCGAAAAGTTGCGGCTCAGCTCTTCGCTCATCGTGTCGAGAAGCACCGAGGACTGCGCAGAGGCGGCCGCTGTAACGCAGACAAAAAGAACCCCTAAGGCTGGACTTGCCACGAGAATATCCAGGATAGCATGCGCCCACGTCGGGCCTCCGGTCCGACAGCTTGGGCCGGGGAGAGCGGTAGGCCTGCGATTTCCGCCGGAACCATGAGTGCGGAACGCAGCGAACATCGCCTCCGACGCATCGCCCGGGCTACCCCGAGGGGGGCCCCTGGAGCCGCTCGTAGACGTCCCGCGCCGCCCTTTGCGCAGCGCTCTTCTTGGTATTGCCTTCCGCCTGCCCCACCCATTCGCGGCCCACGCGCGCCTCGACCGTAAAGATCTTGGAGTGCTCGGGTCCGCGTTCGCGCACAATCACGTAACGCGGCGGCGGTAAGCGGCGCGCCTGGGCGAACTCCTGCAGCGCGCTCTTGTAGTCAGTTAGGTTTTTGGGAACCTGCTCGCCATCGATCCCGGCTTCGGAGACGCCCCTCACCACCACGAAGCGCTTGATGAACTCGCGGGCAGGCTGGATGCCGCCATCCAGATAAATGGCCGCGATGAGCGCTTCCAGCGCGTCCACCAGCAGTGTCTTCTTGGTGCGTCCGCCGCTCATCTCCTCGCCGCGGCCGAGTTCCAGATATTCTCCGAGGCGCAGCCGCTGGGCGGCCTCGTGCAGCCAGGCGGCACTGACCAGGTGCGCCTTCAACTTGGATAAGCGACCTTCGGCGGCCTCCGGATGGCGCTGCAGTAAATCCTCGCTGATGAGGAAACCCAACACGGAGTCGCCCAGGAACTCGAGCTGCTCATTGTCGCGCGCGGTGGCCTCGCCGCCCGCCAGCGCCTGTTCGTGAACGTGCGAACTATGGGTAAGCGCGCGGCGGAGGATGTCCCGGTCGGCGAACCGGTGGCCGGCGGCGACCTCCAGGGCGTCCAGATCCGCGCGCATAAGGGAAATCTAAGGTTTCGGGGCCGAGGGGTTTGGCGGCGCGGGGTTGGCCGGGGGCGCCGGATTAGCCGGTGTCGCCGCGTCGGTCGGTTTGGGCGGGTTCTTCTTCTGGAACGCGCGCACCCGCTCAGCCTGCGCAACCTGTTTGACTGTCACGTTGATGTCCTGCATGGCCATGACTTTGTCAAACTGCGCAATGGCGTCGTCGTACTTTCCATCGTCCGTGTAAGCCCTTCCTAGCCGGACCATATTGGCCGGATCGGGTTTGTCCGCAACGTCGATGGAGAGTTTGAACTCGCTTTCGGCGATGTCGTACTTCTTGCGCGCCATGGCGCCCATACCGAGCGCGACGTGGGCTTGGGAGGTAAAGTCTTTCTTAGCCGCGGTCCACTGATCGTCGGTGATACTGGGGTTCGGCTTGGGGGCATCTTTGATCAACTCAAGAGCGTTCTTGGCATACTTTTCCACCTGTGCCAGTTTTTCTTCGCGGTCCAGGTCGAATTCCTTGGTGCGCTGCGCGATCACGTCAGCCAGCAGCAGCATGGCCTGGTAATACTTGGGATCCGCCTCCAGAGTCCGCTCGCCGAAAACCACGGTGTGCTCATAGTCATGCTTTTGGTCGTAAGAGATAGCCTCGAAGTAGAGCGCCACGGCTTTGAACTGCGTGTCGGCGAACTTCGTCAGCACATTCTCGGCGGCGGCGATGCGCGCGTCCGCGGTTTGCGCGCCGAACATGGCTTGCAGCGCTTCGAGTTCAGGCTGGGACTTCGGCTTGGGCTGCGCCAGCAGGCTCGGTACGGCGAAGGCCATTGCGACAGCCAGGGACGGGGCGCCGCTTAATATGATCTTCTTCATAATGACTCCTCTAATTTGATTTCTTCTCAAAACTTCGTTGTACGCCTTGCTCCGCGGCTTGATGCGCTGCCGGAGATGCGTCTTCCACGGCCAGGGCTTCCCGGTAGCGCCGGGTGGCCTGCTCGCGGTCGCCAGCCGCATCGGAAAGCCGCGCCAGATAGACCAGCGACCAGGCCTTCACCTGCGGCTCTGGACCGGATTCGAGCGTCTTCTCGAACAAACGCTCAGCCATCTCCGGATTTTTTTCGAGAGCCGCGATGCGCGCCAGGCCGTAATAGGCTTGGGCATGCAGCGGGCGTTCCCCGGTCTCTTCGAGGGCTTTCAGAAAAAGCTGCCGGGCAGCCTCCAGGTCGCGGTCCGCGTAAAGCTGTTCAGCCTGTGCCAGGGTTTTGTGCGCGCCTTTGGGTTCCGGAGGCCGCGGCGGCTCCACCACCTTCACCTGCCGCACGGGCGCCTGCGAAACAAATTCGATCTGCGCAAGGCGCGCATCTTCGTGCTTCAGGTCGATGGCCGCGATCATTTCCGGATAGTAGAACCGCATGGCCTCTTCCTGCTTCAGGTAGGCTTGCAATTGTTCGGCGAAATACGCGGTCAGGATGTAACCCTCACGCATCGCCTGATTCACCATGGCCGGCTGCTTGTCAAGCCGCGCTTCGATGGACTTGATGAGCGACTCGGTGACCAGCAGCAGATAATCCGACTTGAACGATTGGTCGAGCGCTGGAGCACGTTGCGCGTGGTCGGCCAACCCGCGCTTGCGCATGACAAGTTCCTCGTGGCGGCTGGCCATGGGATCGAGCAGGTAGTGCAGGTAGGCGTGCCGGACGTCGCGAATACGCGGCTCGGCCGAGGGCGTGATCACCACGAAGTAACTCTTGCCATAGCTCCGCGTCTGGATCTGATTGGGAGCGCCCAGCAAGTCGATGTAGATCTGGAACCAGCCGGTGGATGTGCCGGAAGTCTCGTTGCGCAGAAAGCCGTTCACCTGCAGCACGGCCTCCGCCACGGCTTCGTGATAGCGCTCGATGGTCTGCTCAAAGGCCGGTTGGGACCGGTTCCAGAGGTCTTCGAGATGGGCTTCCTGATAAAACTTCGCGAGCAACGGGCCGAACCCATCGAGCGCCGCCGCATCCGGCGGAGTTTCCACCGTGCGGCCTCTCAAGGCGAACTTCGGAGGCCCGTCCGACGACAGGGCGAAGGAAATGTATTGACTGAGATCCGCCGTGGCATCGTCTTGCCGGTGCTGGAGGTAGAAATCCCTGAGCGCCGGCAGGCTGGGGATATGCTTGGCCGCCAATTCTTTCCGGATGGTTTCGCGCAGCGGACTGTTGGTGGGCGAAGCGGCGTCCGCATTGTAGCCCGCCGCGTTGATGGCGGCCATGACGGCGAAAAGCGTGGGGCTGGCATCGAGTTGGCCCCGTTCGGGTTCGGCTGCTTGGGCGACATCGGCAAGCA
>DATKFU010000172.1:0-3478 GCA_035511215.1 Bryobacteraceae bacterium | reverse complement strand
CCCATCGTCACACGCCTGAAGGACAACCTGCCGGAGTTGTATGCGGCAGCGCAAGCCCGCTTCGTGCCGCAGGCGCCACACGCCATATTCGAAGTGGATGGCGACCGCGTCGAAGTTTGGGACGCGGAGGACTTCGCCCCCTGGGGGACGCTCCAATGGCCGTCGGTCCGGGTGCTGCGCTATCGCCAACATAAACCCAACGGCACAGTCGTGGAGGCCTACTGGCATACCAACTTCTCGATCCGCCAAGTCGGCAGCCTGAGTTTGTTCCGCATCGCTAAAAGCCGTTGGGAGATTGAAAACCAAGGCTTCCACGAAGCCAAGAATCTATATGGAATGGAGCACATCGCGCATCACGAACCCAACAGCATGCTTCTGAGCTGGCTGTTGCTGCTGCTGGCCATGCCGATCGAACGCCTCTACCGTGTGCGCTATCTGCGCCGCGGCGGTCACGCCGTGCGTAGCGCTATCGACCTGGTGTACGGTCTTTGGCTGAATCTCGGAGGAGGACCGTCTCCCGACTCCAGTTAAGCCTCCGGCGGCAGGGAGTGTGGCATCACCTTGCCGTCGCCGTGACGATCTTTGAAAACCCGGCTGGTTTGTTACGGGAGCGCCGTGACCCTAAGTCCCGCTGTCTTTTTTCAGCATTCGGGAAGATGCCCATTCTTCAAGTCGCGTTCACTCCCCGCCGCCGAAGCCCGTTCCGGCGAATTTCCGAAACTGCTGAAGGAAATCATGGACTTCCTGCATCAGGGGATTTTTGATGCCATACTACAATCTCCTGCCGCCTCCGAGAAGTTGAAACAGGGCGTCTGCTACACCATCATGCGCATGGAACGGCGTGATGCCAAAGGCATGCTCCAATACTATCGGTCCGCGATCAGCGGAACGGACCGGAGCATCGAGTTTGCCGCGCAAATGCGCCGGGAAGGATTTGATCGATTCGAGGAGGTGATCGAGGAATTCCGCGTTCGTTTCGATGATCGATTCTTGCGGCAGGCGTAGCAATCGCATTCTTGGACTGCTTGATGCCAGAAGCTGATCATGAGCATCGCCGGCCATATCCTGGCGAGGTGCTGGTGGCGAAGGATAATTCCGGCTCCGGCCACAAATGGCGGTTAGTCGACGACGAGCCACGGAAGCGGGCTTACGCGGTCTTTAAGGAAGGCGTGGATACTCATTTCATAGCGGATCCCGCATAAAGCTGCTTTATGGATTGCGATAGGAATAAGGACGCCATGACTTTGGAGGACCGTGCCGGCCTTGTCCTCGCCGCTGCCCGGGTTCAATACGTCAATGGCCAATCTACCGACCAGGTTTTGGCTTCGGCCGAGCGCTTAGGACACAGTCTCGGCCTGCGCGCTGAAATCATGCCGCGCTGGGGAGATCTGCAACTTAAGGCCCAAGACATCGCCAGCGGCGCCACGCTGGTCTCCACAGTTACGGCCGGCCCCACCGGCGTGGCCATGAGCCGTGTGGCTTCTACGATGCGCACAATTGGGGATCTAACCGCCGGCCGACTTGCGCCCGCCGCCGCAAAGGAGGCGATCCGCGCAACCTCACAATCGCCTCTGGCGCCGACCTGGCTGTTCACACTCGCGGCGGGGGCGGGCGCCGTGGCGTTAGCGGTGATTTTCGGTGTCCGGCATCTACCCGCGGCGGCCCTCATATTCGTGAGTGCGGCGGCCGGCGCCGTTCTTCGCCGCGGCTTGGCGCGCTACAGCGCAAACGTCTTCCTGCAGCCATTCGGCGCGGCCTTGCTCGCTGGTATTATCGGCGCGCTGGCTGTTCGATACCAGTTGAGCTCGTCACTGCGCCTGGTCGCAGTCTGCCCATGCATGGTCCTGGCGCCCGGACCACCCGTCCTCAATGGCGCGTTGGATCTTGTCAATGGCCGTATCCATCTCGGCGCCGCCCGCATAATCTTTGCGGGGCTCATCGTTGTGGCGATCTCGACCGGACTACTGCTCGGACTCACGCTTCTGGGTGTTTCCCTACCGGTAGATCAGGCCAGCAGAGCCGTGCCCCTGTGGCTCGATACGATCGCCGCCGGCATCGCTGTGGCCGCCTACAGCGTCTTCTTTTCCACGCCGCTGTACATGTTCGCCTGGCCGGTGGCGGTCGGCATGCTGGCCCATGCTCTGAGGTGGTGGTTACTTACTGTGTTTGGCGCTAGCGCCGCGATGGGCGCCTTGGTCGCTTGCCTGGTGGTCGCGCTGATCCTCACTCCCGTCGCGCGCCGTTGGCACATGCCGTTCGCGGCCATCGGCTTCGCTGCTGTAGTTTCGATGATTCCGGGCGTCTTCCTGTTTAGGATGGCGAGCGGGCTTATACTGCTTGCCGACGGATCGCATACGACGTTGGATCTCATCGGGGCGACGATCGCCGACGGCGTCACCGCCGTCACTATCGTTATGGCGATGAGCTTAGGCCTCATCGTTCCGAAGATGGCCATCGACCGCTTTAGCGACAGATGGCTGCAGGCGAGGCACTGAGGGGCGCGGATGCGTCGCGGGTGCGAGGCTTTGCCGATGTGGGGCAGGCTGGTAGCCTACGCGGCGGTTGGTTACCGCCGCAGTCTCGATGAAGCCGACCGTTGGCCGATTGCCAATCGGCCGCAGGTTGTTAACCTGTCGGCATGGTTTCGCGGGCCACCTAAGGCGATGAAAACCCGCGGGGTTCGGGCGGGTTCGACGATGCTCGGAAGGGCTGGCCGGGGGGCCAGCCGCGGACCAGGGGGTCCGCCCAGGGGTCCGCCCTACTTCGGGAGGTTTTCGACCGTGCTCCACAAAATCGTCGCGGTGCGCGAAGAAGCAAAATACCAAGGGCCTGAAATTCCTGGCGCTTCGAAAGAGCCGGCGGAGTCGGAGCTTTAGTGCGGCCTGGGCGCTCCCGTTACTTCGCGCCGGACGATGCACGCCATTGCCGGAGCATGGTACGCAACCGGCGATAGTCGAAGGCCCGGACGCGCCCCTCCAAATATTCATTGGTTTCGAAATGCAGATGATGTCCGTGCCCGGGCTGTGACGCGTTTAACCCGCTGTGTCCAACACTCCCAACGATTTGGCCCGCTGCCACCAAGTCTCCGGCAGATACCTGCACCGTGCTCATGTGGCAGTAGCGATAGAAGCGATCGCGATCGGGGTCGAACACGATTACTGCGTTGCCGCCCTTGCGGGACGTGGTTGAGAAAAGGCTATCGGGGCTCCAGTCCCGGTCGGCCAGGATCACGATGCCTCGGGAAACTGAATAGACCGCAGCGCCCTCGCTTGCGAAGAGGTCTATCGCATACTTATGGCTTCGGCCCCCTCCGCCCGATGCCGAGTAGGCTACCGGCTCCGCCGATCGCTCAGCGCCCGCCGGTCCGGACTGCGCCCAGACTTCATGGAGCAATCGCACAAAACGCGCCTTGCCTTCCGGAGACAACATATTGCCGATCTGCCCGATGATGCGCCGCTCGGGGTCGGCGCTGCTCCGG
>DATKFU010000171.1:0-7595 GCA_035511215.1 Bryobacteraceae bacterium | reverse complement strand
GGGGGGCTTTTGCAACGGTCTCTCGCCGTGGCCATTCCGCGGCAGTCGATCCGGCCGGCAGACGACGCTAGAGACTGGACAACGCGGCGGCAGGCGGCGAACGTTTAGCGACCGCTAAGTTGCCAGAGTTACGCCAAATATAATCGGCATAATCGCAAGGAAATGGTTCAGATACACCTGAAAGGAAGGAGGTTCCCGTGTTCAAGACCCGCACGCGAATGGTGAGCTTTCGTCTCTCGGAAGACGAATACGAGCGCCTCAAGGATCTCTCTCTTACGGAATGCGCCCGCAGCGTCTCCGAGTTTGCCCGCGCCGCCATATGCAAGCTGCCGACTGGCAACGGCGATTCCGCAGCAACGGCTGCCCCAAGAATGGAAAAACTCGAGGGCGCCGTCAGGCAATTGAGAATGGAGATGCATCAACTCCGTCAACTGGTGGAAACCACCAGAGGACAAGTTCCGGGAGATCCGGAAACAGCCAATCTCCAGGAGAATAACCAATGAAACGCAGGAAAGGCATCTGGTTTGGCGTGGCCCTGCTGATGGCCGGCGCCGCCGCCGTGGCGCAGCAGCCGGCGGCCGGCGCGCCGCAGCCGGACCAGGCTCGCATCACATATCTGCTGGGTCCCGACGACACGGTGACCATCCATGCCCAAAACGCGCCCGATCTCAGCGAAAAACCGTTCCGCGTGGATGCGGCCGGCGAAATCAAGCTGCCCATGATCGGACGTGTTCACGCGGGCGGTCTCACCACCGAGCAACTGGAGGCCGAGATTGCCACCCGTCTGAAAGTGTATCTGGTGGAACCGGAAGTCACCGTCGGCATCACGGAATTCCGAAGCCAGCCGGTTTCGATTGTGGGCGCTGTCGCCGCACCGGGGGTGCATCAATTGGAGGGGCAGAAAACGCTGGTGGAAATTCTGGCGATAGCGGGCGGGCTGCGGCCGGATGCCGGTCCCACGGTAATGATCACGCGGCGCATCGAATTCGGCCGCATCCCCGTGCCCGGCGCGGTGGACGACCCCACTCACCAGTTCAGTATCGCCGAGGTCAAGCTGAAATCCGTGATGGAAGGCAAGAACCCTGAGTACAACATCGCCATCCGCCCGCACGACGTGATCTCCGTGCCGCACGCCGAAGTGGTCTATGTCATCGGAGAAGTCAACCACGCCGGCGCTCTTCCGCTGAACGAGGGCGACTCGCTTTCGGTGTTGGAGGCTGTCTCATCGTCGGGCGGAATGCTGCACACAGCAGCCATCAGCCACGCGCGGATTCTGCGGCCCGTGCCGGGAGAGCAGAAGCGCGCCGAACTCGTCGTGGACTTGAAAAAAATCATGGCAGGACAGTCCGCGGACATCCCGCTGCTGGCTGGCGACGTCCTGGTCGTTCCTGGAAGCACGGGCAAACACGCGGTATACCGCGCGCTCGAAGCCGCCGTTACGGCTGGCACGTTCATCGCCAGCTACGGGGTTTATCGCTAAGAGGCAACACGATGGAAGAATTTCAGCACCTACCCAACGGCGCGGGCCGGGAACTCGCACGCCTTACTCCCCATGCGGACCTTGCCGTTCCGGCGCCCATGGGCGCCGACACTGTCCGTGGCGGCGTCAAACGCGAGTATGCCGGGGTCATCGAATACTGGCAGATGGTGCGGCGTCATAAAGTCGCCGTCGTCGTCGTCTCCATGCTGGGCGCCATAGCGGGCTTTCTGTACACGCTTCCCCAGCCGCGCATCTACCAGGCGCATACCACCATCGAAGTCCAAGGCCTGAATGAGGACTTCCTGGGCTTGCACAATGTCAGTCCGACCGTCAGCCCAACCAGCAACTACTATCCGGACTTCGACATCCAGACCCAGGTCAAAATCATGCAGAGCGAGTCGCTGGCCAACAGCGTGGTCGCGGATCTGGAGAAGGGCAAGCCGCCCGAGAACTTGCGCCCGCCGGATCGCCTTACGGTCTGGAAAAAGGCATTGAAAATCGACCCTCCGAGTCAGGATGAGCTCTGGAGGCTGGCCATCGGCACCGCGGCGGGAAGCGTGCGCGTGCGCGCTTCGGGAACCAACCGGATCGTCGAAATCACATGCGACTCGACGCAGCCCCAGATAGCCGCGTCTTTCGCCAATACGTTGACCCGGGAGTTCATCGAGCAGAACTTGGAAGCCCGCTGGAAAAGTACCGAGTACACCGGCGAGTGGCTGACCCGGCAACTTCAGGACATCAAAATAAAGCTCGAAAAAGCCGACGAAGAGCTCAACTCCTACGCCAAGTCTGCCGGCCTGACCTTTACCGACGAAAAGACCAGCGTGGAGGAAGACAAGCTCCGCTCCCTGCAAAAGGACCTGTTGCAAGCCCAGTCCGACCGCGTCTCCAAGCAATCCAAATACGAGATGGCCGCCAGCAGCCCGCCCGAAGCGCTGCCGGATGTGCTCGACGATTCCGCCCTGCGCGACGACGAGACCAACCTGACCGATCTGGGGCGGAAATACGCCGAACTCCGTATTGCCCTCACCCCCCAGAACCCGGAAGTCCGCCGCGTCCAGGCTCAAATGACCCTGATGGAAGCCACCATCAAACAGGAGCGCGCCAATATCCTGACCCGCATCAAGAACGAGTACGAAGCTGCGCAGAACCGTGAAAAGCTCATGACCGCCTCCTACCTGGCGGAGGTAAAGTTGGTCGCCGACCAATCCGAAAAAACCACGCACTACGGCATCCTGAAGCGCGAAGTGGACTCCACCCGCTCGCTGTACGAAACCATGCTGCAGCGCATGAAGGAAGCCAGCGTGGCGTCCGCCCTGCGCGCCAGCAATATCCGCGTGGTGGACCCCGCCGTGCCGCCGGAGATTCCGTACAAGCCGAACGTCCCCCGCTACATAGTCATGGGCTTGCTGCTCGGGATCTGCGTGGGCGTCAGCCTGGTGGTGCTGCGTGAGCGCGCCGACCGCACCTTGCACGACCCCGGAGACATCGCCTATTACCTGCATCTTCCCGAGTTGGGCGTGGTTCCCACAGCCAACATCGAACTGACCTCGCGCGGCTTCAAGACTTCCCGTTCCCCGCAGGCCCGTGGCGTGGCGACGCTCGATTTGAACGGCCAGCCGGGCGTGGAAGAGGTCCTGGACGACCGCGTGGAACTGATCACCCACGTACGCAAGAAGTCGCTGATATCGGAGTCGTTCCGCACCACCCTGACTTCGATTCTTTTCTCCGGGCACAATGGAAATCGCCCGCGCGTCCTCGTAATGACCAGCGCCAGCCCTAAGGAGGGCAAGACCACGGTGGTATGCAACCTCGCCATTGCGCTGGCCGAGATCAACCACAGGGTGCTGGTAATCGATGCCGACTTGCGCCGGCCCAGAATGCACAATGTATTCGGCGTGAAGAACGATAACAACGGCCTCAGCGAGCTTCTCCTCAAACAGGAGCCTTTGGATGAAGCGGCTTTGCGCGCGGCTGTCCGGGCCACCCACATTCCTAACCTGTTCGTCATGCCGGCCGGACGGTCCCGCTTCAACGCGGCCAGCCTGTTGCACTCCGAGCGATTGCCGGAGCTGCTGCGGGGCTTGCGGCAACAGTTCGACACCATCATGATCGACACGCCACCCATGGTGAACATTCCCGATGCGCGCGTGCTGGCACGCCTGGCCGACGGCGTGATTCTGATTCTACGCTCCGCCCACACCACGCGCGATGCCGCGCTGCTCGCCAAGCAGCGATTTATCGACGACGGCATTCCGGTCATGGGCACCATCTTGAACAACTGGAATCCGAATACGCCCGGCTACGGCTACTATCGCAATTACTACGAGGGGTATTTCCATTATCTCGGCGACGGGAACGGAAACGGCAATGGCAACGGTAGCCGGAACGGCAAACACGGAGGCCCAAAGGCCAACGGCAAGGGCCACGCCGTTCCCGTGGAAGAAGTAGAGGTAGAGGCCGACTGACACTCGCATGTGCGGCATAGCGGGAATCTTTCGCACCGGCGGTGACACCACCCCCGCGGACCGCGCGGCCGTCGAGCGCATGGCCGCGGCCGAAACCCATCGCGGTCCCGACGACGCCGGCATGTTCCAGGATGCGCGTATAGTGCTCGGGCATCGCCGCTTGTCGATCATCGATCTCTCGCCCACCGGCCATCAACCGATGTCCAACGAGGACGGCGCCGTTTGGGTGACCTATAACGGAGAAATCTACAACTACGCGGAACTTGCCGCGGAGTTGCCTGGCCACCGTTTCGTCTCGCGTTGCGACACCGAAGTGCTGCTCCATGGATACGAAGAGTGGGGCATTGACGGCCTGCTGCGGAGGCTGCGCGGCATGTTTGCGTTCGCTATGTACGACAACCGCGGGCCGCAGCCGCTCTGTCTGCTGGCGCGCGACCGTCTCGGAATCAAACCCTTGTACTACGTCGCGCGGCCGGATTCGATCGCCTTCGCTTCCGAAGTCAAGGCCCTGGTAGTGTCCGGCTTAGTACCGAATAGGAAAAACCTTACGGCGATGGCCGGGCTGCTGTTGCTCGGCTCCGTGCCAGCGCCCGCGACCGGCACCCAGGGCGTGAAGTGCCTGCTGCCTGGCCACTATCTGGTTGCCGGCGGCGGCGGCGTGACTACCCGCAAATATTGGGAGCCGGACGCCCCAGCGGAACCCGGTTCGGCCAGTGCGCTGCGCGAAGCTCTTGCCGACGCGGTCAACCGGCACCTGGTCGGCGACGTCCCCGTGGGCGTATTCTTGAGCGGCGGCGTGGATTCCGCGGCGCTGGTCGCGCTGGCCAGCCGCGCGACGTCCTCGCTCGCCACACTCACGGTGGTCTTCGACGAGCGGGAATTCAGCGAAGGCGCCGAAGCCCGCCGGATCGCGCAGCAGTTCGGCACCGACCACCGCGAGGTCCGCGTCACCAGCCAGGACTTCATGCGCGAACTGCCCAACGTCCTGCGCGTGATGGACCAGCCCACAAACGATGGCGTAAACACTTATTTTGTCTCGCGCGCCGCCCGCCAGGCCGGACTCACCGTTGTGCTTTCCGGCTTGGGCGGGGATGAAGTCTTCGGCGGTTACAAGCACTATCGCTGGCTGGCGCGCCACGGCAATTCCATCCGGCGATTCTCCGCGCTGCCAGGCTTCCTCCGCCGGACCGTGCTCTCCACCGCGGTGGGCTACGGACGCGCGCGCGGCCGCGAAAACTGGATGCGCTTGTCCAGCCTCGCGGAAGGCGTCAGCGACGCGGGTCTGTATCTGGCCCTCCGCGGCTTCTTCGCGCCCGAACAGGTGCGCGCCCTGCTCGACGTGAATTCGAGCGAAGTGCGCGAGGCCGCCGGCGAGTATCTGGACGGCGCGCGCGATTCGGGGTCAGTCGCCACCGGGCCCGCCTTCCGCGACGCCTTCCGCAAGATGGAGATGCGCCGCTACCTGCACGATCAGCTCCTGCGCGATACCGACGTGTTCAGCATGGCGCATTCCATCGAAGTGCGCGTGCCGTATCTGGACCACATCGTAGTAGGACAGGCCTCCGGCTTGTCCAGCTTGCCCGCCCGCGCCGCCGGAAACAAGCCCCTGCTGACCGAAGCCGCCGGCGAGCCCGCCGTATTCGAAGCCGCCAGGCGCAGCAAGCGCGGCTTCTCTTTCCCCTTCGGCAAATGGATGCGGTCGAACAGCGGCGAGTTGCGCGAGATGGCCCTGGCCGGCGGCTGCCTGAACCGCGGCGCCATCGGCAAGCTGTGGAACGAATTCGATCGCGGCCGCCTGCATTGGTCGCGCGCCTGGATGCTGGCCGTGATCGGGGCGGGGAAGTGACGAAGTAAATAATGGCCGCTGAAGCCACACCCGTTCTCATCCTCCGCCCTTCCACCGGATTTCTCCGCCTGCACCTGCGGGACCTCTGGGAGTACCGCGAACTGCTCTACTTCCTGGTCTGGCGCGACATAAAAGTGCGCTACAAACAGACGGCGCTGGGCGCGGCTTGGGCCATCCTGCAGCCCGTCATGACCATGGTGGTCTTCAGCGTCTTCTTCGGCCGCCTGGCGAAAGTGCCCTCCGACGGCGTCCCGTATCCCATCTTCGCCTACTGCGCGCTGTTGCCCTGGCAGCTCTTCGCCTTCGCCCTCACCGAATCGAGCAACAGCCTGGTGGCCAGCCAGAACCTGATCACAAAAGTGTACTTCCCGCGCCTGGTCATTCCGATCTCCTCCGTGCTGGCCGGGCTGGTGGACTTCGCTATCGCCTTCGTCATCCTGCTGGTGATGATGCTGTATTACGGCATCGTGCCCACCGCCGCCGTGGCCCTACTGCCGCTGTTCCTGCTGCTGGCCGTGATGACGGCGCTCGCGGTGGGACTCTGGCTCTCCGCGCTGAACGTGAAGTACCGCGACGTGCGCTACACCATCCCTTTCCTGACGCAGTTCTGGATGTTCGCCACGCCCGTCGCCTATCCCAGCAGCCTGGTGCCCGCGCGCTGGCGGCCTTTCTACGGATTGAATCCCATGGCCGGCGTCGTCGAAGGCTTCCGCTGGGCGCTGCTGGGTAAGCAGCACGCGCCGGGTCCGCTGCTGTGGGTCTCGGTCGCGGCGGTGATCGTACTGCTCATCGGCGGACTGCGGTATTTCAAGAAGACGGAGAGCACCTTCGCGGACATCGTATGAGCGATATCGCCATTCGCGTCGAGAAGCTGGGCAAGCGGTACTATATCGGCAAGCGAGAACGCTACCATGCCCTGCGCGACACGCTCTCCGACGCTCTAACCGCCCCTTTCCGCTGGCTCCGCCGCGGCGGATCCGCGAACGGGAACGGCCCGCCAGAACTTATCTGGGCGCTGAAGGACATCTCCTTCGAGGTCCCGCGCGGCGAGATCGTGGGCATCATCGGCCGCAACGGCGCCGGCAAATCCACACTGCTGAAGGTCCTGTCCCGCATCACGGAACCTACCGAAGGCCGCGCCGAGATTCACGGTCGCGTCGGATCGCTGCTCGAAGTAGGTACCGGCTTCCACCCCGAACTCACTGGCCGCGAAAACGTCTACCTGAACGGCGCGATCCTCGGCATGCACAGAGCCGAGATCGCCCGGAAGTTCGATGAGATGGTCGCCTTCGCCGAGATCGAGAAGTTTCTCGACACACCCGTGAAGCACTATTCCAGCGGCATGTATATGCGGTTGGCGTTTGCCGTGGCCGCGCATCTAGACCCGGAAATCCTGATGGTGGACGAAGTGCTGGCCGTCGGCGACCTGGCCTTCCAAAAGAAGTGCCTCGGCAAGATCGGCGACGTCGCCAAGGGCGGACGCACCGTTATTTTTGTCAGCCACCAGATGAACCAGATCCGCAGGCTTTGCGGCCACTGCCTTTGGCTCCACGGCGGCGAGGTCAAGATGTTCGCGCCCACCGTGCAGGCCGTCGGGGCCTATGAAGCCGCATTGAACTCCGGCACACTGGGGGCGGGAGACTCAGCGAGAGGCGCCCACGTCGATGCGCGATTCATAAAGTGGGAGATCGCCGAGCCGCGCGGTATCGACCCGCACGTTCTGACCACCGCCGGACCGGCCAAGGTGCACTTCCTCGTCCAGGTGAACAAACCGATGCGCGATATCCACCACGGCACCCCC
>DATKFU010000170.1:0-20273 GCA_035511215.1 Bryobacteraceae bacterium | reverse complement strand
GACCAGAACCACGCCGCCGACGTACAAGAACAGCCACTCCAGCCTGCTGCGGAAGCTGGCGCGGGCGCGATTCATCATGCCCAGGATCAGGATCAGCGTGCCCGTGTTTACCGCCAGGTTGCCCAGAATCAAAAGCACGTGCGGCGGGCTTAGAATCTTCACGTCCAGCCCGTAGGCGCTGTGCCACCAGTCGTCAAAGGGCGCGGAGGCCAGCATCGCCACGCCGCCCCAGGCCGCGATAAAGGCGCCCAAAGGCGCTTCGAATCCCCACATTTTCACGGAAGTGCCGCGCAGTTGGGAAAGGTTGCCGAAAGTGGTGGCCAGGATCAGGTAGCCGCAGGAGAGGCCCGCCAGCACGCCGCACATGTAGATGGCGATGTGGGCCGGCGTCCAGAATGTATCGCGCCCGATGGAGCGATGCCAGGAGATGTCCCACTGGCCGCCGATCATAGCGGATGTCACGCCGAACACGGCGCACCAGACGTACCAGGGCACGCGCTCGGCGGCCGTGCGCACTGAAGCAGTGGAAACAGACGAAATGGTAGTGGTAGTGGATGCCATGCAGTCCCTCTGTACGCCTACGATTATAGCTTTGTTGTGGACAGGACTCCAGTCCTGCGCCGGCCCTCCCGGTCCTCCAGGACCCGCTCTTCGCGCCCGGCAGACATCGGCGATTGCACGGCGACGCCCGACACGCTTGATGGCCGCAATTGATATATAGCGGCGACCAATAACAGGTTTCCCAAATTGAAAACAGCCCCCGCCGATGAACGCTTCAATCAAAGAGCGGGAACTTGCGCAGGCGAGACTGTGGATTCGTCTGTCCGAGAGTAAGACCAAAGGGAGTAAAGCAAGACTCGCGGCATGTAGTCCAATGAGGAATGCACATGGCCTAAGAGGATCAGTACTGAGAAGCGTCACGCCCAATTAGCCGGCCGATACCTCGTGGGCACATCCTGATCAACATTGTCGCTGCCGGACTCCGGAATCTCATAATTCGTGAACATTCGCACAATTCCGGCCTCGACCCAGGGCACCCTGGGAGCCTGCCACATATACAGACCGATCCAATCACCGGTATTTAATGAGACGCGGCGGGTAACTCGATGCCCTCTCCGATTTTCGAGACACCGGGGATAGTTACAGGCAAGTGCCCGCGAATGGGAAACTCGCCGAACAGCGCCTGGACGGCAGCAGTCTCCGATGGCGGCACGGTGCTGAAGGTTAGCAGAAAAGCGGCTGCCTTCGAAAAGCTGCGCACCAGGTAAGGATTGCCCAACGCGATCAGCGCCACGGGTTTGCCAGTCGCGAACAGCGCGTCGAGCATGCGCGGAAAATCGCCGCCCAGCGCCACGTCGCCGCGGAAGGCGGCCACCGAGGCGAACGCCGCAACGGCCACGCTTTCGCACGCCGCCGTCTTCTCCACGGCCGCATCCAGCGAGGCCGGCGGCAGTGAAGCGTCCAGTTGAATTACCGTGGCGTTCTTTTCCCGGCGGCGCACCTCTTGCGCGAATTCCAGGCCTTCGCTTGAATAATGACTTTCCGCCAACGTCAGGAAACAGGTCTTGGCCGGCGCGCGCAGCGGGATGAGCGGGCCTTCGTTCTTGACCAGCGTGACGGCGCGGCCGGCGATGTCCTGCGCGCGCTCCTGGTCTTCGGGCATGTCGATCTGGTCGGCGATGGCTTCCAGATCCACCGTGGCACGGCGGTCCAGCCCCATGCGCTCCTTGGCCGCCAACAGGCGCGCCACGCTTTCGTCGATGCGCGCGCGCGTGAGACGTCCGCTCTGAACGGCGGCTAGAACCGCTTTGACGGCTGCTTCGGGATCGGGCGGCATCACCAGCGCGTCGGCGCCGGCTGCGAGCGCCAGCACGGCGGCCTCGCCGCTCGAATAACCCTGCGCGATGCCACCCATCTCCAGCGCATCGGTGACCACGATCCCCTTGAATCCCATTTCGCCGCGCAGCAGGCCGGTGAGGATGGCGGGGGACAGCGTGGCCGGAATGCCGGCGGGGGCCAGCGCAGGCACGGCGATGTGCGCGGTCATCACAGCATCCACGCCAGCCTGGATGGCCGCGCGGAATGGCGGCAGTTCGACGCTCTCCAGGCGCTCGCGCGGGGCCTCGATCACGGCCAGGTTCAGATGCGTATCTACGGCCGTATCGCCGTGACCGGGGAAATGCTTGGCGGTGGTGAGCACGCGATAGTGGGGGTCCGCGCGCGTGCCTTCGATGAACGCGGCCACCAGCGCCCATACCTGCTTGGGGTCCTCGCCATAGGAGCGTATATTGATGATGGGATTATCGGGGTTGTTGTTGACGTCGGCCACCGGAAAGAAGAGCCACTGCACGCCGATGGCGCGCGCCTCGCGGGCCGTGACCTGGCCCTCGAAGCGGGCCAGCGCCGGGTCGCCGGCGGCGCCGAAAGCCATGGCTTGCGGAAACACGGTAGTGCCATCCACGCGCATGGATGCGCCGCGCTCGAAATCGCCGGCCACCAGCAGGGGCACGCGCGACAGCTTCTGCATGCGGTTCAGAAATGCGCCCAGCGCATAGGGTTGCGCCTTCTGCGTGACGCGGCCGTTGCTCCAGTTGACCAGCACCATGCCGCCCACGCCGGTCTCGCGGACCAGTTTCATGAATTGCCGGTATTCGCGCGAGCGGGTATTGGGCGCCGCGCCGTGAAACGGGATGAAGATCAACTGGGCCACTTTCTGCCGGAGGGTGAGGGCCTTCATCCAGCGGCGCACGAAGGCCGATTGCCGGGCGGGCTTGGGCGGCGGCGCTTTGGGCGTGGTGGCGGCGGGCAGGGCCAGCGCCAGGGCAATCAGGATTGGGAGACCGCGGGAGCGAAACACATCTCCAGTGTACTCGGGCCGTGGATTTTGAAACTACTAATTCGCCGGCAGAATCAGCCCCGCGGGGCTCATGGCGCCTGCCAGCCCCAGGCGGATCTCCGGGTTGGCCGGAAGCTGAGCGGGCAGTTGCACGTTGACCTGGTAGAGTCCCGCAAAGCCAGGAGCCACGCCGGCATAGAGGATCGCGGTGGGATCGAGCGCTGCGCCGTTGATCTGGACCTCGAATTGAGTCAGTTGGCTGAGCCATTGCGCGGCGGCGGGCAGAACGCCGTCTTCGAGCGAGGGATCGGTGTTTCCCAAGCCAGTGGCCCACAACGTGACGATGCCGCCGCCGGCGGCCGGGGAACTGCTCGAGACCAGCGATCCATCGGGGTGGGTGGCAATGGCTGTACCGGCTGGATACTCGAACAAGGCCGGCGCAGCGCTTTGCAGGGTGACGGAGACAATGGGGCCGCTGGTGCCCTGCCGCGCCACCCAGAACTGGAAGGTGCCAGGTATCAGGCTGCTGGGGACCAGCAAATTGATCTGCGTGGGAGAAACGTAATAAAGGTACGCCGGCCAGCCTTCGAAGTAGACCTCGACATTCCCCAAGCTGGTGGGCATTACGCCTGCGGCGAGATCGCTGGCCTGCAAGGCCACGGTATCCCAGGAGAGATTCGTGCCGAAGATGGAGACGATGGTATTGGGGGACAGGCCGGGGGCGAAGCTGGCGCCGTTCACGATTCCGGCGGCGGTGTAGTTCGGTGCGTTGGCCTGCTGGGCGCAGAGGCAGCCGGCCAGCGCGAGGGCGGCGAGTAAAGTTTTCACGACAATATGGTAGTGCGACGGGGGCGGAGGAATATCATGGTATTTTGCGGGTTAAGGAGCGGGTCTGGAGACCCGCCGCAGGCGTGGACGCCTGCCCCACTCCAGGCGTGGACGCCCGCCCCACTTATGCATCACACGCGATGGTTGGTCGGATTGCTTCTGGCGCTGGGGCCGGTTTGCGGATGGGGACAAGGTTTGCGGGTTGGCGCGGACCGGCGCGACATCACGCCGCGCGAGCCTGTGCCGATGTGGGGCTATGGCGACCGGCACGATGCGCTGTCGGTTGGCGTGCTCGATCCTCTGTATGCCGATGCGCTGGTGATCGATGCCGGCGGAAAGAAGATCGCCATCGTGGGGTTGGACCTGGGCCGCGCGCCCGCGGAAGCGTCGCTGCAGCGCATCCGCCAACGCATCCACGAGCAGGCCGGGATCGATAACTCGATCATCGCCGGTTCGCACACGCACCACGGGCCGGTCCTCGAACTTACGGACCAAGAGGGCAAGGGCAAAGGGCGCTTCGATGCGGCGCTACGCTACTACGGGCAGATGGAAGACGGCATCGTGGCGGCTGTAGTGGAGGCCAACTCGCGCCTGGCCGCGGCGCGGATGGCGGTGGGATCGGCGCAGCTTGCGGGGTTCAATCGGAACCGGCAGTCCAAAATCGAGCCGAAGCCCAGCGATCGCGAACTAGCGGTGATGCGGTTCGACGATACCGCGGGCAAGCCGGTGGCGATCCTAGTGAACTTCGCCGCGCATCCGACCATGCTGCCGGCGAGCATGTTGAAGTTCTCGGCGGATTACGTGGGGGCGCTGAAAGCGGAGGTGACCCGGGAGACGGGCGCCGCCGCCATCTTCATGCAGGGGGCCGCGGGCGACCAATCGGCGAACGCGGAGGGCAAGAGCTACCAGGAGTTCGGGCAGGCGCTGGGGCGCGAGGCAGTGAAACTGGCGCAGTCGCTGAGCCCGCAAGAGACGGCGCACGCGGCGCTCGACTGCCGGGAAGAGCGTCTGCGATTCGGCGCGCGCACGGATTTCGCCAATCCCATGGTGAAGGCCGCGTATCAGAAGGCGTTTTTTCCGGAGTTGGTTCCGAACTACATCGACGAATATGCGGACGGGATTCGTCCGCGGCTGACGGTGGCGCTGTTGAATGGGGAGATCGCGCTGGTGGGAGTGTCGGGCGAGTTCTTCAGCAATCATGCGATTCGGCTTAAGCAGCGGGCGCGGGTGAAGCAGTTGTTTTTCTTCGGATATGCCAACGGGTATCACCAGTATTTTCCGACGATCGAGGCGGTGGCGGAGGGCGGTTATGGTGCGGATAATGCCGTGTCGCCGGCGGCGGTCGGCGCGGGCGAGGTGGTGATGGATACTGCTTTGATACGGGTGTATCAGATGTTGGGCCGGAATAAGAACTGAACGCGGAAAAAGTTCACGACCCCGCCAACTCGTTCATCCGCTCCACCTGCTTCACCAGGAACGCCATGTCGGAGAACGGATCGCCGCCGAAGCGCGCCCAGTAGACCCTGCCCTTCTTATCGATCAGAACTGTCGAGTGCAGCTCGATATCCTCGAAATCGTCGTAGGAATGGAAGCGCCGCGCGTTGGCATGATCCGGGTCGGACAGCAGGCGCGCGGGCAGATCGCCGAACTGTTTCAGCGCTTCGGTGTTCTTCTCCGGCGCGGCGCTGCTCACCGCCAGGACTACCGTATTCAGGCGGTCCCACTCGTCCTTCTTCGTCCCGATGTCATGCAACTGCCGCAAACAGTGCGGGCACTCCGGACCGAGATAAAACACCAGCAGCACATTCTTGCCGCGGTATTCCGCGAGTGAGACAGTTTTTCCCGCGGCGTCGTGGACATCCAGGGCAGGCGCTTGATAAGGCTCCCAGCGCGGCGGCCCGAAATGGTCGAGAGGCACGCGCGCGTAGTTGCGCTGCGGCGCGGGCGACGAGTCGCGCGGCGTGGCTGTGATGCCGGTGGCTTTAGCGCGCTCCAGGATTTTCAAACCGGCGTCGGCATTCGAAGCCACGAACAGCAGGCGGGCCATGTCGTCCTCGGCCTTGGCCTTTTCGCCCATCGCGGCGTACGCGCGCACGAGTCCGGAGAGCGCAAAGATGTCGTTGCGGGTCAGCTCCAGCGCCTTCTCGAAGGCTTGCGCCGCCAGCACGGGACTCTTGGCGTCCATGTAGGCCTCGCCCAAACTGTTGTAGAGCGATTGCGGATAAAACGGCGGATCGGCATATTGTTTTTGCATGTCGTACTCGCTTCCGGCGGCGTCCGCCAGCAGCCCCAGGCCGACAATGGTGTCGCCGCGCGCGATGGCCAGGCGTCCCTTCAGCTCCAACGACTCGATGGTGTAGGTCTCCTCCGCGTCCTTATTCTTATCCAGATCCTTCTTCAGCGCGGCGTGCGCGGCGATGCTCTTCCCGGCTTTCTCCAGGTCGCCTTTGCCCAGCCAGGCGCGCGCCTCGGAGTAGGCCTTGTTCATCTTGTCTTCATGCACGTCGCGCCACGGGATCGACTTGGGATTCAGCAGATCGTCCCACCGCTCGAACTTGATGAGCGCGCTTTGCATGGCCGCGATGCCGCGCGAGTGTGTGCTGTAGGTGTCTTCCTTGTTATCGATAGGATCGAGCGGCGTGTCGATGAGCTGCTGCGCGCCGAAAATGGCCGCATCCGCCATCCCGAGCTGGCCCTGAATGTAAGACAGGTAGGTGCGGTTGTGCGCGTAGTTCCAGTTATTGAATGGGAACGTGAGGCTGGTGCGCATGTATTGCTTTTCGACGCGGGTGGCCGCATCCATGGAGAGCGCCGCCTCGTGCCACATGCCCAGGATGCTGTAGATGTGTCCGGGCATGTGCTGGGCGTGGCCGATGCCCGGCACTAGATCGGTGTAGGCGCGGCAGCTTGCCAGGGCCTGCTCGGGTTCGTTGTAATCCCAGTTATGGATGCGGTAGTGGTGCGCGCCGGGATGATTGGGATTGTGCGCCAGGATCTCACGAATGATCAACTCGGCGCCATAGCGTGAGCCGCCCATGGAGACCAAGGCCAAGAGAGCGCGCGCTTCCATATCGTCCGGATACTTCACGCATAGCGTTTCGAGCTTCTTCATCTCGGCGCGCTGCAACTCGCGGTAATCGCGCTTGGCGCCGGTATCGCGCACCGGATCGGGCAGCAGGACGGCTTCCTCAGCTTCGATATATAGGCGCTCGCGCTCAGTGACTTTGTCCTTGCGCTTGACGGCTTCGCGCAGGAAGTCGGCGGCGCGGTCGCCGTCGGTGGCGCGCGCCAGGCCCCAATAGGCCATGGCGTTATCCGGCTCCAGCTTCAGACACCAGCGGAAGGACCGCTCGGCTTCGTAAGACCAGAAGGAGTGCAGCAGCGCGTTGCCCTGGTTGAACCACTGCTGGACCTCCGGGTTCCTGGTGGTGATGGGGAATGGCGCGACCCCGATGCCCTCCATCAGCCAGGGCTTTTGGCGCGGCCCGATGTCGAAGGCGGCGCCGTGTGTCGAGTGGCCTTTGTCGATCTGATCGGACTGCGCGTAAACACCTGTACAGGCGGCAAATATGGCCGCCAACAGCAGCGAATGGGCCGGTTTGAAAGACGGCTTGAAATACATGGCTGACAGTATAGCGCGCCCTGCCGGAACACATCGGCCGGGTATTTCGTATTTACATATGAGCGAGGTTAAAACGATGTTCTGCACACGATGTGGGATCGAGATCGACGAGAAGGTGCGTTATTGTTCGGCTTGCGGGCACCCCACTAAACTGGCGGAAGCCACGGCGAATCCCTACGCGTCGCCGCGGCTGGCGCTCGACACGGAGAACAAGAAGATCGCGGGAGTGTGCGCGGGCTTCGCGCGCTACCTGGGAGTGGATGCGCTGCTGATCCGCATCGTGTGGCTGGCGCTGGTGCTGGGCGCGGGTTTCGGTTGCGCGGCGTATGTGATTGCCTGGATATTAATGCCCAAGGACGCGCCGCGGCCGGCTGCGGCGGTGGACTACGCGCGGCAGGGTGGGTAGGTTGGCTTCCCAGCCGGAGTGAGTCACATGCCGGTGAGGCGCAGCACACTCACCAGGTTCAAAGGGCCTAGGCTGGGGAACCTGCCCGGTGAGGTTTCAATCGCCATGCGGATGGTTTCAAAGTCTTGTGGATTATGGTGGATCAGGGGTATTTCGGCGGCCAGCGCAGTGGCGGCAATCAGAATGTCGCAGCGCCAGCGGAACAGTCTTTCCTGGCGCACCTCTACCATGCGGTGAGCGCGCTTCGGCGGGGAAGGCGGTTGTGGCAACAACGCGCTCAACTCGGCGGCTACGACGGCAGCGGTGGCATCGACCGGCCAAACCTTGCCAAGCGAATTGAGGTAAGCCTGCCGCTTCAGCGCGAAATGTGCTCGTTGTCCGGGCGCGGCCCGTTGCAGGAGCAAGGCGTAGCCCCGTATCCGTTCCATTACAGTAATCGCAGAAACATGCATGGGATGCCGCCGCAGATAAGTGGCGAGCCAATGCCGGACTGCCGGGTCAGTTGACCGCTCCAACCAACTGAAAGCGCTGGTATCGAACAGGTACGGGCCAAAGGCAGGCTCTACCATGGCTCTACCAGGGGCTATTCGTCCGCCGGCTCCATGATAATGCCATTGAGCAACAGCATCTCGTCCTCGGTCAAGTCCGACACGGCCCGGCAATAGGCCTCGAACGCTTGCACCCGTCGTTCGCCCTCGGCCTTGGCCGCAGACCTGGCGCGTAATCCTTCTTCAATCACCTCGGCGATGACGACACTCAGGTTGACCTTCCGCGCGCGCGCGATGCGCTCGGCCTCGGAAAGCGCCTCGACCGGAAGAGTTAGAGTGGTGCGGCGTTTGGGGCTCATGGATGTATTATAGCATCAAATAGAGCATCAAAGTGTATCACGGCGTGAGGCTGGCGCGCGGCAGGAATTGCGGCGGGCGGCGATGCCGCGTGGCCTGCTCGAAAGAATACGCCAGCTTGATCAGCAGCGCCTCGGAATTCGCCGCGCCGAAGAAGGAAATGCCCACGGGCAGGCCCCAGGCATAGCCAGCCGTGACGTTGATATTCGGGTAGCCGGCGACGGCTGCGGGCGTGGAACTGCCGCCCGGCGCGTGGTCTCCATTCACCAAATCCGTACACCAGGCCGGGCCGGCGGTGGGCGCGACCAAGGCATCCAGACGGAATTTGCCCATCACCGCGTCGATGCCCTCCGTGCGCGAGAGCCGATGATCCTTTTCGAGCGCGTCCAGATAATCTTTGCTGGTCAGCGGACCTTTGGCCTGCGCCTTGATCATGATGTCCTGGCCGAAGTAGGGCATCTCCTGCTCGCGATGGCTATCGTTGAAAGCGATGACGTCTGCCAGCGAATGCACGGGCGCCTTGGGCCCCAGCGCGCCGAGGTACAGATTCAGATCGTTCTTGAACTCGTAGCTCAGGACTTCCGATTCGGAATCGTCGAACTTACCGGCGGTGGGGATATCGGCGGGATCGATAATCTCCGCGCCGTGCCGCTTCATCTCCGCGACCGCGGCTTCGACCACCCGATCGGTCTCTTCGCTGAAGCCGAAGAACTTATCCCGGGCCACGCCGATGCGCGCGCCGCGCAGTCCGTCGGGGTCGAGCGACTTGGTGTAATCGGCCCCGGTGAGCGCCCCCAGCAGGATGGCGGCATCGGCGACGGTGCGAGCCATTGGCCCCGCCGTGTCCTGGGAATGCGCGATGGGGATGATACCGGTGGCGGGAATGAGACCCAGCGTCGGCTTGATCCCGACCACGCCGTTGGTAGACGACGGGCACACGATGGAGCCATCCGTCTCGGTGCCGATGGCCAGGGCGCACAGGTTGGCGGAGACCGCCGCGCCCGATCCGGAGCTGGAGCCGCAGGCATTGCGGTCGAGCGCGTAAGGGTTGCGCGTGAGGCCGCCGCGTCCGCTCCACCCGCTGGTCGAATGGCTGGAGCGATAGTTGGCCCATTCGCTGAGATTGGTTTTGCCCAGCAGCACGGCGCCGGCCGCGCGCAACCGCTGTGCCACCACCGCATCGCGTGCCGCGATGGAACCGAGCAGCGCCAGCGATCCGGCGGTGGTCATCATGCGGTCGGCGGTGTCGATGTTGTCCTTGATCAGTACGGGAATGCCGTGCAAAGGACCGCGCGGGCCCTTGGCGTGGCGCTCGGCATCCAGCGCGGCGGCGATGGATAAGGCATCGGGGTTGAGTTCAATCACCCCGTTGAGCGCCGGCCCGCGTTTATCGATGGCGGCGATGCGCTCCAGGTACCGCTCGGTGAGCGCGTGCGCAGTGAGTGCGCCCCCGGTCATGCGCTTCTGCAGATCGGCCACGGTGGCCTCTTCCAATTCGAAAGCGGGCAGAGCGGCCAGCGCGCCTGCGGCCAGCGCGACGGAGCCTATCAGCGATCGCCGGGTCAGGTCCATTTTGGTTTATGCCTAGTCCGTGATTTCGATGCGCGGACCTTCCTGCGGGCCGATTTCCTCAATGCGGGCGATGGTGTTGCGCGCCAGTTCCAGGAAGCCGGCGCCGGCCTTGCGCGGATCTTCCTCCAGCACGATAGGCTTGCCGCTGTCGCCGCCCACGCGCACCGCCGGATTGAGCGGCAATTCGGCCAGGAAATGCACCTTCATCTCGGCGGCGGTGCGGCGTCCGCCGCCATGGCTGAAAACGTCGATGCGCTCCTGACAGTGCGGGCAGATGAGGTAGCTCATGTTCTCGACGATGCCCAGGATCGCCACTTTCACCTGGTGGAACATGTGCACGGCTTTGCGCGCGTCTTCGAGCGAAACGTCCGAGGGCGTAGTCACCACGATAGCGCCGGTGATGGGCGCGGTCTGGATGAGCGTAAGCTGCACGTCGCCCGTGCCGGGCGGCAGATCGATTACCAGGTAGTCGAGCTCGCCCCAATCCACGCCGCGCAGGAACTGCTGGATGACGCTGTGCAGCATGGGTCCGCGCCAGACCAGCGGCTTGTCGCCGGGATTCAAAAAACCCATGGACATCAGCTTGACGCCGAATTGATCGAGCGGCTGGATGCGCTCGCCGTAAGCCATGGGAGTGCGATTGATGCCCATCATCAGCGGCACGTTGGGGCCGTAGACGTCGGCGTCCATGAGGCCGGTGGGATGGCCCAGTTTCGCGAGCCCGACCGCCAGATTCACGGCTACCGTGGTCTTCCCCACACCGCCTTTGCCGGAGCCTACTGCGATCAGATTCTTCACTCCGGGAATAGGCAGCTTTTGCATCTGCCCCGGCTGATTCGGACTCATGCTGTCCATCGTAGCGCATGGATTGCGCAGAGGCAGCGCGGCAGCGCCTGAAAAGTGCGTGGATCGATATCAGTGAAACGCTACTGCGCTCCCGCGAAATGCTTCGCGCCGGCGGGCACCGCACTTGGAGCCGCCGGGTTAGTGTTTATGGCGTTGGGATGCACCACATTTGTGCCGGGCTGAATAATGGCGGCCGGCCCGTGCTGAACCGCGCAGCCAGAACTTAGAACTAATAAGGACAGCGTTACCGCGACGGCAAGCGAACCGAGTGAAATTTCCATCGATTACCCCCCTAATCCGACCGAAGTGTTTTGACGTTGGCGGCGGCACGTCGGTTTCAAGTATTGCCGATGCCGGGTGAACGCACCTTTCAGGCGCCACCGGCAGCGCAGGGGTAGCGCAGGCCGCCGCGACCCACGATGCAGCGGCAATGCACGGCGGTGAGCGAAACCCGCCCCCACTGGTTACAATAAGTGCGTGGCCGATTCCACCGCACCACCCGCCTCCGTCCTCCCCTTCGAGGCCTGCCTCGACGAACTGGAAAAGGTCGTCAAGGAGCTGGAGGGCGGCGATCTTCCCCTGGAGCGCTCGCTGGAGCTCTTTGAAAAAGGCATGCGCCTCAGCGACACCTGCCGCAAGCAATTGGAAGAGGCCGAAACCCGCGTCGAAATGCTCATCCGCAAGGAAGGCAAAATCCAGGCCGAGCCTTATCGTCCCGAAAAAGCATGAACCTGCGCGACTACCTTGCCCAGCAGCAAAAACTGGTCGACACCCACCTGGATCGCCTGGCGCCGCCGGAAGCGCAAACGATCCACCGCGCCATGCGCTACAGCCTGTTTGCGGGAGGCAAGCGCATCCGCCCGATTCTCTGCCTGGAGGCTGCCCGCGCCTCGGGGGAAGAGCCCGGCGATGCGCACTTCACGGCTGCCTGCTCGCTCGAATTCATCCATACCTACTCGCTGATCCACGACGATCTTCCGGCCCTCGACAACGACGATTACCGCCGCGGCAAGCTGACCTCCCACAAAGTCTTCGGCGACGCCATGGCCATCCTGGCGGGCGACGCCCTGCTCACGTTGGCCTTCGAAGTCCTGGCCACTATCGACACCATGCCGGCGGCGTCCGTAACGCACGCGGCGTCCGCCGTCTGCGCGGAGCGCAAGGCCCGCATGATCGCCGAACTGGCCACCGCCGCCGGCACCGTCGGCGGTATGATCGCAGGCCAGGTGGCCGATCTGGAGGGCGAAGGCCAGCCCCCGAGCGCAGTGCTCCTCGAATCCATCCATCGCGCCAAGACCGGCGCTCTGCTGCGCGCCAGCCTGCGTCTGGGCGCCATCTGCGCGGGCGCAAGCGACCCGCACTACCAGGCGCTCTCCTGCTACGGCGAGCATATCGGCCTGGCCTTTCAAATCGTGGACGACATCCTCGACGTGGAAGAATCCTCCGCGGCGCTGGGCAAGACCGCCGGCAAAGACGCCCAGCAGCACAAGATCACTTTTCCCGCGGTCTATGGCGTCGCGGAATCGCGGCGCATGGCCGGCATCGAGTGCCAGCGCGCTCATGAAACCCTGGCCCCCCTTGGCGTGCGCGCCGAACGCCTGCACGAGTTGGCCGATCTGATCGTCCATCGCAAGTCATGAAGGCGCGTCTCGACCGCCTCCTGGTGGAGCGCGGTCTGGCCCCCACACGTGAAAAAGCGCAGGCCCTTATCATGGCGGGTGCGGTTCTGGTGGATGGGCGCAAAGCCGCAAAGGCCGGCCAGCCGGTGGATGCCGGAATCGAAATCGAAGTGCTGGCGCAGCCGCCCTTCGTCAGCCGCGGGGGACTGAAGCTGGACGCCGCCATCGCGCATTTCGGCATCCAGGTGGCGGAGCGCATCTGCCTGGATATCGGCGCCTCGACCGGCGGATTCACGGATTGCCTGCTGCAGCGTGGCGCGGCGCGCGTGCATGCCGTGGACGTCGGCGCGGGCCAACTGGATTGGAAAATTCGCATGGATCCGCGCGTGGTGGTGCACGAAAAGGTGAACGCGCGCTACCTGCGCCCCGCGGACTTGGGCGAGGCCATCGATCTGGCCGTTTGCGATGTCAGCTTTATTTCCGCGACCCTGATCGTGCCCGCCGTCTGCCCGGTGTTACAACCGGCCGGCGAAATGGTTATACTTGTCAAGCCCCAGTTCGAGGCCGGTAAAGGACAAGTGGGCAAGGGCGGAATCGTGCGCGAACCGGAATTGCACCAGGCCGCCTGCCGCCGCGTGGACGATGCGATGCAGCAGCTAGGATTCAAAACGGCGCTAATGGAAAGCCCCATCCTGGGAGCGGAAGGAAACCGGGAGTTCCTCCTCCATGCCCACCATTGAAACCGTAGGCATCATCTCCAAGCCCGCCGTTCCGGCCGCGGCCGATGTGGTACCCAGGCTGCTGGCCTGGCTCGAAGCGCGCGGCCTCCGCGTGCGCTATGACGAAGGCACCGCCGTATACGCGGGGCGAACGGATGGTCTGCAGCGCGAGGAGGTGCCCGAAGGCTGCGACCTGCTGATCGTGCTGGGCGGCGACGGCACGCTGCTTTCCGCCGCGCGCGCCATCGGCAGCCGGCAGATCCCGCTGTTCGCGGTCAACCTGGGCGGCCTCGGTTTCCTCACGGCCATCACGATCGACGAACTGTATCCGGAGTTGGAGCGCGCCCTGCGCGGCGAGCATCGCATCGGCCGGCGCAAGCTGCTGCACGCCGAGGTACGCCGTGGCGATCGAGTGGTCTCGCGCTATGAAGCGCTCAATGACGTGGTCCTGACCAAGGCGGCCATCGCGCGCATCATAGACCTGGACACCTATGTCGACAAGCAGTTCGTCTGCGCCTACAAAGCCGACGGCCTGATCGTGAGCACCCCCACCGGCTCCACCGCCTATTCGCTATCAGCCGGCGGGCCCATCATCTTTCCTTCGGTGCCCACTATCTGCCTGACGCCCATCTGCCCGCACATGCTGACTTACCGCCCGGTGCTGGTGGCTGAAACCAGCGAGGTCGAAGTCCGCTGCCGGGGGGAGGACGCCTCCGTCTATCTCACCATCGACGGCCAGATCGGCGAGCCGCTCAAAAAGGACGATTCCGTGGTCTGCCGCAGTTCCGAATACGCGCTGCACCTGATCCGCCCGCCGCGCATGATGTTCTTCGATGTGCTGCGCCAGAAGTTGAAGTGGGGCGAGCGTTGAAGCGCTTGTCGCTGACCGCCTGGATCTTCATCGGCATGGCCGCCGGCGTGGTGTTGGGCGCGTTCGCCCCGGGCGTGGCGCGGCAACTCGGCCCGGTCAGCGCCATCTTTCTGCGGCTGATCCGCTCCATCATCGCGCCGCTGATCTTCGGCACGCTGGTATATGGCATCGCGGGTGGAGGCGACCTGAAGCGGATGGGCCGCATCGGGCTCAAGGCCATCGTCTACTTCGAGATCGTGACCACGTTCGCGCTCTTTCTGGGGCTCGCCGCGGTCAATCTGGTGCGCCCCGGGGCGGGCATGAAGCTGTCCTTGACCTCCGCCGAAGCCGCAACGCCGCCGCAGCAGGCCGCCGCCGGCTCCATTATCGAGCATGTCTTCCCGGCTAGCATTATCGACGCCATGGCCCGCGGCGACGTGCTCGAAATCGTGGTATTCGCGTTCCTGTTCGGCGCGGCCTGCGCGGCCGCCGGAGCCAAGGCCAAACCCGTGGTGGCTTTCTGCGAAGCGCTGGCCGAAGTGATGTTCCGCTACACCCGCTACGTCATGTACCTGGCGCCGCTGGGCGTGGGCGCGGCCATCGCGGTGACCGTGGGCGGCAAGGGCTTCGGCGTGCTGTTCTCGCTAGGCAAGCTGATCCTCACCATGTACGCCGCGCAAGTGCTGTTCGTGGCGCTGGTGCTGGGCGGGGTGGTCCTGCTGGTGCGCATCCCGGTGGCGGCGTTTTACCGGGCCGTCCGCGAGCCCTTCCTGATCGCCTTCTCCACCGCATCCAGCGAAGCCGCTCTGCCGGTGGCGCTCGAGAACATGGAGCGCTTCGGCGTGCCCAAACATATTGTGGCCTTCGTGATCCCGGCCGGCTACAGCTTCAACCTGGACGGCACCACGCTGTATCTCTCGCTTGCTTCTGTTTTCGTGGCGCAGGCGGCGGGCGTGAACCTGTCGTTTGGTCAGCAACTGCTGATGATGCTGACCCTGATGCTGACCAGCAAAGGCGTGGCCGGAGTGCCGCGCGCGGCGCTGGTGATCCTGGCCGGGACCCTGTCGACGTTCCGGCTGCCGATGGAGGGCGTGGCGGTCCTGCTGGGCATCGACGCGCTGATGGACATGGCCCGCACTTCGGTGAACGTGATCGGCAATTGTCTGGCCAGCGCGGTGGTGGCGAAGTGGGAGCAGTAGGGCGGCAAAGATGCGGGTCTGGAGACCCGCTGCAGGCGTGGACGCATGCCCCACACAGGCTATGGCACCACCCGGAATGCGGTGCCGCATCCGACGGGCGGTCTACACGAAAGGTTTCCACCGTAGAGAGTCGTGCCGTACAGTGAGCCATCCGCGCCGATCACCAAGCCTCCAAGGGGGCTAGCTCCGTCGGTGCCACCTCCGAAACTATAGAGCACCTTTTCCGTCCAGGCTCCGCCGTCCGGCGGCGGATACAACCCGAACACGAAACCGCAGCCATAGGAACACGGGTGAGCGGAGATCCCTGCATGCGCGGTGGTGCCGAAGAGGGCCCCACCCTTGCCCATTGCCAGGTTGCCGTTGGGGACGGGCAATAGTCCTTGCTGAACCTCGAATCTATAGAGCACCTGCTCTGCCCAAGGGCCGCCGGATGCGGTTCGATACAGAGCGAATACCGTGCCCCCGTCCGCCTCTCCGCCGAGAGCGGTGGTGCCGTAGAGCACGCCGGCCGGACCGGCCACCAGACCACTGGAAGGCTGATAGCCATCGCCGTCTTTGTCCGTGAAACTATAGATCGTCGTCTTTGTCCAGGCGCCGCCGGGGGCTGCAGGTGGGCTCAACTTGAAGACCGACCCCTTCAGGTACTCGCCGCCAATCGGCGTCGTGCCGTATAACGCCCCGTTCTCGTCGATCACCAGGCCCCCGCCCGGGTTAGCGCCATCATCATGGCCGCGGAAATTGTAAACCAATGTCTCGGTCCACGGTTCGTCCGGCGAAGCCGGCGGCGTTAGCGCGAACACCGTGCCGCAACCGGGCTGAATTCCGGAGCAGCCGTCCCCGCCGCCCCCGTACTGGGTCGTACCGTAGATCGTTCCGTTTTGGCTGATGGCGGGCGCGCCGGTGGGAAACGCCCCATCGCCGTCGCCCCCGAAGCTGTAGATCAGATACTTGGTCCAGAGGCTACCCGGCGCGGCGGGCGGTGTCAACGCGAACACCGTGCCGCAGCCGAAGGAACAAGCCGGCGCCGTGCCGCCCTGGAGGGTCATGCCGAACAACTCCCCTCTTGGACCAATCGCGATGCCCGTGGGCAGTTCCACGTTTTCCAGTTCAATCTCCATCCAGGGGCTGCCCGCGGATCCGGGCCCCAACACGAACACGGCGGCCGCTGTCGTGCCGTACAGCGCGTTGCCTGTGCCCACCAGGCCGGCGTTGGGATTGTCGTCCTTCGCCTGGAAGTCGTATAGCGTAGTCAGAGACGGCGGCGTCTGCGCGGCGGCCACCGAAAATATAGCCGCCGCCACCGACGCGGCCGTCAGAAGGGGCGCATAGCGCGTCAGTGTAATGTGCATCAGGTTTACGGCTGGCTGGTGGCGCTGCCAGTGCCCGGATAAACACCCATCATACTCAAAGTGTCGCCGGCCAGGATCAGCGCTTGCAGTTGGGCCTGTGTATACACCGCCTTGGTGTCGCTGATGTAGTTGCTCGACGATGGCTGATACAGCAACCCGTGTAGCTTGCCCTGGATCGTGCCTCTGCCGATCAGATCTATGTTGCCCGCACTGGCTTGCGACTGCAGCGTGGTCCAATCGGTCTGCGCCGTGGAGTTGACGACTATTGCCGCAGTCAGCGTGAGCGTGAACCCAACCGCGGGCGCCGTTCCAGTATCGAAGCATAGATCGTATGCGGACATATCGGTTTTCTGACCCGCGCTGTAGTCTTCGAAGAGCGGATCGTTGAGGAAGTCCGCAAGCCCGGCGGCGTGACCGTCATGCGTCAGCCCAAATCCATCGATGGTGGCCGCGGCGAACCTGTCGAACAACAGCTTTTGATAGATGTTCCGCAACTCCGGCACCTTCAGCGGCTGCGTGAACTGCGGTAATATGGCGCGGTTCGATCCCGGGCCGGGGTTGGAGGTATGGCACTGGTTGCAGGTCAAGCCCTTGGGTGATGCCGCTCCCGTTTCTTGAAGCGTGAGGAAATCAGTCTGTCCGTTGACCGGATTCCCGCCATTCAGCGAGGTGGGCAGAGAGCGGTCCAGGTTCTGGTAAGGGTTCGGCAGGAACAGGATGCTGTTGGCGAAGTTGGTGTAAAGCGTCATGTCTTCGTTCGAAAGCTCCGAGCCGCCCATCAACTGGTTGAAGGTCGGGTTGAAGGCTGCGAAGTCGGCTCTGTCGCCCCTCCAGTGATAGGGCGAGAGGTTCAGCAGACCGCGCAGGGTCAGCGTGGTCATGGGGCCCTTCATGGGATGGAACAGAATGGTCGTTCCGTCCTGCACGACGCTAGTCATACTGCCGGCCGGATCGCCCAGGTTCCAGGCCAAGTGGTCCATGTCTCCGTCGATGTGACAGGAGGCGCAGGACCCGGTACCGTTGCCGGCGAGTTTGGCATCGTACAGAAACCCGCGTCCCGCTTTGAGCAAGGACGGCGTGGGGTCGGTCCCCACCGCGATTTCGCTGGTCACCGCTTTGGTGCTGGTGTTGATCACCGAAATAGTATTGGAAATCCGGTTCAGGGAATAGAGCGTCTGGGCCGCCGTGTTGAGCGCCAGCCCTCTGGGTCCGCGTTTGGTGGTGGGGCTTACGTTCGCGCCGACGCTCTGCGGGTTCACCTCCACAAACCAGTTCACATTCCCGTTGGTTGCCACCTGCGCCACCCGGTCCGTGCCAAAAGAAGCCACGTACATGAAATTCCCGCCGGGATCGAAGACCACACCGGCCGGTTGCGCCAGCGCCGTGCTCAAGGCGGCCGGATTGGGCAGGATGGAGTAGTTGATGTTCGGATTCAGATCGAAAGGCGTCACCGTCCCGGACGCCACTTGAATCTGCGTGATGCGATTATTCACCCAATGGCCGTCCAGGTTCGGCTCGAAATTGACCAGGTTGAGCGCATCCGTGTTGGACACGAACAAATCGCCCGTGACCGGATTCACAGCGAGCCCGAGATTGATGGTGCCTACCCCCGAGAAATAACCGGCGACGGACGGAGTTGCGCCGGTTTTGATGGCTACCACGTCGTTGTCCGGCATCTTGTAGGTAACGTAAGAAGTCCACTCCGGGTTGTTGGCGGCCACGATCAGACCCACCGCCGGGGGCGCCGGCAAGGCCGTATTAAATGCGGGAACGCACTGTGCGCCGTTGAACACCGTTTGGCCTTTAACTCCGCATTGCACCGGCGCTATCCCTTGCGGAATGATCGTGGTGGCGTTTCCGGAAAGGGCAAAAGCGGCGTAGACCGTGGACCCATCCGGACTGACCGCCAGCGCGCGTGGATTGTCGCCGAATACCGAAAGCAGGCTGGTGACCGCGAGCGTGGTGGTGTCGACCACCGCGATCTGATTGGCGCGCGAAACGCTGATATAGGCCTGATTGGTCCCTGCAAATACGACATCCGTGGGTTCAGGCTTGACGTAGATCGTGTTCGTGACGATGCCCTTCGAAACCGAGACCACGCTTACGCTGTTGGAAACCTGGTTGACCACCCAGGCCACGTCGTCGGTGAGCGGATTCACGGATACCGGGCCCAGCCCGACTGGAATTTGGGCGATCAAATTGGGACTGCCCGGCTTCGTTACGTCGAACACGGAGAGCGACGCGTTCGCGGTGTTCACGGCAAACAGGCGCGTGCCATCCGCGGAAAGGCGCACAGGGTTGGTCTGGGCCTCCTCGAAATTGGCAAATACCGGCTGCGGCGCCTGCGCCCGCGTAATCATACGCGACGATAGAACGCCGAGCACCGCGAGAAGCATCGCGGTTCCTATAGCTTTTCTGGCGAATGTGGCTTGTCTGACGAATGACATCTTTTTCCCTCCGTTTTACGGATTCCTACGCGTAATAGCAGAAAACATGACGTACCCTAAGACAAAAACAAATCGCCGGCAAAAGTTGCGCAAATCGCGAAAGTTTACACTTGTTAACGAAACATAGGCTGGGACGATGGGCGTACGAGGTGGAGCACAGCGCGGCCGGCGGCGCCAGTTGCGCGGAGTACGCGGACACGGTAGATTGGAGAAGAACGCTCCCATGCGCCCGTAGCTCAGCTGGATAGAGCGTCTGGCTACGAACCAGAAGGTCAGGTGTTCGAATCACCTCGGGCGCACCATTTAAATCAACCATTTACGCAGATTGGCCGGCTGGAGGTTTGCGCCAACTCCCTCCCAAAATGAAGTTTCTAGATCTTCCTGCTCTCTTCCCGCAACCACTTGACAAAGGCCGCTTGAGCCGCGCCGGCTTCATGCCGCCGCACACGGATGTAGCCGACGCGCCGCCACGCCTTCGGTTGGAGCGGCACGATCAGGCAGTCCATTGAGGCGCGTGCGGCCATCTCCGGTACCAGGGCGATTCCCAAACCCGCCGCCACTAACGGGAAGATGCTGGCGAATTGATCGGTCTCGAACATTGCGGAAAGCGGCGTGCGCGCGCGGCTACAGATTTCCAGGGCATCGTCGCGGAAACAGTGTCCTTCTTTCAGGAGCAGGATTTTCTCTCCGCGTAGATCCGGTACGTGCACTTCCTTGCGGTCGGCGAGGCGATGCGTCTTCCCCACCGCCACCCAAATGGGTTCGCGAAAGAGCTCGGAACACAACATCTCCGGACTTTTTACAGGCAATCCCACCAGAGCCAGATCGAGTTCGCCGGCCTGAAGTAGCTCCACAAGGTTGGGCGTGGTCTCCTCCACCAGCCGCAACTCCACTTGGGGAAAGCCGGTGGTGAAGCGGCTCAGCCGCGGGGCCAGAAAGTAGGGCGTGAGCGTGGGGATGCAGCCGACGGACAAGTGGCCGCCTACGCCGCGCCGCAGAGATTGCAGGGCACTGCGTGCTTCGTTCACCTCCCGCAGAATAGTTTGCGCTTTGGGCAGCAGCATGCGCCCGTATTCGGTCAACCGCACCGCACGGCTGAGCCGGTCGAACAGCTTGGCTCCCAGCGTCTTTTCCA
>DATKFU010000169.1:0-2816 GCA_035511215.1 Bryobacteraceae bacterium | reverse complement strand
GGAGGGCTTGTGTTGCCGCGCCACGAATTCGATGGCGCCGCCGAAGCAAGCAGCGTACCCGGCCGCAAACAGGTGCTCAGGCGTCGTGGTGTCGGGCAATCCGGGACCACCCATTTCCTTTCGGACCGACAGATTGACGCTCACCGAGTGTCCGTTCCGTCCACCCGTGTTGATAGCGATTGCGGTTACAAGCGGTTTGATCGTATAAGCAGGCATTTGATCCTCTCCCTCATTTTACCGGCGGCGCGAAACGTCAGTCGTCTCCTGCCCTCGACTGATTTCTTGTGAATCGCCAATTCAAGTCCGGGTCAACTGTAACGGGTCGCAATTTTCCCCCGCGTAGCGCGCGCCCTTTCTCAGATTAGTTCCATCCGCGCCGGAACCGATCGAGAACCGCCGCTGGAGCCGAGCATGGCAAACCCGCCGGGATCGCTCCTCCCGATGCCGCTATCCCTTCCCTGCCAGCGATCTTTTCTTGTGTAGGATGTCGAAGTGAGCGGAAGGGCCCCCAAGGCTACACCAGTCCAAAAGAGGCTCTCCCGCCTGCAGAACGAACCTTGAGAGTGACGGCTCTCCGAGGCAGATCCTATGCAAATCCTACACCCATTCGCCGGCTCGGTGCAGCAATATATCGAGCAACTGGACAACCCCGATTCTTACCGCCCCGGACACTGCCCGCAGTGCCAGGCCAAACATCCGCTTACCGCGCATGGCTTCTACACACGCACACTCATCGACACTGCTTTCGACGGAGTCATCCGCGTGCGCCGCTACTTATGCCAGACCTGCCAGCGCACTGTCTCCCTACTGCCCGAGTTTGTCTTGCCTTACTTGCGCAGCAGTCTGGCAGTGATTGCGCTGTTCCTCATCACGTGCCTGCTGATGACGCAAACGTTGAGTAACGCCACCCGCACCGCGCCGCCTCCGATGCCCTATCAGCGTGGCCAGTTCTGGATTCGCCGCTTCCGCGCGCAAGCCGAATCGCTGTGCGCCGCGCTGGCTGCGTTGACCAAGCCCGTCCCCGCTCCCGACTTCGTCCACCGCGCCGTGACCATGCTCCAATCCACCGGCTGGGTCGCCGCTCACCGCTTCCTGTTCGCCGGCGTGCGCTGCCACCTGCTGGGCTGGCCGCGCGGTCTGGCTCCCGACGGCCGCCGCGCCGCACTCTCCACCGCCGCCGCGCCCGCCTGAGCTTCCCCACACACCATTTGCATGGAACCGCGAAGCCTTTCTCCTTACGCTGGGAGACAGGAGAAAACTCCATGGATGACAAAGCCGAAAAGGTCGCGCTGTTTCGTTACGGACTCATCGCACCCTTAGTGTTGGAGACGCTGCCGCGCGGAGAACTCACACGCCGCGCGCAGGAAGTGGCCGCCCGCCTCTACGACATCCCAAATTCCAATCGCCGGCAAGTCTCGGTGGACACGTTGCTCGATTGGACGCTGCGCTACCGCCGCAACGGACTGGCCGCGCTGTCTCCCAAACCGCGTCAGGATCGCGGACAGACCCGCCGGACACCGCCGCCCTCATCGAACGGCTCAAGCGCGAGAACCCACATCGTTCCGGCGCCGCTCTGCTGCGTGAACTGGCCGTGGCCAACGAGTCGAACCAGACCGGTCTTTCGGCTTCCACACTCTATCGTTTCCTGCGCGCCCGCGGACTCACCGAGCGCCAACTGTTGCTCGACAAAGCCACCGCGCACAAAAAGTACGAAGCGCAGTTTGCCAACCAGATCTGGCAGTCCGACATGCTCTTCGGCCCTTGGGTCGAACGCCCCGGCGGAGGCAAAATGCAAGTCTTCCTCCAGGCTGCGCTGGATGACGCCAGTCGCCTCATCCCGCACGCCCAGTTCTATCCCAATCAGGGGCTGGATGCCTTTCTGGATTGCCTGCGCCAAGCCATTGCGGCACGCGGCATCCCCACCCGCCTGTATATGGACAACGCCAAGATCTACCGCTCGCCGCAGTTAGCCCGCATCGCCGCCTCTATCGGCATCCTGATCGTGCACACGCCGCCCTATCAGCCCGAAGGCCGCGGCAAGATCGAACGCTTCTTCCGTTCCGTGCGCGAACAGTTTTTAGCATCGCTCGATCCCAAAGTTCCGCTCTCACTCGAGCAACTCAACGAGCGCTTGTGGCACTGGCTCGACGCCGTCTATCATCGCCATGAGCACAGCTCTCTGCAGACCACGCCGCTGCTGCGTTGGCAGCGCGATATCGAACAGGTCCGCCAACTTCCGCCAGCCACCGATCTGCGGCGTCTCTTCTTTCATCGCGTGGACCGGCTGGTACGCCGCGACTCGACGTTCCTGTTGAAGAATCGATTCTTTGAAGCGCCGTCGCATCTGGCCGGCAAACGCATCGAAGTGCGCTTCGACCCGCTCGAACTCACGCAACTGGAGATTTACTCGGAAGGCACGCCGGAAGGCGCCGCGCGGCTGGTGGATGCGGTCCTCAATGGGCTGCTGCCGCCCTGGGAAACGGAGGAGAAGTAGCCATGTGGGAATCCTTTTTCGGCTTCAAGAAGACGCCCTTTTCCGACAGCCCCGACGCCAAACAACTGTTCGCCTCGCAGACTTGGAACCAGGTCAAGTCGCGGCTGGACTTCCTGGCCCAGCATCACGGCGTGGGACTGATCACCGGCGAAGTGGGCGCGGGCAAATCCACCGCCGCGCGCGTGTTCACCGCTACGCTCAATAGCAGTCTGTACAAGATCCTCTACGTGCACTTCTCCTCGGGCTCGGCGCTGGACCTGCTGCGCCAGATCGCCTTGGAACTGGACCTGGAGCCGGCGCACTTCCGCGGCGACCTGGTGCG
>DATKFU010000168.1:0-4465 GCA_035511215.1 Bryobacteraceae bacterium | reverse complement strand
ATCATGGCGCGCATCAGCGACCCGCTGGTGCCCCGCGCCATTTTCGGCGTGCTGAACACGCTGCTGTTTTTTCCCAGCGGGGCCGTCTATCCCATCGCCGGCTTCCCCAAGTGGCTGCGGTGGATGTCGGAGTGCGATCCGTTCACCTATGCCGTCCATGGCTTCCGCACGCTGCTGCTCAAGGACGTGGGCATAACCGCGATTACCGGCGATATCTTCGCGCTGGTGCTGACCTCGACGGTGGTGTTGACGGGCGCAACGCTGCTGTTCCGGCGGACCTTGTAACCATGGCGCGCGCCGCTGCCACCAAGACCGCAGCCAAGGTAACCGCCGCATGGGATCCGGCCGCGCCCGGATTGTGGTATTGCAACTGGAAGATCTGGCTGGAGGCGCGCGGCCGCCTCGATCGCGCCCTGGCCCCGTTGGAGCTGCGCGCGCGCGAGTTCTGGCTCCTGGCGATCGCCGGCCCGGGCAACGTCCCGCAGCATGAGATTGCCGGGCTCTGCGGCATCGACCCCAGTTCCCTGGTGGCGGTGCTCGACGGCTTGGAGCGCCGCGGCTGGCTGCGCCGCCAGCGCAACCCGCGCGACCGCCGCATTCAATGGGTGCAGCGCACCGAGGCCGGCGACCGCTTGTTCACCCGTGCGCTGCCACGCGCCCAACGCGCCGAGGCGCAGCAATTGGCGGCGCTTTCCGCGGCCCAACAGCGCCAGTTGGTGACCGCCATGCGCAAATTGGTAACCATTTCGAAATGACAAGAGGTGCCATGAAACCATTCGCCAGCGTTCTACTTTTTATCGTCCTGGCGGGCGCGGGCAGCGCCCTCGCGCAGCCTTCGCCCAGCGGCAGTTCGTCCGCCAGCGCTTCGTCCGCCGTCGCTTTGCCGGCGTCGGGCCGCAACAACAACGGCGGCTCGGTGGGCGCCACCGAACAGCCCGTGCCGGGGACCACTACCAGCGTCAATACGCTAAACCCCACCGTGCAGATTTCCGGACCCTATAGCGGCAGCGCGCGCAGCACCGCGGCCATGCCGTTTTCCGGCAAGCTATCGCTACAGGAGGCGCTGCAGCGCGGTTTGGCCTACAACCTGGGCGCTGTCGGGCTGACGCATACCGTACGTCAAAACAGCGCACAGGTGACGGTTGCCCGCAGCGCTCTGCTGCCGAACCTCAACGGCAGCCTGAACGAAAACGTGGAGCAAACCGATCTCGCCGCGCTCGGGCTGCGCGTCAGCGTCCCCGGCTTTCGCATTCCCACCATCGTGGGCCCGTTCAACTATTTCACGCTCCAGGCCAGCCTCAGCCAGACAGTCGCCAACCTGACCTCGATCGATAACTACCGCTCCGCCAAAGCCACCGCCCGCGCCAGTCAATATAGCTTGCAGGATGCGCGCGACCTCATCACGCTGGCAGTGGGCGGCGCTTATCTGCAGGCGCTGGCCGCCCAAGCCCGCATGGACGCCGCGCAAGCCCAACTCGACACCGCCAATGCCGTTTTCCATCAATCCAGCGAACAACACGGAGAGGGCGTGCTGGGGAAGCTCAACGTCGACCAAAGCCAGGTGAAGACGCTCACTCAGCAACAGCAGATCATCACCCTGCGCAACGATCTCGCGAAACAGAAGATCAATCTGGCGCGACTCACCGGATTGCCGCCTAATGCCGGCTATCAGCTCACGGATAACTTCGCCTTCAGCCCGGCCCCGCTGCCGAATGTGGATGCCGCCGTGGCCCAGGCCGTCCAACAGCGGGCCGACCTGAAAGCCGCCCAATCTCAGGTGGAGGCAGCCGCCAAGGCCCTGTCGGCTGCGCGCGCCGAGCGCCTGCCGTCGGTCGCGGTCGCCGCCGACTACGAAGTGATCGGCACCAACCCGTCCCAATCCCACGGAGCCTTCACCGTGGTCGGCACGCTCAGCATTCCGCTGTGGCAAGGCGGCCGAACGGCGGGCGACATCGCTCAGGCCGAAGCGGTGCTGGCGCAGCGCCAGGCCGAGTTGGACGACGCCCGCGGGCAGATCGAAGCCGAAGTGCGCCAAGCCTATCTCGATCTGGAAGCCGCCGCCGGACAGTTCGAGGTCGCGAGTAAGAATCTGCAGGTTGCGCAGGAATCCCTGCAGATGAGCCGCGCGCGCATGGAAGCCGGGGTGATCAATACGGTGGAGGTGGTGCAAGCGCAGGAGACAGTTTCCAGCGCGCAATTGGACCTGATCAACAGCGTCTTCGCCCACAACCTGGCTAAACTGAGTCTGGCCCGTGCGCTGGGCCATGCCAGCGAGCAGCTCCCCGGCCTGCTCAAACCTCAAACGGCTCCGGTGCCGTGACCACGCACGCGTGCGGAACGAATTTCTCGCGCGGCGATCTACGTGGTCCGAGGCTCCCGGCCGCTTCGAACATCTGATGGAGTGTGCGCGCATACGGCGCCCTGCGAGTCGGCGCAGCAATGCCAGGGGATGCGGCGATGGGGGTTCGCGCCCGACTGCTCGCTGAGGTTTCCCGCCGGCGCCTCACCGCCTGTTGTCGCCTTCGAACTTGGGTGCTTAACCGTTTTGGGGGAAGGCCAAGACAATGTTGTCGGCCTCAGCCGGACTCAGTTTCTTGCGGATGTTGGATTCAAGCTGAGAGAGTGTGAGGTGCGTTTGAGGCGGAAGATCTTTTCTGTTCCGAGAGTAGGCGGCGGATAGTTGTTACCGCGCGGCCTGAGGATCCCGGAGCTACCCTCGATAAGGGGGGGTATCTTGGGCGATCTTGTGTCGCATATTGGCGATAGGTAAACGCTACGCCACTAAGCCAGGATCTATCCCGCAAGAGCACCGTGTCGAGAGAACTTTTGGCTGATTACTGGGCGGAAGGGCTGTTCTCGCCAGGAATCGTTTTGAGCGACCCTCCCCACGATTCGCTACGGCCTCCGCGCGGTATCATACTGTAGTAGGATACTTTGTATGCCACGCGGCAATCCATCACCGAAGCTAGCCATCACTGTAGCGCCTGACATTCACGATAACATCCTCGCGGCGGCAGCCCGCGACGGGGTAAGCGTCTCGGCCTGGATGACCGCTGCGGCGCGCCAGGCACTTCAGCGGCGGGCTGGTTTGGCGGCGGTCGCCCTGTGGGAAGCGCAGCACGGGCGCTTCACCGCGGAAGAGATGAACGAAGCTCGCCGAAACGTGCGGGCGCAGCTCCGAACGCCGCGAACGGTCCGGCGTCCGGCGTGAGCACCGTTGTCTACGACGCCGCCGTGCTCGTGGCCGCCGATAGAAACGAGCGGCGAGCGTGGGCCGAACACAAGGCCCGTTTGGAATTTGGCGTTGTTGCATTGGTTCCTGCGCCCGTGGTCGCACAGGTCAGCCGGTCCCCGCAACAAGCCCAACTCCGGCGCTTCTTGAGTGGGTGCGCGGTCGTTCCTCTTGGCGAGAGCGAGGCGCACGAAGCGGGACGGCTGTTAGGCATGACCAGAACGGCAGATGTCGTTGACGCCGTTGTGGTAACGACGGCCCTTCGCCAAAAGGCTACGATTCTCACAGACGATCCGGACGACATAAAAAGGCTCGTCAGGGCTTCTGGCCGCGCAGTCGCTGTCGTCGCTATCTGAGGCATAGCGAAAGCGACTCTAGCGGGTTGACCGGCCGGCTACAACCGGTCCGCTTTCTGGAGCGGACTGCACTAGTATATCTTGCTCGCTTGGAACAGTCGCGTCGGGATCGCAGGGACATCGCGATTATCAACCGTCACGCCGGGCGCTTAAACCGCGGAGCGAAAGAAACCCTCGAATACCAGATGCTGCCGTGAAGCGAGGCGAGCTCTACCTGGTAAAGAAACCTCGAAGCCGCGATCCGCGCAAGCAGCGTGCCTTTGTCGTGGTAATCCGCCAGTCTCTGATTGATTTTCGGTTTTCGTCGCTAATACCAGTTTACTCCCAGCATGATGGTCTCAGTACGCAGGTCTGCGTTGGGCTGGAACAGGGCCTCAAGAAGGAATCGAGCGTTCACTGCGACGAACTGGTAAGTCTTCCGAAGGCGGTGCTCACTTATTACGTCGGCTGGCTTGGGCCGGCTCGCCTCGGCGAGTTGGAGAGAGCACTATCGTGGCATTAGGGTTGGACAGTTTGGATCCCTTCGATCTGATCCCTCAATAGGCCTAGTCGGACCGGCGAACCGCACCCTCGAATGTACGCGTCGAGGCGTGTGCTTTCATACCTGCTCTCGCCCCGCCGCGGGGCAGGGCAACACTCTTGAAAACGTCTGTCTTGGGATTCACGCGGTGGTCGCTGCAACTGGTTTCACCTCGATCGTATAACCGATCTTCCGCATCTGCCGGCTAAGCCTCGCTACCCGCCTCTTCATCGCCAAAGCGTCCATCGCTAACGGACCTTGTTCGATGTAGTGAACCTTCTGGTGGAGGACCTTCCAGATCAACCGGGCGATCCGGTGTGCCACTGCCCACACCGCCTTATTCACCCCCATTCCTCC
>DATKFU010000167.1:0-11366 GCA_035511215.1 Bryobacteraceae bacterium | reverse complement strand
CAAACTAGCGGAACTGAGCGATCCGCACATCCGGGCCAGTAAAGAGGAGATCGCCCGCAGTCTGGAAGGGACCTGGCGGGAAGACGTCCTGTTCGAACTGCAGCAGGCGGTGGACAGCTACCATTTCGCGCATCGGCAGATGCGGCAATCGGAGGGAAACGCGTCAAAGGAGCCAAACGGAAGGTGAAGAACCGGGTGGCCGACGTGTTGCGCATGGGGGCGACCAGCCTATTAAACAGCCCCAGTTATCTGGGCGCCCGCTACCGCCAGCTCTGGGCGCCCGCTACCGCCAGCTTCGCCGGAATGCCAAGATCCCCGCCGTGGCCGTGAAAGCCATGGCCAGGCATCTTGCCGTACTGGTTTACCGGTTACTAACCAAAGGGCAGGCCTGGGTGGACCGGGGAGCGGAGCTATACGAGCAGCAGCGGCGGGAGCGGGACTTAATCATCCTGCAGGAAAAAGCCCAGAGACACGGCTTGCAACTCGTACCCGTCGCCGCAGCCAACTGAGCTGAATCGACTCATCCCCATGGGGTCCCATACCCGAAGTGTGCCAATTGCAGCACCTCAAGGCCGCAGTACTCCCGTCCGACAACTTGGAAACCGCCAAACAGACCCAAAAACCGCGCCCTCGGTCTGCGGCGAGCAAGGGGTTTCTGGAGGCCGCCATTCGCTCAAAACAAACCGCGCCTGTGGTTCCAATTGTATCCGATTTGTTATGTTGCAGAGGTGAGCGAACTTCGGACTTTGGTGGACGTGTTGGATGCCGCCGAACCGCAGCGCACCGCTGTCATTCTGCCGGACGCGGGGTTGTCCGTAACATACGATGACCTGCGGCGGCGCGTGCGCGGCATGGCCGGCGCCCTATACGCGGCGGGCGTGCGCCGCGGCGATCGGGTGGCCATGGCGCTGCCCAACGGTTTGGACGCCATTGTGGCATTTCTGGCAGCTGCCGCGGCGGGTACCGCCGCTCCTCTGAATCCAGGCTACAAGTTCGAGGAGTTTTGCTTTTATCTGGCGGACACCCGCGCCAGGCTGCTGATCGTTCCGGAGGGCCATGCCGCCGGGGGTGCCGAGAGTGCCGAGGGCGCCGAAGCACGGCGAGCGGCGGAGCAGGCTGGCATTCCGGTATTTACGCCTGGGATCTCAGGCGGCGCCGGCGCACCGCCGCCCGGCCCGGACGATACCGCGCTGGTCCTGCACACCAGCGGCAGTACCGGACGGCCGAAGCGTGTGCCGCTGCTCCACCGCAATCTGGCCGCCTCCACGCGCAACATCGCCGATACTTACGCGCTGAGTCCAGGCGATCGATCGCTCTGCCTCATGCCGCTGTTTCATGTGCACGGGCTCATGGCCTCCACCATGGCAACGCTTCTCACGGGCGGCACGGTGGTGGTTCCGCCGCGATTCAACGCGCTCACCTTCTGGCGCATGGTACGCGATTACGGCGTCACCTGGTATTCCGCGGTGCCCACCATGCACCAGCTCATCCTCACGCGCAAACGCACCGGCGATGAGAAGCTGCGCTTCGTGCGCTCGTGCAGCGCGGCGCTCACGCCGGATCTGATGCGCCGTATGGAAGACTACTTCTCGACGCCCGTGCTGGAGGCCTACGGCATGACGGAGGCCTCCCACCAGATGGCTTCCAACCCCCTGCCGCCCGCTGCGCGCAAGGCCGGCTCGGTGGGGCCGGGAACTGGCGTTCGCATCGGCATCCGCGACCAGCACGGAACGGAATTGCCGCGCGGCCAGGCGGGCGAAGTCTGCATCGACGGCCCCGGCGTGATCCGCGAATATGAAAATAATCCGGAAGCCACCGCCAAATCGTTTTTTGGTCAATGGTTCCGCACGGGCGACCAGGGTTTCCTCGACGAAGACGGCTACCTGCACCTCACCGGACGGATCAAGGAACTGATTATCCGGGCCGGCGAGAACATCGCGCCGCGCGAAATCGACGAGGTATTGTTAGCGCATCCCGCGGTAGCCGAAGCGGTCTGTTTCGGAGTGCCGCATCCCACCTGGGGCGAGGAGGTGGAGGCGGCCGTGGTGCTGCGTCTCAAAACGCCTGCGGCCGAGGCCGATCTGATAGCCTTCTGCCGCGGCCGGCTGGCGGATTTCAAGTGTCCCAAAAAGATCCACATCGTGGCTTCAATCCCGCGCACCGCGACAGGCAAAATCCAGCGGCTTAACGTAGCCGCGGCATTCGGCGGAGCGTCCCAATGAAGTTCGTGATCGCCGGCGCCGGAGCGGTGGGCGCCTACATGGGCGCCGCCATGGCGCGCGCCGGCCTGGATATCACGCTGTTCGCGCGCGGGCCGCAACTACGCGCGATTGAAGAGCACGGCGTTCGCGTCCTCAGCCCTGACGGCGATTTTGAAGCGCACCCAAAGGCCACCGGCGACCTGGAATCCATCGGATCTGTCGATGTGGTTTTTCTGGCTGTAAAGGCGCATAGCCTGCCGCTGTTGGCGCCGCGCCTGGGCTCCCTTTTTGGCCCCGAGACCTGCGTGGTCAGCCTGCAAAACGGCGTGCCCTGGTGGTTCACTCCGCTCGAGCGCGTCGATCCCGGGGGCGTAATCGCGGCCGCCATCGAGCCGCGCCGCGTGGTTGGGTCGCTGGTCTACTTCGCCACTGAGATTGCCGAGCCCGGTGTGGTGCGGCACATCGAGGGCCACCGCATCCCCATCGGCGAGCCGGACGGCAAACGCTCCGCCCGCTGCCCCGCCATCGCCGCCGCGCTCGTCGCTTCCGGGCTGCGCTGTCCTGTCACTACTCACATTCGCGAAGAGATCTGGGTAAAGATCCTGGGGAATCTGGCGTTCAATCCCATCAGCGCGCTCACCGGAGCGACCCTGGCGCGGATGACTGCCGACCCGGATGTGGCCGCCCTGGCGCGCGCCATCATGCGCGAGGCCGAATGCGTGGCGGACCGCCTGGGCATGCAGTTACCGGTCTCTATGGAGCAGCGCATGGCCGGCGCGGCCAAGGTCGGCGAGCACAAGACCTCCATGCTGCAGGATCTCGAAGCCGGCCGGCCGCTGGAGCTGGAAGCGGTAGTGGGCGCGGTGCTCGAACTCGGCGAGCGCCTGGGCGTGCCCATGCCCGCCACGCGCGCCGTCTATGCGTGTACCAAGCTACGCGCCGCCATCAGGCCGGGCTGACAGCAGATGTGCAGAACGCGCAGCGCCGCGCCTGGATCGGGATGCTGCTCAGGCATTCCGGACATTGCTTGGTGGTGGGGTCGGGCGGGGCCTGGCCGCGCCGCGCGCGAGCCATCACGGTGTTTACCGGCACCACCACGAAGAAGTAAACTGCGGCCGCGACCATCACAAACGCGATCACTGCATTTACAAAATCGCCTATCTTAAAAGCGCTGCCGCTGACCGTGAATCGAAGCGCCTGGAAGTCGGGCTTGCCGCCAATGGCCGCAATCAGCGGCGTCAGCAAGTCGTCGACCAGCGCTTTCACCACCGCGCCAAACGCGCCGCCGATCACCACAGCAACCGCCAGATCGATGACATTGCCGCGCAGCAGAAACTGCTTGAAGCCTTTTAACATGTATCCTCCGTGACGCTTATTCTAGCGAACCTCGGAGGAACGGCGTTGCCTAAGACGGCGTCCGTTAGTGGTGCCCGCCGCCACCGCCTACGCTGCCACCCATGCCCCCGCCGTGCGACATCCCGGAGTTGCCCGCACTCGATGTCGAGCTGTGGGAAGCAACGCTGGTCGTAGTTCCTGATAAGCCGGTCGAGGCACCCTGGCTCCCAGCCGCGGACCCGCTGGGCCGGTATGGGCCATGCCCGCCGATGGGCCGGTGCGGTGTCGGCAGGGTTCTATAGCCCGCGGCGTTATAAGCGCTAGCGATGTTGTTGGGGTAGCCGTACGCGGGGTATCCCGAGTAACAGGGATAATAGGCGCCCGGCATATACGCCATGTACACGTCCCACGGACTGAACATGGGGCATCCATATGGGCTGTATCCCATCCCGCCCACTCCCGGCACATAGCTGTACATCCCGACGAATGGATTGTAATACCACCCGTTCGTAAACAGATTACCGCCGCTGAACATGGAGCTGCGCAGGCTGCTTGCCGCTGCCACGTTGGCCATCGACACGTACCCGTCGCGCCTCTCGCTCCACCGGTTCAGAGCGTCCGTGACCGTCTTGTCGAACTTGTGCACCGCCAGCGTATCCATCTCGATCAGGTGGCCATCCCTCACCTCTACCGTCCGGTCGCCCGCCGTTACTTCTGCTACGCCATCGAAAACGCGCAGTTCGCCCGTGCCGGAGTCGAGCCGGTAGATGCCCTTCTTAAGGGGGTGAACCGTGGCATCCCGATAAGCCATCGTGACGGAGTTGTCCTTCCCCATGTCTTCCGCCTCGACAATAGCCGTGCCCGAGAGGAACTCCAGGCGCGTGTCGATCAGGCGGTTAGAGATCAAGCGGACCGCGCTATTCTCGCCGAGCCGCAAGAATGCGCCGGGAGTCAAAAGCACCTCCGCGCGCCCTTCCTCGGTCTTAAGCTGCTGGTTTTCCTTTATTTCCGGAAAAACGCCGAATTTGGTTTCCACCAGTTGGTCGCCAAGATACACCTGGCCTTCCACGTAGTGGACCAGCCCGGAACGGGCCGCAATCACCGCCGACTGCGCCAGGGCGGCAATACTGCTAGCCGCGAGGGCCAAAACGCCAAGAGTTAATCTCCCTGTCGGTCGCATAGAGACTCCTTAACAAGTCCTTAATAAAGCATCTGCGCAATGGAGGACGTTTGTCAATACCTACGCGTTACTATAAACGCACGATGTGCGGCAAATTCACATTTTTCAGCGCATTGCGCGTGTCCACGATCAGCCGCGACCGGGCCGCGATCAGCGGGTAATCGAAGGATGAATGGTCGGTGATAATCGCGGCGCAATCCGCATCCCCCGCCAGGGCCTCCGGCTGGGCCCGTAATTCCTCGCCATCTAATTGAAGCTGCGCCACATACGGATCGCTATAGGTTAGCCGGCCACCGCGCCGCTTCAGCAGCAGCATGATATCCAGAGCAGGAGATTCCCGGAGATCCTCGATATCTCTCTTATAGGCGACACCCAAAATGTGGATGTGCGATCCCTTCACCGGCTTGCCCACGTCGTTCAACGCATTCTGGATCTTGTCCACCACGAACAGCGGCATCTGGCCGTTGATGTGGCCCGCCAGTTCGATGAAGCGGGCTTCGATGCCGGCCTGCTTGGTCTTCCAGGAAAGATAAAACGGATCGATTGGAATGCAATGGCCGCCCAGGCCAGGACCGGGATAGAACGGCATGAAGCCGAAGGGTTTGGTGGCCGCCGCCTCGATCACTTCCCACACGTTGATATCCATGCGATCGCACATCAATGCCATCTCGTTGGCCAGTCCGATATTGATCATGCGGAATGTGTTTTCGAGCAGCTTGACCATCTCCGCCACCTGCGTGGAGCTGACCGGCACCACGGTCGCCAGCGCCTGCGCGTAAAACAACCGGCCCATTTCAGTGCAGGCCGCGGTGGACCCGCCCACCACCTTCGGGATGTTTGCCGTGTGGTACTTCGGATTGCCGGGATCGACTCGTTCAGGCGAAAAGCACAGGAAGAAATCGTGCCCTACACGCAGGCCGGATCTTTCGAACATAGGCCGCAGCACTTCCTCGGTAGTGCCTGGATACGTAGTCGATTCCAGGATAATCAGCATACCGGCATGCAGATACTTGAGGATCTCCTCGCAGGCGGACACGATGTAGCTCATGTCCGGGTCTTTGGTCTTGCGTAGAGGAGTGGGCACGCAAATGTTAATGGTGTCCAGATCGCGCAAAGCTGCGAAATCCGTGGTGGCCCGCAGCTTGCCTTCCTGCACTAACTTGGACAGCACGTCGCTCGAAATATCGCCCACATAAGAATCGCCCGCATTCACGCGCGCGGTCTTGCCGGCGTGTAGGTCGATGCCGGTAACGGAAAAGCCGGCCTTGGCGAACTCGACGGCCAGCGGCAGTCCCACATAGCCGAGCCCTACGATCCCCACGCGCGCGCGGCGCGTAGTAATTTTTTCTTCCAGTATGCTGGCCATGACTGGCGGTGGTTCCGTGGCGGCCGTGGTCATATATTTACTCATCATACAGCCGCGTGCGGCGGCTGCTGCGTTAACATAAGTAGTAAGAAGGTGCCCTCATGCGTTTACGTTTGTTTGCTTCCGCTATTCTCCTGGCCGGCTCGTTGTTCGCCGCGGATCCCGGACTCCTCAGCCTGGCCGTGCCGGATACCCAGGTGATGGCCGGAGTCAACGTCGCGCAGTTGATGCTCTCGCCGTTCGGCCAGTTCCTCCTGACGCAAAGCGGGCCGGCGTCCGATGCCGGTCTGCAAATGCTGATTGAGACGGCGGACTTCGATGCGCGGCGGGACCTGCGGGAAATACTGGTGTCTGCCGGCGGGCAGCCGGGCAGCATCTCGGCTATCATCCTGGCGCGTGGCACGTTCGATGTCCCAAAGATCATAGAGGCCTCCCTCGCGAGCGGGGCAACCGTCCAGACTTACAAAGGCGTTCCCATCCTGGAACGGCCCCGGCAAGGTTCCATTGCGCTTCCCGATTCCACCTTGGCCATCTCCGGAGATACCACCCATGTGCGTGCAGCGATCGACCGGATGTCGGCTCCGGCATCGATCAATTCCGCCCTGGCGGCCCTGGTGAACCAGTTGAGCGCCACGGAAGATGCCTGGTACGTCTCCATGGCGCCGCTTTCCCAGTTGCAGCCGCAAGCGCCAGGTGCCGGACCCAGCCCCTTCGCGATGCTCAGCAATGTGCAGCAGGTGAGTGGCGGCGTCAAATTCGGCGCCAACGCGGTGGTAAGTATGCAGGCAGTCTCCGCCACGAATCAGGATGCCGCAACCCTCGCGGCCGGGCTGAAGGCGCTGTCCGGCATTGCGCAGATGGGCGGTTCCAATGGCGATCTTGCGCAGGCCGCAGCACTGTTGCAAAGCCTGAGCGTGACCGTCGATGGCCAGATTACGAAGGTTTCGTTGAGCATACTGGAGTCGCAGATCGAGCAGATGATTCAGGCCTCCCACACCAACCCGCAAGCGCCGGTTGCGGTCGACCCCCGCAGCCTCACGCGGTCCCAACCGTCGACAGGCGAAGCTCCGCAGCGGATTCGCATCGAGCGCAGCGTGCAAAAGACCAAGCTGCTGCAGCACCCTGAGCCGGTGTATCCGCCGCTGGCCTTGCAGGCCCGCATCTCCGGCGTGGTGCATCTCAACGCCATCATCGGCAAGGACGGAACGGTTGAGAACCTTACCGTCGCGAGCGGGCATCCTCTGCTTGTGCCATCCGCCCTGGAAGCGGTCAAGCAATGGATCTACGCGCCGACTCTCCTGAACGGGCATGCGGTAGAAGTGGCCACCCGGATCGAGGTTAATTTTAGTTTGGTGCAGTAAACTGTATGGCGACGGCGACGTGGCGCACGCACTCGTGCGTGCCGCGTCGGCACTCCTGCCGACGCCCGCCTCGACCGGACCGTGCCGGCCGACAAGGGTGTCGAGACGCGCCACATGTGCGAAATACGGCCTAACGTCAAGCGCAGCCCGCCCCCCAGCGTTTACAATGGACATATGACCACCCGCTGTCTGCGCGCTCTGGCCATCGCAGGACTGTGCCTTTTGGGAGCTGCCCTGGTTTGCGCCCAGGACTGGAATACTCTCGAAAATTTGCCCGCCGTCGACCTCAGCAGCCTCTCCCCGGTGCAAAAGGCGACCGCCCTCAAACTGCTGCGCGCCCGCGACTGCACTTGCGGTTGCAATATGAAGGTGGCGGAATGCCGCGTGAAGGATCCCAACTGCTTTTACAGCAAAGGTCTGGCGTCCGTAATTGTGGCGTCCCTCAAGGCCGGCAAGAACGAGAAGGAAGCGCTGGCCGACGCCGAAGCCTCCCGTTTCGCGCATGCCCCTGAGCACAAGATCCTGGAAGATCCCATCGAGGTCCCCACCGCCGGAGCGCCGGAGATCGGACCCAACGATGCCGCCATCACGCTGGTCGAGTTCTCCGATTTCCAGTGCCCGTACTGCACCTTGGCCACGCCCCAATTGCAGGCCGTGTTGAAGGCTTATCCCACCCAAGTAAGGCTGTTCTTCAAACAATTCCCGCTGGACATTCACTCGCAAGCCGCGCTGGCCGCCGCCGCCGCCGTCGCCGCGCAAAAGCAGGGCAAGTTCTGGCCCATGCATGATGCGCTGTTTGCGAGCCACACCGATCTTCGCCGCCCCACCATCCTGGCTCTGGCCTCGGCCATCGGCCTGGATGTGAAGCGTTTCGAAGCCGACCTCGACTCCGTCGAAATTCGCAAGGCCGTGGCGCGCGATGTGGAAGACGGCAGCAGCATCGGCGTCATGAGTACGCCGACTATATTCATCGATGGCCAGCACTACAACGGCGAGATCAAACTGGCGACCCTGAAACCCATCCTGGATGCTGAGCTGAAGCATCCCGCCAGCCCCGCCAAAAAGACCGCTGCCGCTCCGGCGGGCGCCTCCCGTTGAGCCCCAATGGCCGCGTGATTAAGACCGTCATCTTCGATCTTGGCAAGGTTCTGATCCCCTTCGATTTTTCGCGGGGCTACTCCGCCATGGAACAGTTCTGCGATTATCCCGCCGCCGAGATTCCCAAGCGGATAGCCGCCACCGACCTGGTGCACCGCTTCGAAACCGGCTTGGTGGAGCCGCGCGATTTCGTCGAACAGCTCAGCCGCACACTCGGCCTGCGCGCCACCTACGACCAGTTCTGCGAAATCTGGAGCAGCATCTTTCTGCCGGAAACATTGGTCCCCGAGAGCCTGCTGGCCGGTATCGGCGCGCGCTACCGCCTGCTGGTGCTTTCCAATACCAACGCGCTCCACTTCCAGATGGTGCGCCGGAATTATCCGATCCTCCGCCACTTCCACGACCTGGTGCTGTCCTACGAAGTGAAAGCCATGAAGCCATCGCCGGCCATCTACCGCGAGGCCATCGCGCGCGCCCAGTGCCTGCCCGAGGAGTGCTTCTACACCGACGACATCCCCGTGTTCGTCGAAGGCGCCCGCCGCGAGGGCATCGACGCGGTGCAGTTTGAATCCTGCGCGCAACTCGAGCGGGAGCTCGCCGCGCGCCAGGTCCGCTGGCTTTGATGATCACCGACCTGGTGCAGATCCGCCTGCTCGGCGAAAAGAAGCGGCCCGAAAACGAGCGCTTCCGCCGGCACATGAAAGCGCACGACCATTCCGATCGCATCCTGCGCCGCATCGCCGAAGGCATCCAGGATCAAATCGACTGCACCCAATGCGCCAACTGCTGCCGCGTGGCTACCGTGAAGGTCTCCGAGCGCGATGTGGAGCGCCTGTCGCGCTATCTCAGTCTCGCGCCTGCCGCGTTTCGGGCCGAATACACCATGGAAAGCGAGGACGAGGGCGTCATTCTGCGCCGCTCCGAAGAGGCCGGCTGCGTGTTCCTCGACGGCAACGCATGCACCGTCTACGATGCGCGCCCCGACATCTGCCAGCGCTTTCCGCACGTGGTGCGCGGCAACGGCTCCATCGCCAGCCGCATGTGGCAGTTCATCGACCGCGCCTGCTATTGCCCCATCGTCTACAATTCCCTCGAGGCGTTCAAAGCGGAGACCGGCTTCCGCAAGTGACTGGCGCGACGTGGCGCACGCACTCGTGCGTGCCGCGTCGGCGCTCGTGCCGACGCCCGACTCTAACACGCTGTAACGGCCGACAACGGTGTCATGACGAGTCTCGACACGGCACGCACCAGTGCGTACGTTACATCCTCGGGCCACATGTGAGAAATGCGCCGCTAAGCCGGCCGAGCGCCCCCCGCGTGCCAAACAGTACCCTCCCACTCACCCCCATTACGCGCCATTCCTGTTAAAAAACCCGCCATTCGATGCAGCCCTCTTTATTTCCAATGGCTTAACGGGCGAAGATGCAGTCAATCGGGAGCGGTGTCCCTAGATCCTCCCGAACCTGGAGGAGCACTATGAGCACTCAGCCCTTTGAACCGAAACCCGCCCCCCCCGCCGGTCTGGTACAGATCGATTCCGGTATCGAAAACGTCATCCAAAAACGCCTGGCAGAAGAGCGCGCCCGCCTCGAGCGCGAAGCCGGCGTAGTGAAGCGCGAGACCCATCAATTCAAGAAGCCGGTCGAGCACCCGTTCACCAAGGAACAGCGCAGCCGCACCACGCTGCTGTTCGGCGGCCTCACCTGGAAGCACGAAAAACTCGTACACGGCGCCCTCGAAGGCCTCGGCTACATCGCCGAAGCCGTGCCGACGCCCAACGTGCGCGCGTTTCAGGCCGGCAAGGAATACGGCAACAACGGACAGTGCAACCCCACTTACTTCACCGTCGGCAACCTGGTGCAGTATCTGCAAAGCCTGGAAGAGCAGGGGCTGACCAAACAGGAAATCATCGACCGCTACGTGTTCTTCACCGCCGGCGCTTGCGGACCGTGCCGCTTCGGCATGTACGAAGCCGAGTATCGCTTGGCCCTCCGCAACGCCGGATTCGACGGCTTCCGCGTGCTGCTGTTCCAGCAATCCGGCGGCCTGAGCCAGTCCGACGCTGAAGCCGGCCTGGAGATGAACCTCGACTTCTTCCTGGGCATCCTGAACGCGCTGAATTGCGGCGACGTGCTGAATGAAGTCGCCTACGCCGTGCGCCCCTACGAAGTCAATGCCGGCGAGACCGACCGGAAGCTCGACGAGTGCATGGACTACATGCACGAGGTCTTCCGCAAAAAGCAGCCGTGGCAATTGGGCGACAGCCTGACGAAGTATCTGGGCGGCTTCAAGGATACCGCCGAGTATATCGGCAAGTTCGTCAACCAGTTGAAGGGTGACGAGTACATCCCCGCGCTGCACCGCTGCCGCGACGCCTTCAACGAAATCGAAATCGACCGCCTGCGCGTCAAGCCGATCGTGAAGATCACCGGCGAGTTCTGGGCGCAGACCACCGAGGGCGATGGCAACTTCAACATGTTCAACTTCCTGCAGCGCGAGGGCGCGCAGGTGCTGGTCGAACCTATCGGCACCTGGATCATGTACATGATTCACCAGGTGGTGCAAAAATACAAGGACTTCAAAGGCCTCGAAGAGGGCGCCGTCCTGCCGCCGCTGTGGCGTCTCGACAAGCGCGCCAAAATCGAATGGAGTTTCCGCAATAAAGTCGCGAAGCTGAAACTGGCGGAAGCCATCTTCAAGAACGAATATCACAAAATCGTCGGCGCGCTCGGCGACATCGCGCATCACCTGACCGACCAGTACGAATTGCAGCGCCTCGGGCATCCCTTCTACAACTCGCGCGCGGGCGGCGGCGAGGGCCACCT
>DATKFU010000166.1:0-2861 GCA_035511215.1 Bryobacteraceae bacterium | reverse complement strand
GCCTCCGATTGCAGTTGCCATGAGCGGCGGGGTGGATAGCTCCACTGTCGCGGCGCTTCTGGTGCGCCAGGGCCACAACGTGATCGGGATGACGATGCAGCTCTGGAATCAGCGCCGTTTGCCGGAGCTTTCGAGTGAAGGGGGCGGGTCGGGCAGGTGCTGCTCGCTCGACGATGTATACGATGCGCGTCGCGTCGCCGAGCAACTCGGCGTGCCGTATTACGTGGTGAATTTCGAGCGGCAGTTCGAGGACCAGGTGGTGAAGCCCTTCGTGGCCGAGTATCTCGCCGGCCGCACGCCGGTGCCGTGTACGCTGTGCAACAACTACATCAAGTTCGACCGGTTCCTGGAACTGGCCGACGCCGCCGGCGCGCAGCAGATCGCCACTGGACACTATGCGCGCGTCCGCTTGAACGAAACTTCCGGCCGCTATGAGCTGCTGCGCGGCGTGGACCGTGCCAAGGACCAAACCTATTTCCTCTTCGGCCTGACGCAGCCGCAGCTTGCCCGCACGCTCTTTCCGCTGGGCCATCTTACTAAGCCAGAGGTGCGCGAGCTAGCGGGCTCGATGGATCTCGCCGTGGCGATCAAGGCCGATAGCCAGGAGATCTGCTTCGTGCCGAACGGCGACTATGCCGCGTTCATGAGCGCGTACCTGAAAGAGAGCGGCGTTGCGCCGGAGCGCACCGAGGGTGAGATTGTCACCACCGGCGGCCGCACCGTGGGGCGCCATGGCGGGGTGCATCGTTTCACCGTGGGACAGCGCCGGGGTTTGGGCGTTGCCGCCGCGGAGCCGCTTTACGTGATTGCGACCGATCCGCAAACGCAGCGCGTGACGGTGGGCTCAAACGACGAGCTGCTGCGAGAGCGCTTTTTCGCCCGCGAGGTGAATTGGATTTCCATCGCAGGCGTGGAGAAAGCGGCGCGCGCGCAGGTAAAGATCCGCAACAAGCACGCGCCCGCGGCGGCGACGCTGCACGCCACATCCGACCCGGCCCGCGTGGAAGTGGTTTTCGACGATGCGCAACGGGCGGTCACGCCAGGGCAAGGCGCGGTGTTTTACGACGGCGACGTGGTGCTGGGCGGAGGCTGGATCGAGTAGCTGTGGGTGTGGCAACGCTGCCTGCTGCCGCCTGGCGGCTTTCCGGCCACGCGCAAACCTCGGCTTCAATCATCGGATGGCTGACGCTAGGGTTCTTGGTTTTGAAAAGTATTGGTCTTTGAGTCAAGTTTAGGCTACAAGCTTGGCGTCGTGGACGCGGCGGTCGATTTCGGCCTCGATTTTGGCAAGATGCCTTTGGAGTTGTGAATGCCAGGCGGTGCGTTTGGCAGCTTTGGCAGCACTTCGGCAAACCCTGGTCGATAGAGACGGGCGTGGGTCCGGGTGAAAAACAGGGCGGCACGAAAGCCGAAGTCCGTAACCCGGTAGCGATGGGTCTTGGGAATCCTCTCGATCATTCCGTGTAGACGAAGGCGCCTCAGGTCGTACGTCATCTTGCCCTGGGTGATGTGATTGGGCTCTTGCCCGGTGAGTACTGCGAGTGGTTCCCGCAGATCTCGATTGGCGAAGCCGCAAGGCAATAGACGAAACCAGACCAGCAGATGCCAAAGCGCCAGTACGCGAAGGTCTGTGATGCGCAGAGCCGCAGCCCGTTGCCCATTCACCTCCACCGGCCGATTCAACTGCAACATGGCTTCTTCTCCGACGGCGCAATCCTGGCTGAGACGTTCGACTTCGAGAACACGTCGGTTGGCGGAAAAGCCGACCTGCCGCAGCGCGGGCAGGTTACACAGCCGTTTGCCGATGGAAAAGTCGCGCGTGTTGTTGATGGTGGTCTCGGTACGGGCGCCCACTTCGCGCACCTCCGGAACCTGCTTGAAATACTGCTTGATGCGAGAGTTCTTATAGTCGATGTGCAGAGAGGGAATCACCCCGTCGGTCAGCACCCGGGTCCGGAATCGTCCCGGAGTTCGCTCGCCGGTCGAAGATCAGTTGCATCATGTCGGGGCGGCCAAGATCGAGATTCTCTCGGATGATTTCCTCGAACAGCATGCGTCCGCTCAGAGGACGGTCCAAGAATCTGCGTCAGCGAAAATTCAGCTTGCAGGATGGACAGGTCGTAGCGGTAGCCGGCTTACCGCGAACTGCGCGAACGCATTAACGACGGCTATACGCTGCGCGGCTTTACCGACTTTGACAGCCATCGCGTGCCCAAACACGACGCCTTTAACCGCGCCTTCAACCGGCTGACGCCGCAGACCCTCGAGGCCATCAACCAAGCCGTGATCGAGGCGGCTGTCGACCTGGGTCTGGAGGACGGCAAGAAACTGCGCGTCGATACCACCGTGGTGGAAACCAATATCCATTACCGTATGTCCAGGAAAGGCTGGTGTATTCAGCGGGAGTCAACCCCGCCGAGGCAAGAGTCAGAAGCCTCGTAGCTTGGATAGTCGGGAGGAAGGAAACTGAATCCTGAAAGTCTATCGACAAAGCCATCCTTGGGATGGGGAGCAAGTCATCGGGCCGTAACGAAAGTAAACGCAGAGGTGGCCTCGAAAATGTTAACCCCAGAGGCCGAGCTCTCGGTAATGGAGCGAAGGCAGCATGGAGCGTCGCAATCTGACCGATGCGGCGAGACACTCTGGCGGGGTAGTAGCGACAGCACGATGACAAGGATGCACCGAGCAACTGGAGAAGCCCTCCTCGCCCCGCTGCGAAATCGGCGGAGCAGGGAACCGTATAACCGGCTAAACCGGGAAATCGGGGAACGGCGAGAGGGTGACGGATGGGCTCGTAGTAGCGAAGAAGCGGAGCAATGTCCGTGGAGCGAAGGAGTCCTGCTGTTTGTAACGGTTCCAAC
>DATKFU010000165.1:0-20846 GCA_035511215.1 Bryobacteraceae bacterium | reverse complement strand
AGAGGGTGGCATTGCAGGCATATCGAGGGGCCATTGCAGACTGTTTATCACCAATCGCTCATTCCGAGAACACTACGGCAACACAGGCCCTATTCTTTTCTGGCTCAATCTCGAGAGCAGGGCCGAGGTGGACGAACTCTTCGCAGAGTGGAAGACGGCGCAAGCAAACATCGTTTCCGAGCCCGAAGACAAACCTTGGAAGCTGCGTGAGTTTACGGCCGCCGATCTTGATGGCAACCTCATTCGTGTCTTTTATGACTTCCGGGGCGACATGTAAAAGAACGACCGAGCCTGAATCGGCAGGTCAAGGCTTTTCGGCGGGCTGCGACGATCCTTCGAAAAACCCTGCCTCAAACGCAGTGGGCCGCAGGCTATGCCGATCACGCGTTTCAAAATGCCCCTAGCCCACTGAAAACAGGAATAATGTCCAATTGGGACGGAGGTCCCGCCGCCACCCGTATGCTACGTTGGGTATGGATGACTCGACCGAGCGCCCTCTCACCCTGGTCTCCAGCGATCATCCACCCTCAGATCAAGCGGATTGTACCTTCGCGCAACCGGATGTAACACGATTCTCAAATTTCGAAAAAAGAAACACTAAGAAAAAGACCGCTCGCGCGAGCGCATACGCCGGAGTGAAGCGTCGAACCCAAAATTACATTACCGAACCAAGCCAATATGGTCCTTTCTTTTCAGCAAACGCTCGAATCGGAAGCCAAGCTTCCGGCCCTTTCAGGCGATGCATCGCCATGCAACCGGATGTAGCACGATCCTCAAATTGCGACGATGCTACACCTGCCGTCCGGGCTCAACCGGATGCAACGGCCCCAGGAGCGCGTGCACTGGAGTGAAAGTGTCGAACCCAAATCAGATTACCAAACGAAGCCAATTCGGTCCTTTCTTTTCAATAGACGCTCGAAACAGAAGCCGAACTCCGCTGACGCTTCCAGCGGATGCATCGCCACGCAACCGGATGCAACACCCATACGGTATGTTCGACAGGGCTGCACTTAGCACCTAGTAAGATAAGTTTTCCGGCCGGCCGATCGGCGCCAACCAGCGGCTCGGCGAAACCAGGTAACCCTTCCCCCGCCGCGTCCGGCCTGGCCCCGCCATGCATCGCCATGCAACCGCGTGTAACAACATTTCCGGATTGCGCCCACTCTTGCGACCCCCATTGCCACAAAGCCACGACAAAGCCATGATGAAACCATGATGAATCCACGACGAATAAAGGTCCGTCGGCCGGGCGCCTCTTGCGATGCCCTTCCGCCGCGCGTACCGCTTGGTCCGTGCGCCAGCGCATTTGGGTTGACATCTAACATGAACGGCTGTACACTCAGGTAAGATGTCAACACAAGATGAACAAAACCGCCTCGCCCTGCTGCAAGGCACCCTCGACCTCTTGATCCTTCGCATCCTCGTTTTCGGGCCGCAGCACGGACAGGGAATCGCCCGCGCGATCCAGTCCAATTCCGACGAGGCCCTCCTGGTGGACCATGGCGCGCTGTATCCCGCATTGCAGCGCATGGAAGCCCAAGCGTGGATCAAAGCCGAATGGGGCACCTCGTCGAATAATCGCAAGGCCAGGTTCTACACCCTCACAGCCAAGGGGCGCAAACATCTGACTCACGAAACCAGCCGGTGGCGCAGGATGGCAGCCGCCATGGGTCGCATTCTCGACCTCGAAAGGCTCGAATCGCAAGAAGGTTAAAGGCAACAATATGTTCAAAAAGCGGCGCGTACAATCCGACTTCTCGCAAGAGCTACAGGCGCATCTCGATCTCGAAGCCGATCGCCTGCGGGCCGAAGGCTTAGGCGCCCCGGATGCCTACCGCGCAGCGCGGCGCAATCTCGGAAACCTTGCCGGCGCCGGTGAGCGCTTCTATGAGTCCAGTCGCTGGCTGTGGCTGGAGCATCTGACGCTGGACACCCGCCATGCCCTGCGCCGTCTGCGCAAAGCTCCTGTCTTCGCCGCCGCGGCGATCTTCACGCTGGCGCTGGGCATGGGCGCGACCACCGCCATTTTTACGCTCGTACATGCCGTTCTGTTCAGGTCGCTGGCCGTCTCGAACCCCAGCCAGTTACTCCGCCTGGGCAGGGAGACGCATTGCTGCGTGTGGGGCGGATACAGCCAGGACCAGGAATTTTCAATCGCCTCCTACGAGCTGTATAAGCATTTCCGGGACAATACCAAGGGCTTCGCGGAGTTGGCCGCGTTTGAGGCGGGTGAGGTGCACCTCGGGGTGCGCCGCGTGCATAGCGCCGACCCGGCGGTGACCATAGTGGGGGAATTTGTCTCCGGCAATTACTTCGCCATGTTTGGCGTGAAAGCCTATGCCGGGCGCGCGCTCACCTCGAACGACGACCGCTCAGGAGCTACTCCGGCGGCGGTGATGAGCTATCGCCTGTGGCGTCAGAAGTACGGCCTGGATCCCTCCGTCATCGGCGATGCGTTCGCTTTGAACGGTCAGACGGCTGTCGTCGCTGGCATCGCTCCTCCAAGCTTCTTCGGCGATTCGCTGCGCGAGACGCCGCCCGACTTCTTCCTGCCGCTCGCCATGGAACCGATGATCCAGGGCGATAATTCCATCCTGCGCGTCCCCGGCGCGCACTGGTTAGACCTGATCGGCCGCATTCAGCCCGGCGCCTCGCCCGCATCCATCCAGGCCCAGATGCGCGTGGAACTGCGGCAATGGCTGCGCTCGCATTGGGGAGAGATGGATGCGAATGGCCGCGCAGTCTTGTCGCAACAGACGCTATACCTCAGTCCGGGCGGCGCCGGAATCACCAGCATGCGCGAGCAGTACGAACACTGGCTGCAGATCCTGATGATGGTCTCGGGGTTCGTATTGCTGATCGTGTGCGCCAACGTCGCTAACCTGATGCTCGTGCGCGGTATGGAGCGGCGGCAACAGACGTCCTTGAGTATGGCCCTGGGAGCCGGGGCCGCGCGCCTGATGCGCCAGGCCCTGACTGAGAGCTTGGTGCTTTCGATTCTGGGGGGCGCGGCCGGTCTGGCCATCGCGTTCGCGGGAACGCGGATTATTCTGCACTTCGCATTCTCCACGGCCCCCGGTTTCGCGACCGTGCCCATCAGTGCGTCGCCCTCCATGCCGGTCCTCCTGTTCGCGTTCGCTATTTCGCTGATCACTGGCGTCGCCTTCGGCATGGCGCCCGCGTGGATGGCCACCAGGATCGATCCGATCGAGGCCCTACGCGGCGCGCATCGTTCCACCCGCAGAGCCGGTTCTCTTCCGCGCAAGACGCTTGTCGTGCTGCAAGCCGCGCTGTCGCTGGTGCTGCTGTCCGCATCCGGGCTGCTCACTGCCACCCTGCATAACCTGGAACACCAGAACTTCGGCTTCCTCCAGGACCGCCGCACGGTCGTCGGCATCGATCCGGCGCTGGCCGGTTATAAGCAGGCACAACTGGAGTCGCTTTACCGGCGCATCCACGATGCCTTGGCCAGCATCCCCGGAGTTTCCTCGGCCGCCATTTGCTCGTATTCGCCGCAAAACGGGGACAGTTGGAACGATGGCATCTTCGTGGACGGCCGGCCCGCTCCCGGGCCCATGACGATATCCAAGCCTCGTGGGATCGCGTTACACCGGGCTACTTCGAAACCATTGGCAACCGCATCGTCAGAGGACGGCCCATTACCGAACAGGACACGGCGGCTTCGCAGCATGTGGCCGTCGTCAGTGAAGGCTTTGCGCGGAAGTTTTTCAAGAACGAAGACCCCATCGGTAAGCATTTCGGGCACAGCGACATCCGGACCGCCCGCGAATTCGAAATTGTCGGCGTGGCCCAGGACGCCCGCTATATGACTTACAATCTGGACCAGCCGCCCGCCCCGATGTTCTTCGCGCCAGGGTCGCAATATACCTTGTTTCCAAAGGCGGACGACAGGGTGGGCGAGGTGCGTACGCATTACCTGCACGAGATTGTCGTTCTGATGAACCCTGGCATCGCCTTATCCGACACCGGCGTGCGCCGCGCTATGGCGGCCGTCGATCCGAATCTTCCTGTGACGTTGATTCGCAGCCTGAGCGAGCAAGTGGCAGCTACCTTCAGCCAGCAGCGTCTCATCGCCCGGCTCACTTCGCTGTTCGGATTTCTCTCTTTGGTTCTGGCTTCTATCGGGATCTACGGCGTAACCGCCTACAACGCCGGCAGCCGTACTAACGAAATTGGCGTGCGTATGGCGCTGGGCGCGAATCGCGGCCACGTGGTCAGGCTCGTTCTGTGGGGCATGTTCCCGTTGATCGGCGGCGGACTCTTGCTCGGTTTGCCGTTAACCTTCGCCGCCGGACGCTTCCTCGGCAGTCAGCTTTACGGCATGAACCCCTACGATCCTACGGTGACTCTCGCCTCTGCGCTGGCGCTCGGCGCTTCGGCGCTGGTGGCGTCGTTGATTCCGGCTTTGCGGGCGAGTTTCGTTTCGCCGTCCGATGCCTTGCGCGCGGAGTGACCGAGTCACTTGGCCGGCGTGATATCGGTCACCGGAAGATCCCAGTGGCCTAGTAAGACCTCGAACCGGCGCTGCTCCTCGCGCTTGTAAGTCTCCTGGTCGGGCCACAGTTGCTTGATCAGACGGTCTTCGTCGGGGTTGGCGGTGGTCGCCAACGTGGAGTTCTTGAACCGGATCGTGACGCGATAATCCCAGCGGCCATCCTCGGTCGTATGGTTGGCAGGCTGCTCGATTTTCACCGAGAGCATGCGGCCGCTCTCGACGATCTTCCGCAGCAACGGATAGTGGTTTTTCAGGAAGAGCTGCAGGAATTCCTGTTGATGTCCCCATTGCACCTTGTAGTAATACTCCATGATGTAGGGCTGGTCCGGCCCTCCCTGTGGCGGAGCGCCCTGCCCCAGTAGCGACTCGGCCGAAACCGCCAGCAACAGCGTGAACAGCAGGCTTCTCATCGATCCTCCAATAACCCGGTGAACTGAATTCTAGCAAAGCGCAGGCCCGGGTCGCACTGCTGGTGACATGCTGGTGATACGCTGCGGAGAGGAGACCCGCGGCAAGCGCTTCCGGTATGACTCTCAACCAGCTCTTCGACCTCTCCTTCAGCCTGCGCTGCGGCCAGATCGGGCTTGAGTGGCAGAGCCGCAGCTTCACCTTCGGGGAGATCGGCGCCCGCGCGCGCCGCATGGCGAATGCCCTGCGCAGCCGCGGCTTCCAGACCGGCGACCGGCTTGCCGTGCAGCTTGCCAACTGTGTAGAGTTGATCGACCTGTACCTGGCTTGTTTGCGCCTGGGCGTCATCTTTGTCCCCATCAACGTGCTCTATCGCGAACGCGAAATCGCGCACATCCTCCACGATGCGGCGCCGCGGTTTTTCGTCACCCGCGATAATCTCGCGGAACTCACCGCCGCTGCCGAGGCTTCCAGCGAGGATTGTGCCGCCGCCGATCTGGACGGCGATTCCCCGGCCGCGCTGGTCTACACTTCCGGCACGACCGGCGCCTCCAAGGGCGCCATCCTCACCCACAACAACTTCGCCGCGAACGCCCTGAACCTGCTCGCCTGCTGGCAAATCACCGCCGCCGACCGCTTCCTGCTGGCCCTGCCGCTCTTCCATGTGCACGCGCTCGGCAATGGCCTGCACTGTTGGTTGATCGGCGGCTGCCGCATGCGGCTGCTCGAGCGCTTCGAGCAGCAGAAAGCCGCCGCCGAGTTTCTGGACTTCCGCCCGAATCTGTTCTTCGGCGTGCCAACTATCTATACACGCCTGCTGGAGACGCAACCGCAGATCGCGCGCACCATCGGGCAAAGCATGCGGCTGTTCGTATCGGGCTCTGCGCCGTTGCCGTCGCGGGTGCTGGAGAACTTTCGCGCACTGTTCGGGCATACGATTTTGGAACGCTACGGGATGACGGAGACGCTCATGAACTTTTCCAACCCCTACGCCGGCGAACGCCGCCAGGGCAGTATCGGCTTTCCCATGCCCGGTGTTTCGGCGCGCCTGCTTGACGAGGCGGGCGCGGCTGTCAAGCCGGGCGAAACCGGCGAAATCTACCTCAAGGGTCCCAATGTCTTTGCGGGCTATTGGCGGAATGAAGAGGCCACCCGGGCTGCGTTTTCGCAAGGATGGTTCCGTACCGGGGACCTTGCCAGCGTTTCGCCGGACGGCTACTATACGCTCTGCGGGCGGCGCAGCGATCTGATTATCTGCGCGGGCTTCAACATCTATCCACGGGAAATCGAGGAGTTTCTCATGGAACAGCCGGAGGTAAACGAAGCCGCGGTGGCCGGAGTTCAGGATGCCATCAAAGGCGAGGTGCCGGTGGCCTGGATCGTGGCCGGCGGCGGCTTCGACGCGGCCGAACTGGAAGCGCGCTGCCGTCGAAACCTGGCCTCCTTCAAAGTCCCGCGGGCTTTCCTCCGCGTGGACGCGTTACCCCGCAATGCTCTCGGCAAGGTGCAAAAGCACCTATTGCAGCGGCCGCCTTAATCGATGCCCGCCGGCCGAAACAAGGAACACCAGGCTTGTAGATAGCGTATGCTTCAGAGTGGAGGATATCTGTGAACCGGACCAAATTTCTAACTACGGCATTGCTCCTCGGTACGGCCGCCATGGCGCTGTTGACACCCGCATGCTACGTCAGCTCCGATGGTGGTTCGGGGACCGTGGAGCAGGACTCCCGGAGCGTCGATTTGAAAGGCGCCAAGTCCGTCCAGGTGCAGATCGAGATGGGCGCCGGTGAATTGGTCATGCGCGGCGGAGCGGCGCAGCTTATGGATGCCGACTTCCGCTATCGCGCCCGCGACGGCAAGCCGGAGGTGCAATACGACGTAACCGGTTCTCGCGGCACGCTCAACGTGCGCCAACCCAGCCACCACTCCATTGGCAACAACGACAAGAACCATTGGGAGCTGCGGCTGAACGAAGACGTGCCCCTGGATATCAGCGTCAAGATGGGCGCGGGCGAAGGCCGCCTCGAATTAGGCAATACCACACTGCACAATCTGGATGTCGAAGTGGGCGCCGGGGAGATGAAGGTGGACTTGACCGGCCATCCGCGCGGCAATATGGATGTGCGGGTGCGCGGCGGCGTGGGCGAAGCCACCATCCGGTTGCCTAAACGCGCGCGGCTGGATATCGAGGCGCACGGCGGTATCGGAGAGATCTCCGCGCGCGGCCTAGACAAGCGCGGCGACCGCTGGGTGAACGAGCCGTCCGGAGAGGCGGACGCCACCATCCATGTGAGCGTGAACGGCGGCATCGGCCAGATCAACTTGATTTGCGAATAATCAGCTCTTCTTCCACTGCCACGGCGCGAACGGGCGAACCATCGCGTCCGGCCAGTTTGAGCGGCAGCACTACGAGTTGGAACAGATCTGCGCCGATGGCCTCGAGGTTTGTCAGGTTCTCTACAATAGGTATGCCGGCGCCCAATAGTATCTGGTGCGCCATATAGGGCGCGCGATCTACGGAGGGCATGTCCACGCCCACCAGTTGTACGCCGCAGTCCACCAGAAACTGCGCGGCATCGGCGGCCAGATATGGATGATCGTGGAAGTAGCGCGGGGCGCCCCACTGTTTTGACCACCCGGTATACAGCACGGCTGCATGTGTGCGGAGCGGCCCGGCGCAGCGCCGGTCGAGATGCTCGCGGCGAATCTCGCCGGCGATGTCTCGCAGATCGATGCGCCGCGCGGGTCCCATGCAGCGATCCAGCGGTACGCGGTCGATGGTTTCCGCGCCGTGGAAGAAGTGAAAGGGCGCGTCCATGTGGGTGCCGGTATGGACGCTCAGTTCGATGCGGCTCAGGTTCGTGGAAGTTTGGTCGAGTATGGTGACGCGCACCGGACCGTCGCCTGGGAAGACCGGTGTGCCGGTGCCCACCGGTTGGCTAAGATCGACGATGCGCCGTGGGCTCATCCGATATTCGTTATCTTAAATGATGGGGGGAGCATGCGAAAAGTCTTGCACTTCGATTCGCCGCGGGAGAGTTATCATTGCGATGCGGCGGTGGTCTGGTGTTACGACAACCGCTTCGAGCTGGCGTTACGCAAGCTGCTCAAGCGCACTGGCATAGCGCACGCCGATGCGATTCGCGTGGCCGGCGGAGCCAAGTGCCTGGCGACCCCGGAGCGGGAATCGGAGCGGGAGTTCGTGCTGGACCAGATCCGCAAATCCATACGGCTGCACGGCACAGGCCGCGTAGTCCTCATGGTGCACTCGGACTGCGGAGCCTACGGAGGCTTGGCGGCGTTCGGCGGCGATGCGCAGTCTGAGACGCGCCACCACGCGGGCGAGCTGCGGCGTGCGGCGGAGTGCCTGCGGCAAGCCCTGCCGGAAGTCTCTGTAGTGTGCTACTACGTTGATTTCGAAGGTGTTTGGATCGCAGACCCGGAGTCCGCGCCAAACTAATACAACCCTTACGGGTTTCTCACACATTCCTTAGAACCACCGCGCTAACGTGGTGGCTGTTTGCGTCCGAAGGCTTATCCAAAGATCTAATTGCGGCGATAAGAAGTCTCTATTGTGTCTTTATATCTTACTTATGCCTCTGCCGTCATCGCTTTGCAATACTGGCGTCTACAGAAGTCTGTAGTCCCTAACCGGGACCCAGAAAAGAATGCACTCGATCAATATGATTACCAAACTACTAGTGACAGTGGCGTTGCCGGTGTGCATCGCATGGAATAGCGTTCCCGCTTACGCGCAAGTAGGTGCAGGCGTCATTCGCGGCGTCGCCCTAAGGCCGGATGGCGCTCCCTTGCCGGAAGCCCAAGTGCTGGTACACAATCAGAGCGACAACACCGACCAGAACGTAGTCAGCGGTCCGGATGGGTCGTTCATGGCGGCGAATCTGAAACCGGGCCGCTACACGTTGATTGCCAGCAAAGAGGGATTCCTGACTTCGTCCGCGGCAGTCCAGTTGAAGTCGCACGAGAATCTCCGCATGGCGCTGGCCCTTTCGGCCAGAGCGGTGGTGGGCACGACCGCGCCTGCCCAGCCCGCTGCTACTCCAGCGGATCCGCAGGCAAAGACGCTTGCGGCTATGCAAGAACGCATCGAGCATCTCGAAGTGATGCAGAAGCGCATCGAGCAGCTTGAAGCGGAGTTGAGCCAGGTCAGAGCCCAATCGGCCGCGGCTCCGGCTCCCGCTCCGGCGATTGCCCAACCGGCGCCGGCCACTCAGACCGCTGCGGCAGCCGCGCCGGCCGCTGACCACACCACATCCCCGTTGCCCCTGTACGCGTCCTTGGGCACTCCGTCTTTGGGTTCTCTCACCACGCGGCCGTCGCCTCCCGCCGGCCCTCTGGTTGCCGGGAATCTCCCTGCTGGACCTGCGCCCGAAAATGGAGCGGCGCCCGTGACCACTCCCGGCCCGTCTGCCGCCCCGGCACAGGATACTCCTGCTGCCGCCCCTCAGGCCCCCGCCGCCGCGCCCCCGGTGGACAACACGACCCCATTTGCGGACTACGACTGGACCTGGCTAAACGGCAACCCGCGCAACAAAGACGTGGCCTTCGATTCAAAATTCTTCACCCCCGAAATCCGTGCCGACATCACTTATACTTTCGACTTCAACAGGCCCTCGGACGATTCCATGGGTGGTTCGAGCGAGTTGTTTCGATCGAACGAAATCCAGTTGGAGCAGCTCGGCCTCGGCGGCGATTTTCACTGGGACAACGTGCGCGCCCGGTTCATGACGCAGTTCGGGTCTTATTCCACGGCCACCATCCGAAACGATCCCAGCTATGCAAAAGGCCAATGGGATCTCGCCGATGCCGATCGCTACCTGGCGGAAGCGTACGGCGGGTATCACATCAACGCGCTGCATGGGATCAACATTGACGCGGGCATCTTCATGTCCTACATCGGCCTGTTCAGTTATTACAACTTCGATAACTGGGCCTACCAGCCCTCGTACGTTTCATCTAACACACCCTGGTTTTTCCAGGGAGTGCGCATACAGATTTTCCCGACGCACCACCTGAAGATCGAACCCTGGATCATCAATGGATGGCAGTCGTATGCCTCGGCCAACGCCAGGAAGGGTCTCGGAGGCCAGATCAAGTACACTCCGTTTCCCTGGCTGAATATCATATCCAACAATTACGGCCTGGGTCACGACGACCTGTACATTCCTAACCGCGGCCGTATCCACACCGACAATAGTGTGGAGATCAAGTATTACGACAAACCGGGCAAGACGATCGATAAGATGGCGTTGTCCTTCACCGGCGATCTGGGCTGTGAATTCGGCGGCGGTGTGAGCTGCCACAACGATAGCAACGGCAATCCCAAGCAGAGTTTTGTCGGTTTCATGGTCTATGACCGCTACTGGTTCGACAAAGACCTGTTCGGGTTTACGCTCGGCGGCGGCGTAATCAACAATCCTGGACGCTACCTGGTGCTGCTCCCACCCATCAATGGCGAGACGGCCGCATCCGCGGCGATCAATTCGCCGTACTTTACGGAAAACCCCGGTAACCCCTTCAAGGCCTGGGACGCTTCGGGCACGTTCGATTACATGCCCAGGCAGTGGCTCACTTTCCGTTTCGAGGGCGATTTCCGCCACGCGAACGTGCCCTATTGGTCCGGCTCGGGCGGAATTACGCCGCCGGCGTCGGGCGGACTTTTTCCCGGCACCAATAACGGTTATCCAACCGAATACGCCTGTATGAACGGCAGCCCGTCGGTTACTGTCGGCGGCTGCGCCACGCAGGGAGGCCTCTGGAGCCCCGATTTGCGGAAGCGGGAGTGGCTTCTGGACATCGACCTTATGGTTAAGTTTTAGCGCCGGAGCCGGAGCGAGCCATGCTCAAACGAACGAACATTGTATGGACCATCGCGATCATGGCACTGTTGGCCGCGTACGGGGTCATGTTGGGGACCGCAGTCGCACAGAAGGCAGCCGTTCCGAAGCCGCAGGACAAGCTGGCGATCGGAGAGACCGAAGTCAAGCAATTGCTCCTCCTCATGGATACCGACAAGAACGGCAAGATCTCAAAGAAAGAGTTCATGGCGTTCATGGAAGCCGAGTTCGAAAGACTGGACAAAGACAAAAGTGGGGAACTGGACGCCAAGGAACTGACCCACTCGAAGCTGCGCGTCAGTCATTTCGCAAATGAGAGGAAGTAGCTCGGGCTTTAGCCGAGATCGCCGCCCGCCGCGAAGCGATAGCCCACCCATGGCTCAGTCAGGATATACTTCGGCTTAGCCGGGTTCGGCTCGATCTTCTTGCGCAGCTGGTTGATAAAGACGCGCAGATACTCCGGTTCATCGCCGTAGTCCGGGCCCCACACGGCTTGCAGCAACTCGCGGTGTGGAACAGGCTTTCCGGCTTGCGAGACAAGATAGCGCAGCAGGTCGAACTCCTTCGGCGTGAGGCGCGTCTCTTTCCCCCTCACGTGAATGCGCCGCGTATCGAAATCGATTTGCAGGTCGGCGGTGGCCACCGAGTGCGGACCGCTTTCGGGAGAAGTGGGCGCGCGCCGCAGCGCCGCCCGGATGCGCGCCAGCAGCTCTTCCATGCCAAATGGTTTGGTGATGTAATCGTCGGCGCCCGCATCGAGCGCGGCCACCTTGTCCTTCTCGCTGTTACGCACGGAAAGAATGATGATGGGCACATCCGATCCGGAGCGCAGGTGCTGGCAGGTTTCCAGGCCGTTTAAGCCGGGCATGTTCATGTCCAGCAGCACCAGGTCCGGGATCTCGGCAGAGATCCGGATCAGCGCGTCTTCGCCGTTGCGCGCCTCGATCACTTCGTATTTATGGCCGACCAACGTGGCTCGCATCACGCGGCGGATCTGCGGGTCGTCGTCCACTACCAGAATTTTTCCAGCGCTCACGAAACCATTTCACCACGGTGCACGGGCAGCGAGAAACTGAATACGGAGCCTTGCCCAGGTTCGCTGGTAACCCAGATCCTACCGCCGTGCGCCTCTACAATGCCTTTAGCGATGGCCAGGCCCATGCCTGTGCCCGGCAAGCGGAAGCGATGCTCACGGGCGCGGAAGAATTTGTCGAAGATGCGCAGTTGTTCCTGCTCGTCGATGCCGCTGCCGCGATCGGCTACGCTGACTACCACGCGGCCTTCCCCTGCCCGCGCCGAAATCGTCAGCGGCGACCCGGACGGCGAGTACTTCAGCGCATTGTCCAGCAGTTGCCTCAATACCTGCTGCACGAAGTCGAAGTCGGCGTCCGCAGCGGGCAAAGCGTCTTGCAGACGGACTTCCACGGGCCGGTCGTGCAGTAAAGGTTTGAGTTCCGCGAGTGTGGCATCGATGACCTCGCTCACATCCTGCGGACGCTTCTCCAGGTGCAGCTTGCCCGCTTCGATGCGCACCATTTCCAGCACTTCGGCGACCAGCCGGTTCAGCCGGTCGGCTTCTTCGTTGATGATAGTCATCAACTCGCGCTCCGCATCCGGCCGGGGTTGGCCCAGCAGGCTCGTAACGGCGGCCTTGATCGAGGTTAGGGGAGTCCTGAAATCGTGCGCCAGAGCATCCAGCAGCGCGGATTTGAGCACCTCGCTCTGGCGCGCAGCTTCCGCGCGGCTGGCTTCTTCGAGTGTGCGCGCCCGTTCCACCCCGATGGCCACCAGGTAGGCGACCGCATTCAGCACCGCCTCGGACGGCAAAGGTCCGGTCAGCCCCAGATTGCCCAGCGCCTGCCCGCCCAGCCGCACCGGGACGATGGCCACACCGCGGCTTCGATCGATGAGAGCCTCGTCGCGGTCGGTTTGCAGTTGTTCGTCGGAAATCAGCGCATCGTCCGGCCCCCACCGGAACGTCTCATGCGTCAACCTGGTGTGAAAGGCGACGGTAGTGACGCCCAGGATGCGCACCACGCGGCTCACCAGATCCTGGCTGGCGGTGCGCGCGCTGCCGCTGAGCAGCAGACTCTGGCTCAGCGCATACAGCCCTTCGATTTCGCGGCGCCGGTCGACCGCCTCCCGGGTGCGGCGCTTGGCTCGCGCCGAGAGTTGGTTGGCCATCACGGAAGTGACCAGGAACGCGGCCAGCGCCACCCAATTCTGCGGGTCCTGCACCTCGAATGTGCCGATCGGCGGCAGGAAGTAGTAATTGAATCCGAGCACGGCCACCAGGGAAGCGATGGTGGCCTCCAACAGCCCCCACCAGGCCGAAATCCCAAAAATGACGAGCAACAGGGTTAAAGCAACCGTGGTGTTGTTGACCGAGGCCACCCGGAAATAGAACGCGATCACCAGGGCGACGATGGCGGATGCCGCGATTACGCGAAGGGCGCGGCGGATGCGGGAATCACGCATGCCGGCCGGGCATCAAACTCCGAAGACGCGGTTGAAGAATTCCCGCGTCTTCTGCCGGATCTCGCCCAGCTTCAGATCCAACCGCTGATCGTGCAACTGGTCGGGAGTCCAGCGGCGCACCAGTTCCGCCAGCGTCTCGGATTGCGAAGGCGAAGTGGGCAGGTGGCCTCCCGCGTAGCCGCTCGCCACGCGCAACCCGTGATCGATGGCGCGATAAAACACGGCGGCGTCGCGCAGAAAGTCCGCATCCTCGCGCTCCAGGTGACCCATCTGCTCGATCACGTCGATGCGCGCCGGCGTATTCAGCACCTTATAGAAAATCCCGGCGCCCCGCAGCCGCAGATACATCAGCGCGAAGTCGATATCGTAGAAGCCGCCCACCGCTGCCTTTAGCGGATTGCGCCCGCCCTGCTCCTTCTCCAGCCGTACGCGCACCTGCGCCAGTTCCTTGCGCGAACGGCCGCCTTGCCCGTAGCGCCGCCAGTCCACCTCTTGCAATTTGTGCAGGAATTCCGTGGCGCGCTCCAGGTTCCCGGCCACCGCGCGCGACTTCATGTAGGCGATTCCCTCCCAGGCCTCCGCGTGCTTCGCGAAGTACTCGCGATAGGTCCCTTCCGGCTGCACCAGCGCGCCCTCGCGGCCATTGGGGCGCAGGCGCGTGTCTACAGTGAACATGACGCCATCGCCGGTGTACGCGCTGATGGCGTTGATCATGCGCTCCGCCACCACCGTCCAGAATATCTGTTCGGAGGCGTCTTCGTCGGGAATCACGAAGATCAAATCGGCGTCCGAAGCCAGATCGAACTCGCGCATCCCCAGCCGCCCCAACGACACCACCATCATCTGGCGCGCGGGCTTGTAGTCCGGATCGGCGGGCGGCGGAGCTTCCCGCAGCGCGAGGCTGTAAGCCTCCGCGATCACCGTATCGGCCAGATCCGAAGTGCGCTCCAACGTTTCGAAGATGGCGGCCGGTCCCAGCAGGCTGTCGCTCTGGATGCGAAACATCTGTCGCCGGAAATAGGCGCGCAGCGAGGCGCCGTCTGCAATGGTTTCCGAAGGCGCTTCCTCCCGCGCCGCGGCGGCGGTATCCAGTTCGGCCAGCAGCTCGGGATGCCGCAGAAGCTGATCGCCGAAATACTGGCTGTGTTCGAAGATGTCCACCGCGCGCTCCACCAGCGCGGCATCCGCATCCAGGCCGGCGAAGCTTTCCGACCTGGCCAACACCTTCTCCAGAAAGAGTTCAAAGCGTTCCCGGCCGCGATTCAGCTTCGCGCGCGACAGCACCGCGGCCAGATGCGGCGCACGCTCGTCCAGCGATCGCGTCAGATTGCTCGGAGCCGATGGCGGCGGGTCCAGATCGAGCGGCCGCCAGCGATCGTCCGCGTCGCCATCCACCAGCGTGTAGTACATCGGCTTGCGCGCCTGAATGACCCGCGCATACATCTCCCGTACATTACCCAGGTGCTCGTCGAGGCGCACCTGGAGCGATTCCGCGGTCAGCGGCTCGCCGGATTCGACCGGCATCTTGCGCGCCAGCACCTCCATCTCCTCCGGGTGCGTAGGGAGCGTGTGGGTCTGCCGGTCGTCGTAGAATTGCAGCCGGTGCTCGATTTGGCGCAGGAACTCGTAGGCGGAAGCCAGGCGCGCGTACTCGCCGGCCGAGAGCAGGTTCTTATCGCGCACCCGGGAGAGCGCAAACAGCGTGCCGCCATGCCGTACCCAAAGCTCGCGGCCCCCGTGCAGACGCTGCAGGCACTGCACCAGGAACTCGATATCGCGGATGCCGCCCGGGGTCAGTTTGATATCCAATCCGCCGTGTGCGCGCTTGGCGGCCAGCTTCTCGCTGATCCGCTCGCGGGCTTCAGAAACCGCTTCCACGGCCCGGAAATCCAGCGTGCTCGTGTAGATCAACGGCTCGACGAATTCCAAAAGGTCGCGGCCCAGGGCCAGGTCGCCGGCGCAAGCGCGCGCTTTGATCAGCATCTGCTTTTCCCAGTCGCGCGCGCGCTCCTGGTAGTAGCGTTTGGCGCCGTCCAGCGAAATACAGACTTCGCCCAGGCGGCCGTCCGGACGCAAGCGCAGATCCACGCGGTAGCACGAGCCATCCGCCGTGTACGTCGAAAGCAGCTCGGTATACTGATTGGCTACTTTCTTGAAGAACTCCTTGTTGGTGACGACGTCGGGTCCGGCCGTCTCGCCGTTTCCCGAATACACGAACATCAGGTCGACGTCCGAGCTGTAGTTCAGCTCCTGGCCGCCCAGCTTGCCCAGGGCGATCACCGCGAAACCGCATGCGCGCCGTTGGCCGTCCGGGCCCTCGAACAATGGCTCGCCGTGCCGCGCCGTGAGTTGTGCGCGAATCTGGCGGTAGGCGAAATCCAAGATGGCGTCGGCCAGGTTGGACAGCTCGCCGGTGATATCCGCCAGCGCGGCCAGTTCCAGCACGTCGCGCAGCAGGATACGCAGCGACTGCCGTCGCCGGAAGCGCGCCAGGGCCACCGGAGCCGGCAGATCGGGGCTTTCGGATGCGCGGAATTGCAGCAAGCTCTCCGTGAATTCTTCGGCCGACAGCATGCGGTGCAGATTGCCCGCGTTAGCTGCCTGCAACAGCCATTCCGGATGCCGCAGCACGGCTTCGGAGAGGAAGCTGCTGTATGAGAACGTGGTGATCAGGCAGCGCAGCGCGCCCGGAGAACTGGTGATGCGGTTGAACGCAGCGGCGCCTTCCTTGCGCAGCCGTTCCAGGAAGTGCAGCGCCTCGTCGGGATCCGGGACGGCCGCCAGCAACGACTGAATCCGCGCCCCGATGCGTTCGGGAATGCCGCTGCCCAGGCGCGCAATATCTTCGCGCGCACGGGACGGGTTGCGAAATTCTACCGCTTCGAGCAGATGCTGCATGAACTCAGGCGGACGGGGCCCCCACACCGATTATAGCTGTAGCCCGCATGCCGGTCAGCGGATTACTCGGCCGCGCGGGGCCGCTTCATCGTTCCTGCTCGTCTTTGAGCGGCTCGTCATCGCGCTGTTCGATGGTGTGCACCATGCGGAGCCAGGTTCCGCACCATTTGCACTTCCGCCAGCCTGTGCTGAGCACGTGTAGGCCGGCGTCGTGGCCTCGCCGTTCGCAGATCGCCAGTTCGGCTTGGTTGATCATCGGGTTATTTATCTTCGAGCTTGGAGAGGCGCTTGTCGTATTCGGCGAACGTGCGGAAGAAGTCCTTTAGGTCGCGTTCGATGACCTCGATACGGCACTCGAGGGAGTTGAAGAGGCGGAAGTTGAGTACCAGTGCGGTGATGGCTACGGCAACTGAGCCGCTGGCGGTGATCAGGGCGACGGTTACCGTGTCTGTCATGCGTTTTTCTTCAGTATAGCTGAGCCCGCTGGGGGTGTGCAGCGGGTTCAAGGTTTTCGTTTTACGGCCGCACGCTGCCGCCGTACTCGGCTTCGCAAGTCTGCCAGCCGTGGATTTCGGCAACGTGAGCCGGGCGCAACGGCAATACGGTCGCGGCGAAATCGCCGAGCGCGATCTCCCACCAGATGCGCGGATCGCCCACATCGAGCTTGCCCGTGGCGGATTTGAGAATCACTTCCCAAAACGAAATTACACTGAGCACGTGCGACCCGGACTTGACGGCCGCGCGGCCGGCGCACGATACCAGCAGGCCACCGTTCAGATATCACCATCGAGGAAGCGGTCGAGGTCCACCGGATCGTCCCATCCCGGCAGCAGGCGAATGCGGCCCCGCATACTCCCGAAGCGTACCTTACGGCGCTTGGGCGGAGGGGGAGCCAGTTGGGCGACAGGCTTGCCGCTGCGCGTGATGATTACGGACTCACCTTCCTCGAATGCGCGCACAAGCTGACTCAGCCGATTCTGGCGTCTGCGATGTTGACGTCCATTGCATTCAGTATTTCAACAAAGCGCCGTGAGGATCGCAACTTCATCGTCCGGATGTACGAAGCCCGGGTGCACCACGCACGCATAGAAGCCACTCATCCCCCAGCGCGGCGAAGTGGCATCCCCGGCATTCACCCGCTCGTCGTAGATTTCCTGCTTGATCTCGGGGCCGTAGACATCCAAAGCCGCGCAGGGGCCGCGCACCTTGGTGATCTCGAGCACCGCCCCGCCGGCGCGAAGCTGGTGGCCGATGCGCAATTCGCGGCGGTCCAATCCGCGGGTGGTAAGGTTCTCGCCCAGCGCGCCGTAAAACACCGGATAGCCGCGGGCCCGCAATTCGTCGATGGTTTCCGCGGCAATCAGGAGCACCGCCTGGCGCGGACCGCCGTGGATGGCCGGATGCGCCCAGACGTCCCCCGCCAGGCCTAGCGGTGTGATCGTACCGGCCGCGATCGGCCACTTGGGAATGCCTCCGGCCGAGACATTGATCTGGACGATGACGCCCACAACCCATGCTACCAGCACGCTGGAACATGCCTAGAACATATTCCACAGGTACTGCGTGTAAACTTCGTGGTGGTACTGCACTTCCGGCGCCTTCACCACGGTGCCCAGCGCGCGCGGACAGCGGTCCGCGGCGGCCTTTTTCAAGTCGGCATACCGGCCCTTTACATCCTCGCCGAGAAGTTTAGTAGTCCAATCAGAATTATTGAAATTCTCGATCGCGTCGTAAATGTTATCCGGCAGGTAGCGGGGCGCGTTGCGAAGATTGTCGATCTGCGCGATGTCGCCTTCGATGCCGGTCTTGAAGATTCCATAAAGCACCAGATACGGATTCGCATCGGGAGCCACGGCGCGGACTTCCAAGCGGGCGCTGCGTGAATTGCCGATCGGAATGCGCACCATGGAGCCGCGATCCGTCGCCGAAGCCTTAAGCTGGTTGGGCGCTTCGAAGTGCGGATCGAGCCGGCGGTATGCATTGACGCTGGCATTCATCAACAGGCAAAGATCGTTGCCATGCGTCAGTATCCGATCGACGAATTGCCAGGAGAACGGACTCATTTTTTCCAGGCCTTCCGGATCCCAGAACAGGTTTTTCCCGTCCTTGGTGATCGACACGTTCGTGTGCATGCCGGTGCCGTTCACGCCCACAATCGGCTTGGGCAGGAAGCATGCGGTCAGCCCCATCTTCTTGGCGACCTGGCGGCAGATCAATTTGTAGATCTGGATCTGATCGGCGGCCGCCACCACCTCGGCATAACCGTAGTTGATCTCGAACTGCGAGGGCGCCACCTCCGGGTGGTCTTTCTCGTTCTGGAAGCCCATCGCCCGCTGCACCTCGGCGGCGGCGTCGATAAACAGGCGCAACGTATCGCCCGGCAGCGAGTGATAGTAGCCGCCCGCGCTGACGTACTCGAACTTGCCGGTTTCGTGGTAATGCCGCTCGGCGTCGACACCGTTGAACAGGAAGCCCTCAATCTCGTTGGCTGCGTTTAGAGTGTAGCCTTCCTTCTTATGTAGCTCGTTTGCATAAGCCTTCAAAACCGCGCGCAGGTCGGCGCCATAAGGCCCGCCGTCCTTGTCGATGACCTCGCCGAAGACCATGACCTTTCCCGCGCCGAGAATATCGGCCGGACCCCAGTAGAAGGCCGACCAATCGACCCCCAGCCGCAAGTCGCTCTCCTTCTGCGCCGTGAAGCCGCGAATCGAAGAGCCGTCGAAGGTCAGGTTGTCCCAGCTCTTGATCAGGAACTTCTTGTCGTAATCGAGCATGTGCAGCCGGCCTTCCAGGTCGCTGAACAGTAAGGTCACTGCCTTGATCCGTTTTTCGTCCGTCAGGTATTTGAGGCGCTCCTCCTGAATCTGGCCGATCGGAACGCGGCTCATCCGCTGCTCTTTGGCCTGCAGGTTCAGTTCTTCCAACTCGGTATAGTGAAGGTGTAGAAAGTCTTGCAGTTCGCTGCTCATCGATCTCCTTGTGGCTGGGAGTTCCGGGAATCTTGTTCGACCTGAAGTCTACGGGGACCGCGGCGCTATTTCAGCCACCTTCAATTGTCGGGGCAAAACAGCCCCGGTGGCAACGATTCGCCGATAGATTTTGTTTATGAGACCGCATGGTTCCGCTATGGTGAGGTGCTATAACTTCTTTATAAAACCGGGCAGGAAAGCGCCCGTCCCGCTTACTGTTGCGTGAACTCTTCGTTGTGCGTTACGAACTCCGGGTAGGCCCCCGCGCCCAGTTCATACAGGTCCATACCCTGCCGCTCGCCTTCCGGGTCCACCCGTTGCGGGTAAATCCGATTCAACAGCCAGTTCAGCGCATAGGTCAGCGGCAGCACGCATCCAAGCAGAGTTGCGATCCCAATAAGCTGGGCCAGCCACTGCCCCGAAACATTATCCGGAAACCGGGCGAAGATCCCAAGGGCCAGCACGCCCCATAGACCGCCGGCGGCATGCACCGAAATCGCGCCGCCCGGATCGTCGATCGATAGCGGCCATTCGATGTACGCAACCGTAACGGTAACCAAAGCGCCGGCTACCAGGCCGATGGCCACTGCCGCTGCAGGCGTGACGAAGGCGCATGCCGCACTGCTGGCTGCCAGCCCGCCCACCCATCCATTGGCGCAAAGGGAGCTATCCGGTTTGCCGAAACGCAAGCCGGTAATGGCTACTGCTGCCAGCAGGCTCGCGGCCGCCGACAGCAGCGTATTCACAGCGATCAGTACCGCTCGCCCCGGCTCGGCGCCGGTAAAAAGTATGGCGCCGGCGGCATTCAAACCCCACCATCCGAGCAGCGTCAGAAAGCAGGCAAACAGAACGACCACCGCATCGTGGCCGGGGATGGCGGCGGGCAGGCCGCGCGTAGCGTACTTACCCCGGCGGGGTCCTAAGATCCAGGTGACAGCCAAGGCAGTCAGGCCGCCTACAGCCTGGATGCAGCTCGCGCCGCCGGCATCCAGAAAACCGCGGCCCAGGCCATAGTTGCTTCCCAACTGAGCCAGCCACCCGCCACCCCAGGCCCAGTGAGCGAACAGCGGATAGGTGCATCCGGCCAGCAGCGCCGCGGACGCGCAGCTCGCACCCAGACGCCAGCGGTCGGCGCCGCTTCCCAACGGGATCAGTGCCGCCAGCCCGGCGCTCAGCATCTGCAGCAACACAACCAACGATACCGGCGAGCCATCCAGGGGGTGCCCCCGCAGAAACAACGGTTCCGCCGCGATCCAGTTCCACTGTTTTCCGGCCGCGCGCAGAGTGTACGCTGCGCCGCCGGCGAACCCTTGCCATGCGAATCCACAGCACGCGTAGACGATCGCGGCGGCGGCCATCACACAGAGCGCCGCCAGCATCGCGTGGGCCGCGCTGCGCGACCGCCCCAACCCGGTGTTGATCAACGCAAGTCCGGCAGGGGCCAGGGGAACCAGAAGAATGAAAAACAGGCACACGGCGGATGCGGGCGTCATTCGCCTTCTCCCTTCGCAGGCCGATGGGCAATTACTGCCAATACCAGCGCCAGTATCTCCACGCCGATTCCGGCCAGCACGAACACGCTTCGTTCGAGCGTGGTCTTCAACAGCGCCACGGCCGCCAGCGCGATCGCCCATCCCGAGACGAGTAGGAGTAAACCGAGGAGCTTCACGGGATGCGCTCCCGGGAATTGCGATTTAAATTCTTTATACTTGCGATACA
>DATKFU010000164.1:0-16720 GCA_035511215.1 Bryobacteraceae bacterium | reverse complement strand
GCGTGGTTCTGGTCGGGTTGATGCTGATGATCATGGAATTCTCATGGCATTCCCTGATGCACAACGGCATTTACTATCGCGTGGTGTGCATGGTGGTGCCGTTGGTGCTGGCCGGAGTTGCGCGCGCTTCTGAAAAGCGCTGGGCGGCCACCACCGTGACGGCGGTCTATTGGCTCTTCTGGGCGGGCATGGGCTGGATTTTGCCGCTATTTCCGGCCGAGCCCAAACTGGGGCCGGTGTATCACCAGGTGACGCAATTCGTGCCGCCGGAATTTCCGATGCTGCTCTTCATTCCGGCGCTGGCGCTGGATCTTCTGTGGAGCCGGACGCGCGACTGGAACCTATGGAAGAGATCCGCGGTTTCGGGGTTGGTGTTCCTGGCCCTGCTGATCGCGGTGCAGTGGCCCTTCTCGAGTTTCCTGCAATTGCCGGCCGCCCGGAACTGGGTTTTCCACACGAATATTTTCGATTACAACGCGCACCGCGCATGGATGCACTATGTGTTTACCAAGCCGGACGCGCCGCTGGACTTCTTGCGGGAGTTGTGTCTGGCGGCCGCCGCCGCCATCGTAACCGTACGGCTCGGATTCGCATGGGGCGATTGGATGCGCCGGGTGCGCCGTTAGTCCGATTGACCGCCGATTAGCCGCCAATAAAATGTTCAGATCGTCAGTTCTCTTCCTGCTGGCCGCCGCCAGCGCTTTCGCCCACGTGGGCAGCCCGGATGTTTTCTACGATGGCCAAGCCGGTCCGTACCGGCTGTTGGTCACCATTCGTACGCCATCCGTCATTCCGGGAGTGGCGGAGATCGAAGTACGCAGCGCCGCCAACGACGTGCAGACGGTGCACATTGTACCGACGCCGCTTCTTTCAGAAAAGTCGCAGAACAGCGGCGAGGCCACCTTCGCCCCGGTGCCGGATCTGGCGTTGCGTTCGAAAGACGATCCGCAGTTCTTCACAGGATCGCTGTGGATGATGACCTCCGGCTCCTGGCAGGTGCACGTAACCGCGGAGGGACCACAGGGGAAGGGCGATCTTTCGGTGCCGGTACCCGCCCTATCTTCCAGCACCAAGAAGATGCAAGCGCCCATCGGCGTGATGCTGGCGGCGCTGGGGCTGCTGCTGGTGGCGGGCGCGGTCAGCATTGTGGGCGCGGGTGTGCGTGAAGGACAACTGGAACCTGGCCTCGCACCCGATGCGGCGCGCGTGCGGCGGGCGCGGTGGGTGATGGCGGCGACCGCGGTCTTCGTGCTGACGCTGGCCGCCTTGGGCGGCTTGTGGTGGAAGAGCGAAGCGGGCGATTACGACAAACATATCTACAAGCCACTGCAGATGTCGGCCACCTTTGAGAATTCCGGGGAAAACGCCGGCCGGCTGATGCTGCACCTGACCGACCCGGGCTGGGCGCGCTGGCGCAAAGTGGACGATCTGGTTCCCGACCACAATCACCTGATGCACCTATACATGATCAGCCTGCCGGAGATGGACAAGGTGTGGCACCTGCATCCGGACCGGGTGGACGCCGGGGTGTTCGCCAAGGATCTGCCGAACATGCCGGCGGGACGCTATGCTCTGTACGGAGACATCGTACATGCAGACGGCCTGCCGGAAACGCTGGTGTCCGAGATCACGCTGCCGGCGGTGGCGGGCAAGCCGCTCGAGGGCGACGATGCGATGGGCGCCGGCCCGCCGATTTCGCAGGCGGACCCCAACAACACCACCGCGCAATTGGCGGACGGCTCGCGCATGATCTGGGAACGAGAGCCCGGACCGCTGCACGCCAAGCGCGCCATGTTCTTCCGGTTCCGCCTGGAGGATGCGGACGGCAAGCCGGCGCACGACATGGAACTGTACATGGGCATGCCGGGGCACGCGGCATTCGTACGCGCGGACCGAAGCGTGTTCGCGCACGTGCATCCGTCGGGATCGGTGCCCATGGCTTCGCTGAGCCTTACGCAGAACGCAGGCGACGGCGGCGCGGCAATGGCGGGCATGGCGGGTATGGCCGGAATGGACCACTCCGGCATGGGCATGACGCATGCGCTGCCGCCGGAAGTATCTTTCCCTTACGGTTTTCCGAAGCCCGGCGACTATCGCATTTACGTGCAGGTGAAGCGCGGCGGGAGAGTGGAGACCGGGATCTTCGACGCACGCGTGGAGAAGTGACTTTGCGGCCGCTAAAGGACCAGGCAGTCCTGATTACCGGGGCGGGCCGTGGTATCGGCAAGCGGTTGGCCATCGGTTTCGCGGCAGACGGCGCGCGCGTGGGGTTGCTGGCGCGCAGCCAGGCGGAGCTGGATCTGGCGAAGCTGGAGATCGAGCACGCCGGCGGAATTGCGTTGCGCATCCGCGCGGATGTGCGCGACTACGAGCAGATGAGCGCGGCGGTGGAACGCATGCGCGCGGTTTTCGGCGGCGTGCACGTGTTGATCGCGGCGGCCGGTATTCAGGGGCCCATCGGACCACTGGTGGAGGTGAAGCCGCGCGCCTGGGCCGAAACCGTGGAAACCAATCTGATGGGCACGATGCACGCCTGCCGGGCGGTTTTGCCGCAGATGATCGAAAGGCGCCGCGGCAAGATCGTGGTGATCGGCGGCGGCGGGGCGGCCTCGGGGCGGCCGCGCTTCACGGCTTATGCGGCTTCGAAGGCCGGGACGGTGCGCCTGGTGGAAACCCTGGCGGAAGAGGTACGCGACTTTAACGTACAAGTGAACTGCATGGCTCCGGGCGCCACTTACACGCACATGACAGACGAGATTCTGCACTCCGGCGAGCGCGCGGGAAGCAAGGAGATCGAGGCGGCGGAGGATGTGCGGCTTACCGGCGGCATGCACCCGGAGAAACAGATGCACCTGGCTTTGTTCCTGGCGTCGGAACGCTCCAACCACATCAGCGGCAAACTGATTCATGTTAACGACGACTGGAAGCGGCTGGAGCGCCAGAACATGAACCCGGAAGCTTACACGCTGCGGCGCCTATCGAAGATGTAAACGTTGGCGCGTGGAGTACAATGTCGATTGGCTTTCAAACTATCGGTATTGGCGTTCACGATACCGGCGCTACTTTCCGCCGCGGCCATTGAAGGCATCGTCAGGGACCCCAGCGGCGCGGCGGTTCCTGGCGCCGCCATCGTGTTGAAGAATTCCGAAACCGCGCAAGCCGAGAATGCGCTTACCGATACACAGGGGCATTTTGCGTTTGCGGATGTTCCGCCGGGTAAGTACACAGTAACAATCCGGCACGAGGGATTTGAAGACATCGAAAAGGCGATAGATGCCGCAGGCACTCCGCTAGCTCTTGCGTTCACGATGAAGATCGCCACCCAGGAAACGGTGGTGGAGGTGGGCGGCAAGCGCTCCGCGTTCGCGAATTCGGATCCGAATTATGTTGCATTGCGCGGCGCCAATCCGGGCGCGCCGTTCCGCGTCGCCAACCTGACGCTGAAACGCGATCAAGCCGTCTTTACTTTCGCCACGGGGCAGTTCAGTTTTCTGCCGCCGGTGCTGGGCCGGGTAGTAGCCGGCGTATTCACCGGCGAAGGCACTTTTCATCTGGACCCGGCCACCGCGTCCGAGCGGACTTACCTACGCCAGATTTCCGGTGCGGATACCGTGGACGAAGGCTTCCGCTCCGCGGTGTTCTGGTTCACCGATGAGACTTTCGACGAAGTGAAGCGCCAGGCACAGGCCACCGATGAGGTGTCCCAAGCCGGCGGTGCGTGGCACGAGTTCAGGGGCCGCGCCCGCCACCGGACAGAAACCGCCCGCAGCATGCTGGAATTCATGCTGCAGGATGAAGACATACGGAACTATGAGGCGGAAATGTTGGGCGAACTCTATAACCCGAAAGAAGCGGGATCGTTCAGCGCCTCGATCCACGGCAATAAGCATTCCGACCTGCGCTTTTTCATCAATGCGCGGGGCGCGATGCCCTATATGCCTTCTCCCGAGGAAGTAGCGTTGATCAATTTCGATCCGGGCGGATCCCAGGACGGCATCTGGTATTTGACGCATTTCGCGGCTGAGTGGAAGGCCGGCACGGCCCACTCCACGGAGAATCGTCATACGGTGGCGGCGGAGCACTATCGCATCGAAACGGCTATCGGCAAGAACGATCACTTATCCGCCACGTGCGTTCTGCAACTGAAAGCGCTGCTGGCAGGCGTCCGCGTGATCGGATTCGGGCTGTTGCCCAGGCTGCGGGTTACGCGCGTTACTTACAAAGACAAGGAGGTCTCATTCATTCAGGAGAGCCGCAAGGAAGACGGATCCTTTTATGTAATTATGCCGGAGGGCCTCGCCGCCGGCCAGAGTTATAGCGTCGGCGTGGAGTATGAGGGCGATAAAGTCATCGAGAAGGAAGGGTCCGGTAACTTCTCGGTGGGCGCGCGGACAAGCTGGTATCCCAGCTTAAACGCATTCGCAGACCGCGCGACTTATGATTTGACCTTCAAGGTACCGAAGCAGTACACGCTGCTGGGCGTGGGCAAGCTGGACAAAGAATGGCGGGAAGACGACTACGCGGCGTCACACTGGGTCTCGGACGTTCCCATGGCGGTGGCCGGTTTCAATTACGGACTATTCAAGAAGAAGTCGGTCTACGACGACACGATACATTATCAGATTGAATCTTACGCGACGAGTGAGGCGCCGGACTACCTGCGCCGCTTCGGCAGGAACATGAGCCTGAGCCCAAGCGCCATGGCCGAGAGCGCCCTGGTCGATGCGCAAAACGCCATGCGCTGCTTTACGTCGTGGTTTGGAGAGGCGCCGTATGGACGCATCGCGATCACGCAGCAACCGGCCTTCAATTACGGCCAATCGTGGCCTACGCTGGTCTACCTGCCTATCAGCGCGTTCTTCGACAGCACACAGCGCTGGATGATGATGGGAGGGAGCGCATTCGGATTCGCGGAGTTCATCCAGGAAGTTACACCGCACGAGGTGTCGCACCAATGGTGGGGCCACATGGTCGGCTGGGCATCCTATCACGACCAGTGGCTTTCGGAAGGCTTCGCGGATTTTTCCGCCGGGTTGTTCCTGCAGATGACCGAGCCGAAGCCCGACAAGTACCTGAAGTATTGGGAGCGGGCGCAACAAACCGTGATGGCGAAGAACCAGTTTGGCATTCGTCCGAACGACGCGGGGCCTCTGTGGATGGGCATACGCCTTAACACATTCAAGAACGGCGGCGCTTACAGCCGGCTGGTTTATCCCAAGGGCGGCTTTGTGCTGCACATGCTGCGCTATCTGATGTACGATCGCGAGACCGGCGACAAGGACTTTAAGGCCATGATGCACGATTTCGTCGCGACCTATCTGAACCAGAACGCTTCGACGGAGTCGTTCAAATACGTCGTAGAAAAGCACATGAAGCCATCGCTCGATCTGGAAAAGAACGGCAGGATGGACTGGTTTTTCCGCCAGTGGGTTTACGGCACGGGAGTTCCCAGTTATCGCATGGAGTATTCAGTGGCTCCGGAGCCGGGAGGCAAGTTCCTGTTTACGGCGAAAGTTACACAGAGCGGCGTGTCTTCGAGGTTCGTGATGGGGGTGCCCATCTACTTCGATTTCGATGGGCACGTGGTGCGGGCGGGCGAAGTCGCGCTGCTCGGAAATGCGACTTCGAGCGAATTGAAACTGCGCCTGCCCAAGAAGCCCAAGCGGGTTTTGCTGAACGCGAATCACGATGTGCTGGCCGCAGAGACGGTCGTAAAGGAAATGTGAAAGGTATGCTGACCCGAAGAGAGTTACTCGAACTTGCCGCCCTGTCGCCGGCCATGGCAGCCACGGGCGGTCCCGCTTCTCTATCTTTGTTCGATTATTCCCAGGTCGAGTTAATGGATGGCCCACTGCGCCGCCAGTTCGACACGAATCACGCCTTTTTCCTGCGCCTGGACGACGACCGGATGCTGAAGATCTACCGGCAGCGGGTGGGAATGCCCGCTCCGGGCGCGGACATGGGAGGCTGGTACGACGACTTTTGCCCGGGTGCACACTTCGGGCAGTACGTTTCCGCGCTGGCGCGATTCGCACGTGCGACCGACTCCGAAGCGACGCGGGCCAAAGTGAAGCGCCTGGTGCGGGGTTACGCAGAAACGCTGGACCCGGCGGGGAAATTCTTCGTGGATTTGCGTTATCCAGGTTATACCTACGACAAATTAGTGTGCGGACTTCTGGATGCGTATTCCTGCGCCGGCGATACCACCGCACTGGATGTCCTGGCGGAAACTACGAGTGCGGCCCTGCCTCACATGGCGGACCGGGCTTTGACTCCGGAAGAGATGCAACAGCGTCCCCACAAAGATGAGACTTACACATGGGACGAGACTTACACGTTCGCGGAGAATCTGTTTCTGGCTTACGAACGGACCGGCGACCGGAAGTATTTCGATTTGGGCAAGCGCTATCTGTTGGATCGCGGCTTCTTCGATCCACTGGCGGAGGGCCAGAACGTGCTCACGGGATTACACGCTTATAGTCATGTGAATGCGCTCAGCTCCGGCATGCAGGGGTACTTAAAACTGGGAGATGCGAAGTACTACCGCGCGGTGAAGAACGCGGTGGACATGATCCTGAAAGATCAGAGCTACGCAACCGGCGGCTGGGGGCCGAATGAAAGCTTCGTGCAGCCGGGAAAGGGCGAACTGGGCGACAGCCTGCGCACGACTCACCGCCACTTCGAATCGGGCTGCGGCGCGTATTCGCATTTCAAGGTGATGCGGTATCTGCTGGCGCTGACGCGCGAATCGCGATACGGCGACAGTATGGAGCGCGTGCTCTACAACGTGGCTTTGGGCATACAGCCGATCCTGGAAGACGGTTCGACTTTCTACTACTCCGACTACCATGCCGGCGCGCGCAAGAGCTACATCCGCATTATCCCGGACGCGCAGTATCGTTGGGATAAGGACGACAGGTGGCCTTGCTGTTCGGGAACATTTCCGCAGGTTACGGCGGATTACGGAATCAGCTCATACCTTCGTGCGGTGGATGGTATCTATGTCAACTTATATGTTCCATCGCGGGTGAGCTGGACGCAGGGAGCTACACGCTGCTCGATGCTGCAAGAGACTGATTATCCGGCGGGCAACGGCGTCACGCTTACGCTGACTGCGCCGCCTTCAAGTGACTTCACCGTTTATTTGCGGATCCCGGCGTGGGCAGGAAGGAGTACCAGCGTCTCGGTGAACGGCCACTTAGTCCGCCCGGAAATTACGCCCGGATTTCTGCCCGTGCGCCGCAAATGGAAGGCTGGCGATAAGATCGAGCTCGAGATCGACCAGAGCGTGCGGTACGAGCCGGTCGATGCGCAACACCCCAACCAGGTCGCCGTTGTGCGCGGCCCGCAAGTAATGTTCGCCCTCACTGAGACGCAACCCAAACTGTCGCGCCGGGAGATGAACGGCATGCCGAGCGACATCCGGCTGCGGCCTTTTGGGTCGATCGGCGATGAGGTGTATCAGACCTATTGGGAAGTTACGGGATAAGTGCGCGGGACGCTTGAAGCGCCAGTTTCTCGGGGTCGAGGTCTGTGCGGTTCGATAGCACGACGATGGTCAGCTTCGCGACGGTGAAGCGCTCGATTACCGTGCGGAAGCCCATAGTACTGCCGGTATGCCACGCGCGCGGGCGGCTCTCGAACGGATCGAGGAACCACCCGAATCCGTATGCGACCGGTTTGCCCGGATGCAAATTGTCGTCATTCGGATTTGCCGGCCATTTCGGCTGAGATCCGTCGTTCAGCCTTACCGGCGTCAACGCGGCGCGCATCTCCGCTTCGCTCAGGAGGGCGTGGGTCTCAAGCGCGTTATCCCACTTGCCCAGGTCTTCGAGATTCGAATAGATGCCGCCATCGCCTTGAGTCGCCGAGGTCGAGCTTTGGTCCGTCTCGATGAAACGGCCGCCCTGCCTGGTGTGCCCATAGGCGCGATTCGGTACCGTGTTCTTCCCGTTGATATAGACCAGCGTGCGATTCATGTGCAGCGGTTGAAAGATACGGCTGTCGAGGAACTCCGCGAACGGTTTACCGGAAACCTTTGCGACAATCAACCCGAGCACCACATATCCGGAATTGCTGTAAGCCCAGCTCGATCCCGGCGCGAACTTGCCGGCCGTTTGGTGTTTGAGCAGACCCAGGACTTCCTTGTCCTGAATTTGATGCGCAGCCGTCCAGGTATCTCCTGGCATCAGGTCTTCGTAGTCCGGCAGTCCCGACGTGTGGGTCAACAGTTGACGGACGGTGATGGCTTGCCCGTAGGCAGGGAAATCCGGGAAAACTTCGGTGAGCCGCTGGTCATAACGCAGCTTGCCATCGTGCACCAGCAGCATGATCGCAATCGCAGTGAACTGTTTGGTGAAGGATGCCAGGCGAAAGTCCGTTTTCGCATCGATGGGGGCCAATGTTCGCAGGTCGCGTGCGCCGTAACCGCGTTCAAAGACGGTGCGGCCGTTCTGGCGAACGAGGACCGCGAGGCCGGGTGATTTTGCATCGGCTAGCGGTGCGAAAATGGCGTCAATGCCCGCCGCAGACGCCACGACAGCGCATATGGCAAGTGTCGAGACGAGTCTCGACACGGCACGCACGAGTGCGTGCGCCACGGGTGTCATAGGGTGGCTACCAGCTTGGCCAGCAGCGCAGTGCGGTCCGCGATGCGATCCAACAGAATGCTCTCGTTCAGCGCATGCGCGCCTTCTCCCACCGCGCCGAGACCATCCAGGGTGGGGACTCCGAGCGCGGCCGTGAAGTTGCCGTCCGAGCCGCCGCCGACCGATGTTTCGTCCAGCGACACGCCCATCTCGCGCGCCAGCGTTTGCGCCTTGCGGAAGAGTTGAACGATAGCGGGCGAGCGTTCGAGAGGCGGCCGGTTGATTCCGCCGGCGACTTCGATGGTGCAGCGCTTGTCGGCAGGACGCAGCGCGCGGAACTTGCGATCGAGCGCCGCCGCGTCCTTCATCCGCAAAACGCGCAAATCCACCTCGGCCCCGGCTTCGGCTGCCACAACATTGACGCGCGTGCCGCCAGAAATTACGCCGGGGTTCACGGTGATGCCGCGCTCGAAATCGGTAAATCCGGCGATCTTGACGATCTGCCGCGCGAGCTCCAGAACAGCGCTGGCGCCCCCGGTGAAATCCAGGCCGGAATGCGTGGCGCGGCCGCGCACCGTCACGGTGTAACCACCAATGCCTTTGCGCGCGGTTTTCAGTTTGCCCTCCAATCCACTGGCGGGCTCAAGCACCAGCACGGCTTTGCTGCGCTGCGCATTTTTTTCGGTCAACGCGCGCGATGACTCGCTGCCGACTTCTTCATCGGAAACGATCTGCATGACGACTTTGTGCGCCACGGGGGTCTCGAGGTCGCGCAGAATACGCATGGCATAGATGAAGAACGCAATGCCGGCTTTCATGTCGAGCACGCCGGGTCCCCAGAGGCGGCCGTTCTTCTGCCGGAAAGGCATCGACGCCAGGGTTCCCAGCGGCCACACGGTATCGGAGTGGCCGAGCGCCAGAATCTGACCTTGCTTCTTTTTTCCGAACAGGTCGAACTCATACAGGACGTGGCGTGCGAAGCGGCCGCCGGGAACTGTTTTGACGCGGGCGAAAGAGGGCGCAACATCGGCCAGCAGATCCACGAAGCGGTTCACGGCCGCCGGGTCGTCGCTGGGCGATTCGCATTCCACCATTTCCCGGATGAGCGCCACGATCTGTTTCTGGCGGGAGCGAGCTTCAAAGAGAATAGGATCCACGGCTGTTATAATAGCGACTTCCATGCCCGTTTTGGACATCAACGAAATCCGCGACATATTGCCACACCGTTATCCGATGCTGCTGGTCGATCGCATCATCGAGTTAGAGCCAGAGCGTATTGTGGGCATCAAGTGCGTGACGCAGAACGAACCCTTCTTTCAGGGCCATTTTCCGGGCTTCCCGGTGATGCCGGGGGTGCTGATCGTGGAGGCGCTGGCACAGACGGCCGGTGTGCTGGTGCTGAAACAAGTGGAGGACCGCCATCGCAAACTGGTGCTGCTGGCATCCATCACGAGCGCCAAGTTCCGGCGGCCCGTGGTGCCGGGCGACACGCTCCGCCTGGAGATGAAGATTATCAAGCGCAAGGCCAGCGTGGCCGTGATGACCGGCACCGCGACCGTAGACGGGCTGGTGGTGGCCGAGGCCGAGATGATGTGCAAGCTGGCGGACAAGGCAGAAGCGGAAGCGCTTTCCTGACCGATGCCGGTTCATCCCACCGCGATTGTCTCGCCCGGCGCGCGCATCGCCGAAACAGCGGAGATCGGGCCGTATTCGATTATCGGCGACGAAGTCGAGATCGGCGCAGGCTCAAGGCTGATGGCGCACGTGTATATGGAAGGGCCGCTGCGCGCCGGTGAAGACAACCTCTTTTTTCCGTATAGCACGGTCGGCGTGGTTTCGCAGGATTTGAAATACCACGGGGAGCGCGCTGAAACGCGCATTGGAAACCGGAACAAGATCCGGGAGTTTGTAACCATTCATCGCGGCACCGAAGGCGGCGGCCTGGTGACCAGCATCGGCGACGATAACCTGATGATGGCGTATACGCACGTGGCGCACGATGTGCACGTTGGTAACCGCGTGGTACTGGCTAACGCCGTGACTCTGGGCGGCCATGTGAGCGTGGGCGACTGGGCCGTGATCGGCGCTTCGACGGGGGTGCACCAGTTCTGCAGGGTCGGACGGCACGCGATCATCGGCGGATACAGCGTGGTGACGCAGGATGTGCTGCCGTTTTCGAATACCGTCAGCGAGCGGGGGATCAAAGTGTTCGGGGCCAACCGGACCGGGTTGGAGCGACGGGGATTCGAACGGGCCACCATCGAGAAACTGCAGACCGCGCTGCGCCTGTTGACGCGCGCCGGATTGAATACCTCCCAGGCAGTGGAGCGGATTCGCGCGGAGATCGCCGAGTGCCCCGAGGTGGAGGAGTTGGTGGCGTTCATCGGCGAATCCCAGCGGGGGGTGATTAAGTAAATGGCCCCGAAGGAGCCGGCTGAAAGCCGGCTGCGGGCAGAATTGCCCGCCCTCCAAGAATGAGATACGGGCTGATCGCCGGCAACGGCCGCTTTCCGCTGCTGGCGCTAGAAAACGCGCGCCGGCTCGGACACGAGGTGGTGGTGTTGGCCATTCAGGAAGAGGCGTCGCCTGAGGTCGAACGCCTGGCCACACGATGCCACTGGCTTTCGCTGGGCCAGCTTAGCCGGTTGATCGAGATTCTCAAGGAAGAAGGCATTCGCGAAGTCGTGATGGCGGGTCAGGTTAAGCACGCCAGGATATTTTCGTCGATCCGGCCGGATTGGCGGTTGGTGAAGCTACTGGCCTCGCTGCCTTCGAAAAACACGGATGGGTTGATTGGCGGAGTCGCGCGAGTGCTGGCCGATGAGGGAATTCAGCTACGCGATTCCACCGCTCTGCTGAAGCCGCTATTGGCCGATGCCGGCGCGATGACGCGGCGCCATCCGGATTCCCGCGAGCAGGCGGATATCGACTACGGGCGCAAGGTCGCGGGGGCGTTGGCCGGTTTCGACGTGGGCCAGAGCGTGGCGATTTGCGAGCGCGCCTGCGTGGCCCTGGAGGCCATGGAAGGTACCGATGCCCTGCTGCGGCGCGCGGCCGGCCTGGTGAACGGGCGTGCGCTGACGCTGGTGAAAGTCTCCAGCCGGCGGCGGCATTTGCTCTTCGACGTGCCGGTGGCGGGACTGGACACTATCGCGGTGATGCGTGAGACTGGGACGACAGCCATGGCAGTGGATGCGGGGCGTACGCTGCTGCTGGATCGCGCGGAGATGCTGACGCTCGCGGACGAAACCGGCATCGCGGTGGTAGGGCAAACACCAGATGTATAGCGGAGAACCCAAGGCAGCCACAACGCATCGAATCGCTGTGGTTGGCGCGGGACAGTTCGGACAGAATCACTGCCGGGTGATCCGGCAATCCACTCGCGGCGAGCTGACCGCCGTGGTCGATATCGACCCTTCCCGCGGGACGATGGCCGATTACCGGGAACTGGCCGGCCGGGTGGATGCGGCCATCGTGGCCACGCCGACTTCGGCCCATGCGGAGATCGGCTGCTGGCTGCTGGAGCATGGCATCGACGTGCTGGTGGAGAAGCCCATGGCGCCGGATCTGGAATCCGCCGACCGGCTCATCGCGGCCTCCGAGCGCCACGGGTGCGTCCTTCAGGTAGGGCACCTGGAGCGCTTCAATCCGGCGGTGATTGCGCTCGAAGGCCGCATCACGCTGCCGTTATTCTTCGAGATCCACAGGCTTAGCGTGTTCAGCCCGCGCAGTCTGGACGTGGACGTGATCCTGGACTTGATGATCCACGACATCGATATCGTGCTGAGCCTGACTGGCGCTGAACCGGAGGAAATCCGCGCCGCGGGCGTATCGGTCCTGTCAGCGAAGGTGGACATCGCCAACGCCCGCCTGGAGTTCCCGAACGGCTGCGTGGCCAACCTGACGGCCAGCCGGGTATCCACTGAGCGGGTCCGCAAGCTGCGTCTGTTCCAGCCTCAGCAATATATTTCGCTGGACTATGCGCGTAAAGAATTGCTTATATTTTCGGTCGGCGGCGATCGGCAGGTCTCCTTCGAACCTGTTCCGGTGGCGAAATCAGAGCCATTGCAGTTACAGTTGGACGCCTTTCTGGACAGCGTGGAAACGCGAAATTCACCGAAAACTTCCGGGTTGGCGGCGCGTCAAACATTACGGGTAGCTTTGGCTATTCTTGATAGAATTAAAGAACACTCGGAGATAGTCTCTAAGTCGTTGACAGGCGGATGGAAAATCTAGGTCGTTCCTCGGAGCAAGATCCGGCGGAATTGCATCTGCTAACCAGTTGGGAGCAGGACCCCAGACGTGTCCGCAAGGCCCGCCTTTTTTCGGTAGCCGCACACCTGGCGGCTATCGTAGGGCTAATCCTGGTGCCGCGCAGCGTGACGCAGCCGGCGCGGCGTATCGAACCGCTCATTACTCCGTTGATTGAACCGCCCACGGAGTTGACGCAAAAGGCGCCCAATAAAGGTCCCATCGCCAAGGAAGTAACCGTGGAGGCCTTAGAGCCGCACCCCCGTCTTCAGATTCCGAACTCGCCGCCGTCTACCACGCGCCCCCACGCCAGAATAAGTAGCCCGCCGCAGCCTCCGCCCGTGCCGTTGCCGGAGCCGCCGCAGATTCAAGCCGGCAATCGCGACTTCCAGCCGCCGCGCGGGCTGCCGGTGGGACCAGCGACCGCCCAAGCGCCACAAATCCAGGAGCAGGAGAAACCGAAGCTGGCATTCGAGACGCCCACTGCCCCGCCACCTTCGGGCGGAGTGGGCACATTCACGCGTCCGGATACCTCGGTGGCCGGAGCCATACGGGAACTGACGCATGGCGGCGCGCAAGGCGGGCTGGCGGTGGGCGACGATACCAGCGACGTGAGCGTTGGCGGGATCGGCAGCGGTCTGAACCTGCCGCCTTCGCCGGGCCGGCAGGCCAGTTCGCTCGAACTGCTGAGCGATCCCAAGGGGGTGGATTTCCGGCCGTACCTGTTGCAGGTGCTGGCCAGCGTCCGCCGGAATTGGTTCGCGGTTTATCCGGAAAGCGCGCGGTTGGGGTTGCGCGGAAAGGTGGAGGCGCAATTCGTGATCGCGAAGGACGGCAGTGTCCCGAAACTGGTGATCGTACTGCATTCGATTCCGGCCCTGGAGCGGGCGGCGGTGGCGGGCATCGACGCATCGCATCCGTTTCCGCCATTCCCCACGGAATTCTCGGGCGACCGCATCGTGCTGAAGCTGACGTTCAGCTATAATCCGCCGCGGAAATGAGGACGGCCTGAGAAGCCGCTGGACCCAGAGGGTACCCCTGAGAGCCTGCCCCACTTACAGGCGGGCGTAGCTCTCCTGGTCCGCAATCGCGGCGGCGCGCAACTCCCGCCGCAGGATCTTGCCGACGGGAGTCTTCGGCAATTCGCTCCGAAACTCGATCATTCTGGGCACCTTGTAATTGGTCAGATTCTGCCGGCAGAAAGCCACGATCTGGTCGGCCGACAAGTTCGGGTTGTCCGATACGACGAACGCCTTGACGACTTCACCTGCGATGACATCCGGCACGCCGATGACTCCGCACTCTACCACGCCCGGTACGGCGGCGATGACGTTCTCGATTTCATTCGGGTAGACGTTGAAGCCGGAGACCAGAATCATATCCTTCTTCCGGTCGGTAATCCGCATGTAGCCATCCCGATCCATGATGCCGATGTCGCCGGTGCGGAGCCATCCCGAGGGCGTGAATGCGGCCGCGGTTTCGCCAGGCATCTGCCAATAGCCCGCCATCACCTGCGGACCCTTGACGCAGATCTCGCCCTCTGCGCCGGGCGGCAGCTCCCGATTCTGTTCGTCCATGATGGCGATTTCAGTGGAGGGCAGCGGCAGTCCGATGGAATCGGAGTATTTCCCGGCTAACGGATTGCAGCTGACGAAGGGCGAGGTTTCGGTGAGCCCATAGCCCTGAAAAATGGGCCGGCGCGTGACTGCCTGCCAACGTTCGGCCACCGTGCGATGTACTGCGGCGCCACCGCCCAGGGCGAACTTCAGGCGGCTAAAATCCAGGGTTTCGAACCCTGGCGTGTTGAGCAGCCCGTTGAACAAGGTGTTGACGCCAGTGGCAATCGTCCAGGGCGTTTTGCGCAACTCCTTCACGAACCCCGGCATATCTTTGGGATTCGTAATCAGCAGATTCATGCCGCCCAGCTTGATGAACAGCAGGCAGTTGGTGGTCAAGGAAAAAACATGGTACAAGGGCAGCGCAGTTACCACGGTTTCGACTCCCTCTTCGAGGAAGCCGCGGGACCACGCGCGCGCCTGCAGCATGTTCGCCACGAGTCCGCCGTGCGTCAGCATCGCGCCTTTGGATCTGCCGGTGGTGCCGCCGGTGTATTGCAGGAAGGCGATATCGGCATGGGACGGCGCGGCTTCGTCAAGGCGGGCGCGGGCGCCGCGTTCGAGCGCGGTTCGGAATTCGATGGCGCCCCCAATTTGCCAGGCCGGCACCATCTTCTTCACCCGCTTGACGGCGAAATTCACCATCAGCCGGCGATGCGGCGCCAACAGGTCGCCAACCTGCGTGGTCACCACGTGTTGGAGGGCGGTCGCCGCCAGCACCTTTTCCAGCACGTGTGCGAAGTTTTCCAATACGACAATCACCGCGGCGCCGGAATCCTTAAGCTGATGCTCCAATTCGCGCGCGGTGTACAGAGGATTGATGTTCACCACGATCATTCCCGCGCGCAGGGCGCCAAACAAGGCGACGGGGTACTGCAGAAGATTGGGCATCATCAAGGCGACGCGGCTACCCTTCTCCAGACCGAGGCTTTGCAGCCAGGCGGCGAAGTGGCGGCTCAGGCGGTCGAGCTCGGCATAGGTGATGGTGGTGCCGAGATTGCGAAAGGCCGGGAGATCCCGGAATTTGCGGCAGCTTTGGGCCAGGACATCGTTGAGGGAAGAATACTCGCTCAGGTCGATCTCGGCAGGAACGCCTTTGGGGTAGCTCTTCAACCAGATCTTTTCCATTTATCGACCTCCTCCGCAGCGGACAAGCAGCCGGGCGCGCGCTTTCGTGCATGCCATCGCGGGGCGCTCCCCGAGAAATCCTTCAGGGGCGACGCGTGGATCGCGTCATCCTGGCAGCGTTCGGATGCCGCTTTGACGGATATGGATTCTCAAAGATAGTTTCGTATTCTATTATACCTAAATCAGGGACATGTAAAATCCCGGCCGGGTTCCGCTCCGTTAATTAAAGATTATCCGCGCAGTGCGGGTGGCTTCCGGTTTTTCGAGCGTGCCGCCAGCCATCCGATTCGATCCGCCGGGTCAGGTCCCGAACCTTCGCCAGCTTCCTTTGTAGTCAATACCTCAGATTATTTGACGAAACAAGCGCGGGAGACGGGGCGCGACTTTCCATGCCGCGCCAGCTCTTGAGCTCGAAACTGGCGCGCGCGGCGGCTACGGCGCGATTCACGTCGCCGCCCTGGCCGTCCGGAACGGTGGTCAGCAGCTCTCCGGTGGCCGGATTGACGACGTCGATGGTGCGGCCGGCGGCAGCGTCTTCCCACCCGCCGTTGATGAACAGCTTGCCTGGACGCAGTTGCTGCTTGATTTGTTCAGATGCGGTCATGATTGTTCTTTCGCGCCAGTCTTCATTGTAAACGGCGAGAGAGAATGCGGGCGCTGCGGGACCGGGTGTTGGGTGCTCTCGCCGTTTCGCAGGGTTGAGCGACGCCGGCAGCTACCAACTGCCAAACCCAACATTCAAGCAAAGCCGCACCGACTCCCAGTCGGAATCGGAGAGCCGTCCCATCAACCGGACTTCGCGCTGGGATAGAGTGACCGGAAACAGCCTAAAATAGGAGGCCGCATGTAGTCCCTCTTGCTTCCAATCACGCAATGCGCAGTCAGTGGGAGCCAACGGCCTTGGGGCTTGTGTGGTGATCAGACCTACTACGACATCGGGCCTATGCCGATGGTAGTCTTCTGTCGAGAGCACAACGGCGGGACGAGTTTTGGTTGCGTGCGCGCCTGGAAAGGCGCCAAATGACAATGTCTCCGGGCTTCAACGCTCTTCCCGCTCCTGATCTTCGAAACGCTGCACAGCGGCCGCTGTTGCTTCGGCGAGATCCTCGTCAGTCCAGGCATCGGACCATTCGATTG
>DATKFU010000163.1:0-14432 GCA_035511215.1 Bryobacteraceae bacterium | reverse complement strand
GGGGAAGTATTCCGGCCCGCGCGTTGCGGCGAGCGAACTACCGCCCTTGTGCCCCATGACGGCGGCGGCGCTCATGCGCTGCTGGCCGATGAGATCGTCCACCAGGGCGAGCGCGGCGCGGAGATTTTCACGGGAACAGGCCGTGCGGTTCTGGGGCAGATCGGGGGTGGTTTCGAGGATCAGGTCGGTATCGGCAATCAGGTTGCGAAGGGCTTTTAACGAGTCGCGGTCGTATGGCATACTTTCAGCGTAAAGCGGCTTCCGGCCCGTTGCAAGCGTTCGCTGTTTTTCGTTCAACGCAACTTTCAGGCACTACCCCATCGCCAGCCCGGGCAAGATGAGCGCGGTAGAATAGAAATGTGGTTACATTTCCGGCAAAGGCCAGAACCGCGGCGGACGGCACGTTAACTCTGCACGTGTCGACTGGAATGCGCGAAGCCGAGGTCGATGTGCTCGTCGTCGTCGAAGCCGCGCGTCCCACGGGGCATTCAGTCACGCCGGCCGCGGAGTGGCCCGCCGGATATTTCGAGCTTTTCGGTTCCCTCCGCGAAGTGAACCTGGAGCGCCCATCGCAAGGTGAGCAGCAGAAGAGGCCGCCACTTGAGTGAGCATCCGTGGCCGCTCAGTTTCTGCTCGATTCGAGCAGTGCATTCGGTTCCTGAACGGGCGATCCGTGCAGGTAGAACAAAAGCTGGACGGGATGACGCCGCTCGATATCAAGCTTTGTTCAATCGTGAAGGCGGAACTGCTTTATGGAGCCGCCCGCTCTAACAACCCCGCGGCCGCACAGAAGAAGCTGGAGTTGTTCTTTGCACCTTATGAGTCGTTCCCCTTCGACGATTTGGCGGCGGTGGAATATGGTCGCCTTCGCGGCCAGCTTGCACGGGCGGGAACTCCAATCGAGCCAAACGACCCGATGATTGCCGCCATCGCGCTGAGCAAGCGATTAACCCTAGTTACTCATAACACTAGCGAGTTCTCGAGAGTATTGGATCTCGCCCTGGAAGACTGGGAACTGTCGTGACGGCTCCCTTGGTTTCGTGAGCAACTGCACACGACGCGGCTCCGAACACCAGGCGCCGGTCAATTCACTAGGGTACAACCAGCAGGAGGGCCGGCAATGCGATCATGAGGACTGGAGCCACAGCGGGTATGAAGATGACGCGCTCGCGCGCGTTGGCGGCCTACGAGGCCGCTGCAGGCTGCGAGCCTGCCCCACACTTGGCGGGCGTGGGGATAGGTATGATGAATAAGAAGGCCTCCCCGCACTATGCCCCTAAAGACCGATCCGGACCTGGGTATCAATAGCTGGCTCGAAGACGAGCTGTACCAACAATATCTGAACGACCGCACAGCGGTGGACGAAAGCTGGAAGCATGTATTCGAGGACGCGCCCAATGGGCGCCCCGAACCCGCTCCGTCCCCGGTTCCACCACTCGCCCGCTCGGAAGCGACACCCGGAACCTCCGAAAACTTGCAGCCCCTGCGCGGCATCGCCGCCAAAATCGCGGAGAACATGAACGCCAGCGTGAGCATTCCCCTGGCCACGTCGCAGCGCGTGATCCCGGTGAAGGTGATGGACGAAAATCGCCGCATCATCAACCAGCACCGCACGCTGGTCGGCAGGAGTAAAGTCTCCTACACGCACCTGATCGGCTGGGCCATCCTGAAAGCGCTGGAAGATTTCCCGGGCCTGAACCATGCCTACGGCGAATCGAACGGCCAGCCCGCGCGCATCGTGCATCCGCAGATCAACCTGGGCATCGCGGTGGACGTGGCCGGAAAGGACGGCAGCCGCAACTTGCTGGTCCCCAACATCAAGAACGCCGGCGCGCTGGATTTCGCGCAATACGTGACCACCTTCGACGACCTGGTGGACCGCGCCCGCAAAGGCAAGCTCGCGCCCGCGGATTTCCAGGAGACCACCATTTCGCTGACGAATCCAGGCACGGTGGGCACCATGGCGTCCAGCCCGCGCCTGATGACCGGCCAGGGCGCCATCGTGGCCGCCGGCGCGATCGACTATCCGGCCGAATATCAGGGCTCGGCGCCGGAGACGCGGTCGATGCTGGGCATCAGCAAGGTGATGTCGATTTCGTGCACTTACGATCACCGCATCATACAAGGCGCGGAATCCGGCATGTTCCTGGGCAAGGTGCAGGCGCTGCTGGATGGCGCCGACGGCTTCTACGAAGAGATCTTCGCGCACTTGAAGATGCCGCACCAGCCGGTGAGCTGGGAACTCGACCGGCACGTGATGCTGCCGGGAGCCAGCGGCCGCACCGCCGAGATCGCCAAGGAAGCCGGCGTGCTGCAACTGATCAACGCCTACCGCGTGCGCGGCCACCTGATCGCCGATCTCGATCCGCTGGGCGGCGAGCCTACCAACCATCCCGAGCTGGACCCGGTCACCTACGGCCTCACCATCTGGGACCTGGACCGCGAATTCCTGACCGGCAGCCTGAGCGAAGCCATCGGTGAACATTCCTCCCAGCATTCCTCCCAGCATGGTTTCAAGCCAGGTCCTAAACCGGTGGCCACGCTGCGCGAAATTCTGGAAACACTGCGCCAGACATACTGCGGCAAAATCGGCTGCGAGTACATGAACATCCAGCAGCCCGAGCAGAAGCGCTGGCTGCAGCATCGCATGGAACCGCAGGCCAACAACTGGCCGCTCGACCGCGAAACGCGCTTGCGCATCCTGCAGGGCCTGCTGAAGGCCGAGGAGTTCGAGCATTTCCTGCATGCCCGCTTCGTGGGACAGAAGCGGTTCGCGCTCGAAGGCGCCGAAACCGCTATCGCCATCCTGGACGAGTTGCTGGAGCGCGCGGCCGGGGTGAACGTACACGAAGTGGTTATGGGCATGGCGCACCGCGGACGATTGACGATACTGACGACGGTGGTGGGCAAGCCGGTGGCCGAGGTCTTCGCGCAGTTCGAAGGCGAAATCGACGAGGCCAGCACGCAAGGTTCCGGCGACGTGAAGTATCACCTGGGCGCGCGCGGCGTGTATCGCGCCGCCACCGGCCGCGAGGTGCTGGTTTCGGTGTCGCCCAATCCGAGCCACCTGGAAGCCGTCGATCCCGTGGTGGAGGGTATCGTGCGGCCCAAGCAGGACCGCCTCGGCGATACGGAGCGCGAACGCGTGATTCCGCTGCTGATCCACGGCGACGCCGCATTTGCGGGGCAGGGCGTGGTGGCCGAGACGCTGAACCTCTCGCAACTGGACGGCTATTGCACGGGCGGCACCGTGCACCTGATCGTCAACAACCAGATCGGCTTCACCACGCTGCCCGACGAAGCCCGCTCCACGCCTTATTCCACGGACGTGGCGCGCGGTGTGCAGGCGCCTATCTTCCACGTGAACGGCGACGATCCCGAGGCCGCGATCCGGGTGGTGCAGATCGCTTTCGATTACCGGCAACAATTCAAGAAAGACGTGGTGATCGACATGTTCTGCTATCGCCGCCACGGGCATAACGAAGCCGACGATCCCAGCTACACGCAGCCGATCCTGTACCGCAAGATCAAGGAGCACCCCTCGGTGGGCAAGCTCTATGGCGAGCGCCTGGTGCGGGAGGGCGTGCTCACCGCCGAAGAAGTGGCGGAGATGCGCAGGGGATTCGCGCAGAGCCTGTCGGCGGCCTACGATGCGGCCGAGAAAAGCAGCGAGCGTTTCGAAGGGCAGGAGTTGTCGGCCGTCCCGAGCGACGAGATTGCCAGCTTCTGCCCGCGCACGGCGGTGAATAAGGCGACCGTCGATCGCGTCATCCGCGCGCTGACGCATTTCCCCGAGAATTTTCACCTGCATCCAAAGCTGCGGAATTTCATCGACCGCCGCCGCGAGGCGATCGAGAAGGGCGGACCCATCGATTGGGCATTCGGCGAGGCGTTGGCATTCGGCACGCTGGCGCTCGAAGGCACACCCGTGCGGCTGAGCGGCCAGGATTCGGGGCGCGGCACCTTCAGCCAGCGGCACCTGGTGTTCTGGGATTCAGAAACCGCTCAGAAATATACGCCGCTGCAGCACGTCTCGCCGGACCAGGCGCGCTTCGAAGTCTTCGACAGCTCGCTGAGCGAGTACGCCGTGCTGGGCTTCGAGTTCGGCTACAGCGTGGCGGATCCGCTGACGCTGGTGCTGTGGGAGGCGCAGTTCGGCGATTTCGCCAACGGCGCGCAAATCCTGATCGACCAGTTCATTTCGAGCGCGGAATCCAAGTGGGGGCAGCCGAGCGGACTGGTGCTGCTGCTGCCGCACGGCTTTGAAGGGCAAGGGCCGGAGCACTCCAGCGCGCGCATCGAACGCTTCCTGGTGCTGTGCGCCGGCAACAATATGCAGGCCGTCAATTGCACCACGCCGGCCCAGTATTTCCACCTGTTGCGGCGCCAGATGTACGGCGGCGCGGACCGCCGCGGCATGCGCAAGCCGCTGGTGATTTTCACACCGAAGAGCTTGTTGCGGCATCCCAAAGCCGTTTCAACCGTGGGCGAGTTGACCAGCGGCGGCTTCCGCGAGGTGCTGCCGGATACCTCCGCCATCGACCCCGAGCAGGTCGCGCGCGTGGTGTTTTGTTCCGGCAAGATCTACTACGACTTGCTGGCCGCGCGCGAGGCGCGCCAGGCGAACCACGTGGCGCTGGTGCGCATCGAGCAGTTGTATCCGTTCGCCGAGAGCGACGCCAACGACGCGCTGCTGCGGTACCCGCTGACAGCGGAGGTGGTGTGGGCGCAGGAAGAGCCGCGCAACATGGGCCCGTGGCATTTTATGCACGACCAATTGCAGCCGCTGCTGGCGCCTGGCGGCCGCGAGGTGCGTTATGTGGGCCGTCCGGAAAGCGCCAGCCCGGCGACCGGATCGGGACGGCGGCACCAGGAGGAGCAGGCCGCCATCACGGAGGAGGCGATGTCGGATAGGGCGCTGGTGGAGTCGCGGCGGGTGCGGCTGGTTTCGCGGCGGTGAGCACCGCCTCAACCGCACATCCGTACGTTTCCGTTAACCAAATCCGAACCGCCCTTACCCTTACCCTTGTCCAACCATAGCGAAGGAAGGCGGCGAGAGTCGCCGATGTGTGCCGATTTTGCCTGTTGACAGGGCTGCTCGTTAGTGTTACCATCAAGGTAATGCTGTAAGGCAACTGTGAATTACCCGTCGGGGAACACATGGACATATATGTGGACGACAACAGCTTGCGCAAGGCCATCGAGGACGAGGGTCTCAGCAGGCGGCGCTACGGTGCGGACATGGCGAAGAAGCTCAAGCTAAGGTTGACGGCGTTGCTGGCCGCCGAGTCCCTCGCGGATTTTTGGCCCCCGAAATCCGGCCCCGAACGATGTCACGAGCTAAAAGGCGAACGCGCGGGCACCTTCTCCGTCGACTTAAAGCAGCCATATCGGCTGCTGTTTAAGGCGAGCGGGTCTACATCGTTGGAAGATTCCGATGAACAACAGCGGTGGAAATCCATCACGTCTATTAACATATTGGCAATCGAGGACACCCATGGATAGCACCTACGGAAACAATCTTAAGCCGAGCGCCGTTCCGCATCCCGGCGAAACGGTTCTGGAGTACCTCGACTTCTACGGGTGGCCGCAAAGAGACCTTGCCCGCCGCACCGGCCTCACGCCGAAGACCATCAGTGAGATCTGCAACGCGAAGGCGCCGATTACACCGCCGACTGCGCTCGCCCTTGAGAAGGCCTTTCAGCGGCCTGCGCATTTGTGGCTGAACCTGCAACTTCATTTCGACGAGGCTGAGGCGCGGCGTCGCGAACTCGTCAAAGCGCCGCAGTGGGACGAGTGGGCCCGAAGCTTCCCCCTTAAGGAGATGAAGCGGATGAGATTCTCCCTACCGCCCGGGCGTTCCGATGCCGACGCTCTCCTAAACTTTTTTGGCGTGTCGTCGCCCGAGAGCTGGAAATCCGTATGGAGAGCCTCTGCAGTGGCATATAGACAGACCCGCACCGCGCATTTGAGCGAGGCGTCCATCGCGGCCTGGGTTCGCGAAGTTGAAATCGTTGCAAGAGGGTTGGACCTTGCGGAATTCGACGAGAGCCGCCTGGTTTCGTCAATTGAGGCGCTTAAGCGCCTCACCCGAAAACGCGCGGAGGAAATTATGGACCCGGTGCAGAAGATCTGCGCGAAAGCCGGCGTTGCGGTGGTTTGGGTGCCGGCGTTAGTGAGTACCGGCATTAGCGGATGCGCACGTTGGCTGACTGGGAAAAGGGCGCTTGTTGGTCTGACACTTCGGTACAAAACCGACGACCAGCTTTGGTTCACCTTTTTCCACGAGCTCGGGCATATTCTTCTTCATAGAAACAAGCACCCCTTCGTGCTCGACAACGCGGAGGAGGATTTGTCTGATCGGGCGATTGACCCGGAGATGCGGCGGTACGAAGAGGAAGCCAGTCGTTTTTCGGCCGACACACTGATTCCGCCCGGCGCCCTGGCCGACTTCCTAAGAAAAGGATCCTTCACGAACGAGGCGATTCACAATTTCGCCGAAAGCGTCGGCGTCGGGCCGGGGATAGTCGTTGGGAGGCTGCAATTCGATGGCTTTCTGGCTCGCCGCCAAGGCAACGCACTGAAGCAGCGAATCAATTGGAACTTTGTCGAAGAGAAGTGCACAAGACAGTTGGAAGAATACTCATAACTCGAAGCGGTTACGATTCCCAACTCGGAAAACACGTGAAAGGATCCGTACCTGGGCCCGTGTGCGAGCCTTGGTGCCTGTCGGCCCGACATACGACACCAGTTGGAGAAGGGAGATCACATTCTTGTGATTTCGGGGAGATCAAAAAAAACGCGTACTGCCAATCAATTGCGCAGCTTGCCTCGGCATCCAATTCAGCGTTGGAGAATTCGCATTCGCCCCGTCGGCTACACACACCTGCCCGGCGCCTCTGTTTGCTCCGAACTCCGGGCCGGTTTAGCTTTCGCGCGTGACAATCAGCTTGCGGAAGAAGCCTTCCGTGCCGGGTCCGATCCACAGGGCCACCGATCCTTCGGCATCCCCGAGCTTCAGGTCGTGAACGACCAGGCAGGGCTGCGCGGCGCCGCTCACATAGAGCGAGGCGCTGGTCCCGTGCACGACGATGCGCAGATGCGTCCACTCGCCGGCGGCCATGTCGGCATAGGATTCGTAGACGCCGGGGCTTTCCTTGCGCAGCCGTTCCCAGGGCCAATCGGGAAACGATACATACTGAGTGGCGTGATTGCGGCGGAGTTGGTCGTCGGCGCGGCCATTGGTAGGCCGGATGTAGAATTCCTCGAAGCGCGCGCCGCCGGCGGCCATACGGAATGCGACGCCGATGAATCCGCGGGCTTGTGCATTGGCGCTCTTCGAGGGAGCGCCCGCGACTTCCACATCGATTGCGCCGTTGTGGAAAATGAGATTCCTGACGACAGCAAGCGCTTCTCCCGGTCCTGTCTCATTTTCGGTGATCTTCAGCGCTTCCAAGCCCTGGTGCGCGGTGGTTTCGGCATGGACGCCTCTTAGCTCCAGCCGGGAAAGATCGGTCAGCGGAATTTCTTGCGCGTGCATCGCAATTGAGAAAAACGCGGTGAAGAGGAAAGGAGAAAGTGTGAGCCGCACGCGCTTTGGCAGGCATCTGAGCATCCATTCTGTGGGCATTACTAAGCCGATGAGAATGCGGCGGAACAAACGCGGGACGTCCGCTAGTGGGATTGGCGCGTCCGAAGACGAACACCTACCTCGCGCGAGTAGCCCGACTTTCCGCACGCGCGTGCCGCTACAGTAAATCCCGCGCAATCCGCAGAGCCGCCTCTTTCCCCCGCTCCCCGATCTCGCCCACCGGCCCCACGCACGACGGGCAGCCGGCGTCGCACTCGCACGCGGCCAGCAATTCCGTGGTCAGCCGTACCAGCCGGTCCGCCATGCGATAGAGCGGCGCGCTTTGCCCCACTCCGCCAGGATAGCAATCGTATAAATACAAATTCGGTTCTTCGCTGAAAGCCACGCCGAGATCCCGCGGATCGCACATCAGCAGCAGGGCGGCCACCGTGCGCAGGGCATTGCCCAATCCTGCCAGGCCGCTCTGTCTCTCGGTGGGCGTCAGGTCCGGGAAGCGCGCCATGAATGCAGCCGGGAAATGCAGCCAGAAGGCCGTGGTATGCATTTCCTGTTCGGGCATCGAGAGATTGCCCGCGCCGACATTTTCCATGGTGTAGAACTTGATTTTCTTAAAGCCCACAATCTGGCGATTCAGGCGCACGTCGCCGTGGCATTTGCGTGCGCCTCCGAGCGCCTCGCTCTCGAACTCTTCGACGGCCTGCACCTGCGTGTAATCGATGGCGTCGGTGTAATAGTCGCAGTCCACGCGGCGCACGTAGGCTTTGCGCTCTTTGTAATCGAAGCGCTCGACATGATACTGGCGAGCTTCGTGCAGGTAAATGGCTTTTTCGTACAGCGTGGTAAGGGCTGCCGTAAACGACACTTCGGCGATCACGGCGGGTTCGCCGGTGATATCCACAACCACGAAATTGTCGCTTGAAATCGAGCGCAGGCTGGTAGCGTCGGCGGGATAGGAATCCGAAGTCCAGTGCCAGGCGCCAGCGGAATGGTGCAGGAATCCGGCTTCTTCCAGAAAGCGGCACATCTCCGCGGTATCGTGCGCGCCGAACCTCTCCCCATCATGAATGGGCAGTTCAAAGGCCGCACACTTGAGGTGTGCCAGCAGGATCTCCAGATTGTCCGGGTTGATGTAGGCGTGCTCGGGCGAGCGGCCGAAGAAGTAGTCGGGGTGCTCGACGATGTATTGGTCTAGCGGGGCGCTGGAAGCCACCAGCACCGCGGCTGATGCGCTCTGGCGGCGGCCGGCGCGCCCGGCGCGCTGCCACGTGGAGGCGATGGTGCCAGGATAGCCCGCCATGACTACCGCATCCAGCGAACCGATGTCGATACCCATCTCCAGCGCGTTGGTAGCCACCACTGCGCGGATATCGCCATCGCGCAGCTTGCGCTCGATTTCACGGCGCTCACGCGGGAGATAGCCGCCGCGATAGCCGCGCACGGCATCGGCGGACAGCGGGCCGCGGGATTTTTGCATGATGGCATCCTTCAGGTAGGTCACCAGCAGCTCCGTGGCGAGGCGGTTATTAGCGAACACCAGGGTCTGCAGGCGGTGCTCGATGAACTCCAGGGCTATGCGCCGCGATTCGGCGATGTAACTGCGCCTGATTCCCAATTGCCGGTTTACTACGGGAGGGTTGTAGAAGATAAAGAACTTCTCGCCGCGCGGCGCGCCATTCGAATCCACGATGCGGAAGGGCAATTCCGTAAGCGCTTCGGCGAGTTCGCGCGGATTGGCGATAGTGGCCGAGCAGCAGATGAAGACGGGCTTCGATCCGTAGAATTCGCAAATACGCTTCAGCCGCCGCAAAAGGTTCGCCAGGTGGCTGCCGTATACGCCGCGATAGTAATGCAGTTCGTCGACGACCACATAGCGCAGATTCTCGAACAACTTAGCCCAGCGGGTATGGTGCGGCAGAATGCCCGAGTGCAGCATGTCCGGATTCGTGAGCACGATGTTAGCGCGCTGGCGAATGGCCTTGCGGGCATCCTGGGGCGTATCGCCATCGTAAGTATACGCGCAGATTCCGGAGCCCATCTCGTCGATGGCGGTATGCAGTTCGTGCAGCTGATCTTCAGCAAGCGCTTTCGTGGGGAAGAGATAAATGGCGCGGGCGCCAGGATCGGCGAGCAGCAGGTTCAGGACCGGCAAGTTATAGCACAGCGTCTTGCCACTGGCTGTGGGCGTGACGACTACAACGTTTTGTCCTTGTTCGATTGACAGGAAAGCCTCGGCCTGGTGGGAATAGAGCTGGCCTATGCCGCGGCCTGCCAGCGCGCGCCGCAGGATAGGGTTCACGCTATCGGGCACGTCCTGGTAGGTGCCGCCGACTGCCGGCTCGTGCCGGATGGCCGCATGGGCGAAGCGGGTTAGCGCCGCTTCGAGCGTAGGGGATTTCGGGGAAGCCAAAGTCAGATCCATCGAGTTTCGCCTTTTCTTTGCTACTTTACAGGAAAAGACGCCCGAGGACAAGCGTGAGGGGACACGGGACTCCGCGGAGCTGGATTTTATTCCTCGGGGCGAACGAACTCGTAGCGTTCCAGGGTCACGGCGATCTCGTAGGCGGGCTCGCCCGAGTCCAGCCGGTTAGCGCGCAACACCTTGCCGATGCAGCGCAAGCTGACACGCGGCTCCGATGGTCCGCCGAGGACGACCACGTATTCGATGGACGCCCCGACGTCCGGCTCCTTCCCGGCAGTGAACAGTACGCCACCCGAGCTGATGTTTTTTGTCAGCCCGGACTGCACGATGCGTTCCGTTCCGTTGCGGGTCACGGAAACGGGCAATTCAAGCGTGAAGCGCCGGGTTCGTCTTTGTTCCACTCTTCGTAATCCTAGTTTCTTTGGGCACTAAGGTCAACTACTTATTCGTAAAAATGTGCCGCGGCAGTACTGTTCGCTTGAGGAACTTTAGTTTTGATGCGGGACTTTAGTTCTACTTACTTAGGAAAAAGCGAATCAATAAGGGGCAGGATTCAGCCGCAAATAATCCCTAAACCTTCCTAAACTATTCACTTGATTTGACGATCAAGAGAATGTGAGTTTCCCGCTGCAAGAACTGCCTTCGGAAAGCCATATCCAACCCATGGGCGCGACGCCGATGACTGGCCATCGCGCGGCAATGCAATGGGATGCGCTACTGCGGCAGGTCGCCAATTCCCTGCCGGCCATGATTTGGATGTGCGGAGCGGATGGGCGCGCCACGCTGTTCAACAAGCGCTGGCTGCAATTCGCCGGATGTACTCTACAGCAGGCGCTGGATGGAGGATGGGCTGGAGCTGTACACCCGGAAGACTTAGTGCGGAGCCAGGCGGCGCGGCAGGCGGCAATGCAATCGCGGGCGCCAGTCGAAACGGAATACAGGCTGCGGCGGGCGGATGGCGAATACCGCTGGATGCTGGACCAAAGCGCGCCGCAGTTCAATACGGTAGGCGATTTTCACGGCTACGTGGGTGTGGCGATCGACATCACCGAACGCAAACGCGCGGAAGACGAATTGCGCTGGCTATCTAAAGCGGTGGAGCAGAGTCCGGCCAGCGTAATCATCACGGATCTGAAGGGAAGCATTGCATATGTTAATCCCAAGTTCACTGCGGTGACCGGCTATACGCCACAGGAAGTTCAAGGCCGCAATCCGCGGATTCTGAAGGCGGGTGAAACGTCTGCCGGAGAATATCGAAAGCTGTGGGAGACGATTCAGACAGGCGAATGGCAGGGCGAATTCCACAACCGGAAAAAGAACGGCGATCTGTTCTGGGAGTCCGCCTCGATCTGCCCCATCCGCGACGCATCCGGAAGACCCTCGCATTACATCGCGGTGAAGGAAGATATCACCGAACGCAAGCGCATGGAAACCGCGTTGCGCATGTCGGAAGAGCGCCTGCGCATCGCCGCCGAGAGCGCCGGAATCCAGGTCTACGATCTGGACCTGAACACCGGTAAGGCCGAGATCTGCGGTTCCGACCCATTCCTGAGCGGCCTCGGTGGGTTTGACGCCTGGGCGCGCGCGATCCACCCGGACGATCGAGAGCGGGTGATGACGGCGTTGCAGCAGCGCAGAGAAGACCGGGGGGAATTTCGAGAAGAGTACAGGATGGTGCGTCCGGACGGCGCGGTCCGGCATTACCTGGATTATGGCGCGACCGAATGTAATGGGCGGTGGATCGGCGCGGTGCGGGATATCACCGCGAGCAAGCAGGCCGAAGAAGCGCTGGCGCGGCTGGCCGCCATCGTGCAGTGTTCGAGCGACGCCATTATATCTTTGGACGCGGAAGGCGTTATCCGGACGTGGAACGCTGCGGCGGAAAGCCTATACGGTTATTCCGCCGAAGAGATCGTGGGCCGCCCGGCAGTGGAGTTGTGCCCACCGAACCGGCGCGATAGCGGTGCGCGGAACATAGCCTCCATCGTGGGTGGCGCACCCTTTCCATCCTTTGAAACGGAGCACATGCGTAAAGGCGGCGCAGTGTTTCCGGTCAGCGTCACGGCCTCGCCTGTTCGGGATGGCGCGGGCCGATCCGTCGGCGGCTCGATCGTCATCCGGGACATTACCGAGCAGAAACGGGCGAGAGCGGCGCTGATGGAATCGGAGAACCGTTTCCGGGCGCTGGTGCAGAACAGCAATGACATCATTACGCTGATCGATCCGCGTTCGATCATTCTGTTCGACAGCCCGGGTGTTTTCGAACTACTGGGTGTCTCACCCGAGCACCGTCTGGGACGCGAACTCTTTGGGTGGATTCATCCCGACGACCTCTCCTACCTGGGGATGCTGCACGAAGAATTGCTGCGCGCCCCAGGCACTCGGCTGCGGGCACAACTGCGGCTGCGGCATGCCGATGGAAGCTGGCGGTGGTGTGACAGTTGGGCCGCCAACCTGCTCGAGGAGCCCGGAATCCGCGCGCTGGCCATCAGCTTCCGGGATATCACGGAACTGAAAGGCGTGGAAACGGCGTTGCGCGAGAGCGAACAGCGTTACCGCAAGCTGATCGAAGATGCCAGCGATACTATCTTCACGATCGATCCGGACGGAAACTTCACCTCGGTCAACGGCATCGGAGAGCGGATTTCAGGATATCCCCGGCAAGAGTTGCTGGGCATGAATCTGCAGCAGGTAGCCGCACCCGAATCCCTGGCGGCGATCCGGCGTGCCATTGAGGCCCGGCGGGGAGGCGATGCCCCATCGGCGCTGGAGGTGGAGTTGATCGCGCGGGACGGCCGCCGGGTGCCCATAGAAGTGAGCGGCAGTCTGCAGTTCCGGGATGGCCGGCCGGCGGGCATGTTGTGCGTCGCACGGGACATCAGCCAGCGAAAGCGGGTGGAGCGGCTGGAGATCAACCGCCGGGAAGCTCTCGAGATGGTCGCCCAAAACAAGCCTTTGGACGCAGTGCTGCGCCGCGTGGAAGAAATGATCGAGCATCACTTCGCGGGAACGGTCGCGCGCATTATTCTGACGGACGATTCCGCACCTCCGCAATGCGAATCGAGGGAAGTGCAAGCCGCAGGCGCGAACGACCAGGGACACCTAAAGGTCCCGATTCGGGCTGCCGACGGCCAAGTGCTGGGACACATTGGGATCTCCCGCTCTGAACCCTGGCAGCCCAGCGAATCCGAACAAGTCATGCTCGATACCAAAGCGAAGCTGGCCAGTATCGCACTGGAACACCGGCAGCTTACCAACCGGCTGGCCCATCAGGCGCAACACGATCCCCTGACCGGCTTGCCAAACCGGTCGTTGCTCGACGATCGGCTGCGGCAAGCCATCACACTGGCGCGGCGGCAAGCGAAGATGGTGGCGGTGATGTACATTGACCTGGATCGCTTCAAGTTCATCAACGACACGCTGGGGCACCACATCGGAGATCTCTTCCTGCAGCAGGTGGCCAAGCGGCTGGAAAGAGCCGTGCGGGAATCGGACACGCTGGCGCGTCCGGGGGGAGACGAATTCGTGGCGGTACTGTTCGGCATAGAGTCAGTCCGCGCCGCGGAAATCGTGGAGGAGCGGATCATGGCGACCATGCGGGATCCGTTCCAGATTACGGGGCACGAACTATTCGCCAGCGCCAGTGTCGGTCTGAGCCTGTTCCCCGAGGACGGGGAGGACGCCGGGACCCTGCAGAAGCACGCCGATGTGGCCATGTACGAGGCGAAGAGCCGTGGCGGAAGCTGCTTTCAGCGGTTTGCGCACGCGATGAACTCGGCGTCCAGCGAGCGGCTGGAAATCGAAAGCCAACTACACTGGGCCCTGGACCGCGGCGAGTTGCAACTGTACTATCAGCCGCAATTTCGACTGCCTTCGCGGCAGCTTGGGGGTGTGGAGGCGCTACTGCGGTGGAACCATCCGAAATGGGGTTTGGTTGCGCCGAACCGCTTCGTACCGGTGGCAGAAGAGAGCGGGCTGATCGTGCCTATCGGCTTGTGGGTGCTGCAGGAGGCATGCCGGCAACACCAGGCGTGGCGGCGCATGGGATATCCGCCAGTCAAGGTCGCCGTGAATATCTCGGCCATCCAGTTCATGCAGTCGAACCTGGTGGAGAAGGTCGCGGAGGTCCTGACGGCGCATGAAATGGAGGCTTGCTATCTGGAAGTGGAACTAACCGAGGGGGTGCTGATGCGGGATGCAACGGACACCGCCCGGCAGATAGCCGAATTGCGGGACTTGGGCGTGCGAACTTCCGTCGACGATTTCGGAACGGGTTACTCGTCCCTGGGCTACTTGCAGCGCCTGCCGATTGCCGATTTGAAAATCGACAAGTGCTTCGTGCAGGGCATTGGCCAGGCCGCCGGCACACAACCGCTGGTGCAGGCGATCATAGGCCTGGCGCACGGCTTGAACCTGACGGCC
>DATKFU010000162.1:0-64626 GCA_035511215.1 Bryobacteraceae bacterium | reverse complement strand
GATTCGTTCAGCGGTCTCCAAGACCATTGCCTTTGCCCTCGGAGGTTTGGATCAACAAGCCGACTCCGCCCGGCCAAAAGACAAAGGAAGATAGTCAGTAAATTTTTATGCTGGGTGTCTCAAAGTGCTTGACACGCGCCGGTTGCTCCGTTTGTCGGGAGGAATATTGGACAGAGTCGGTCGACAAACGCGTATCCGCCCTTTAAGCATGTGATCTACATCATCAAGGAGAATCGCACTTACGACCAGGTGCTCGGTGACGTGAAGGAAGGCGATGGCGATCCCAGCCTGGTATTCTTCGGGCCAGCCGTATCGCCCAATCATCATGGCCTCGCGGAACGTTTTGGAATATTCGATAGGTTTTTCACCAATGCCGAGGTAAGCTCACAAGGTCATATCTGGTCGCACTCTTGTCCAAAATAGGTTTGATTCCCACCTGAGCAAAAGAAAAGTCCTCCTATAATAAACGTTGGCGAATGATTCCTTGGCCGGAGCTTCGCCAGACGCCACCCACAAGGAGGGCAAGGCCATCATACACATCGCGAGTCTATTCAATCACCTGCTCCAGCATTTTCCGCGGACCGAGTTCGGAAGCGCTGGTCAAAGAAAATGACGCGGAACGGTGCGCCAAAGGCTTTAGCTGCTGGACGCTGTTGGTAAAGTCTGCCTCACTCTGCGTGTGACGTCTACCCTAGCTCAGTAGGGACCGAACGGCGAGTCCGACGCGAAACGCGTGAGCGCGCCTCGTAAAGGACTCATGAAACTGGAACAGGGAACGATGCCCGGAGTCGGGATACGTGAGTAGTGCCGAGTTCGGAGTGTGCTCGCTCAGAAAATAAGAGTTTCTGACTGGGGTCATGATGTCGAACACGCCGCCTACGATGAGCCATGGCTGCGCAATTTTGTGGAGCTTGGCAAAACGCTCTCCAGTGCATGTTTCCCACGCGCGAAATGCGGCGATCTGAGCCTTGCAACGTCTGGCCCCGATATAGGTTCACCGATTCTCAGTACGTTGTGAAAGTCTTGCGATGAAAGCCTCCCCGGCCGCTTGACTCGACGCGCTCGGGGTGAAGAAAAGCTGCACTAGCTTTTCCGGACCCGGCATATTGGAATGGTAAATTCTCTCCAGTTCCGGACCATCCATGTGCATGATGTCCTCACCACTTTCTGGCGCGGTTCCAACCAGCAGCAGTTTACGTGCAAGCGAAGGCCGGTTAAGCGCTATCTCCTGCGCCACCATGCCGCCGAGAGAGAAACCCAGCACATCCACGCGTGTGAGGCCGAGAGCATCCGGGAAGGCGATCGCGTGAGCCGGCATACCTTGAACGGTCTCGGGGACCTCGCCGGCGAACCGTCATCCTTTTCGGCCTTGTAGGCGATTTCCACGCCCTGGAAAGCAAACGTAGCCGACTCAGTCGGATTCTCGCTACTGCCCGACAACTGCACGCTGGTGACGAGGGCGTCCTTGAGCCAGATACGGAAACAGTCTGCCTGCTTATCGCCCACGGGCAGCCTTTCTGGCTCAGCTACCACTCGCGCGACGCGGCTGGCGCCCGCGGACCGCGGCAGCATTCGCCAAGCCCGCAGAACGGCGGCACAGCGCCGGACGCACGGCGCAGCGCCAGACGCACGGCGCGGGGGGCCTATAGCGCCGACGCGATGCCCGAGGGAGGTTCGGGGTTGGCGAAGCAGCCGCATGGACGTTAAGGCGATCAGCGGGGCCAGCGATCGGCAGCCAGCCGGTGGCGCGGCGGCGCCTCCCGGCACGCGGCCTGGTGGCGCCTTTACCTCTGAATTCCGTATTCCTTGGCGTCGCGACCAACGAGCCGCGCTACCAAAGAAAGCGCTTTGTGGATAATGGTTCTCGGGAGTGTGATCATGAGACAAACCATTACGGCAGGCCTAATCATGGCGGCGCTGGCGTTGAGCGCAGTTGGGCAGGACTGGTATCACGAGCGCGAAGAGCGCTTCCGGGGTGAGCAATGGCGAGCGCACGTCTTCGTGCATGTGAGGACCGATCTCGAGCATATATGGAGCGCCGTCCGGGCGAGCGACAAAGAACGCAGGCGTCTCGAGCGAACGAAGGAAGAGTTGACCAAAATGCAGGCGGATCTGGATCAGGGCCGCTTCGATAACGGGCTGTTGAACGATGTGATCGATTCCCTTCGCAAGTCATCGAATGACGACCGTCTGGCGCCGCGCGATCGAGAAGTGCTATCCGACGACCTGATTCGGCTTAAGGATTATCAGGATCATCACGATCACTGGCCGCACTAACCGAACCGAAGGCATCTGCCTTCCATGGTTATGAGACCCCAGCGCGGCACCACGTCCCGTCAACCCAAAGTGTCGCGCTACGTCAGCAGCCCATAGCGCGCGCGAAACGAGCTGGAGCGCGCGGACCTCTAGCAGCACTCGTGCAATTTTGCCAAGCCCGCAGAACGGCTTTTCAAGGCACCAAACCCACGGCGCAGGCTGGGCGGTCCAAGGCGAAGACGCGATGCCCGTGCGAGGCTATGGGCGTCGGCGAGGCTGTGAAGCGGGCATGCCGTGTTAATAAAGGGCGATGTAGACCGGCGTATGTTCTTGATCGATGAACACGGAGAACGGCCGAGGCGGCAACTGAAATCCGTCCCGTCAATGGCGAACTGTACCGTTCCGGTAGGCGTGCCCCCGCCCGAAGCCGGCGTAACGTTCGCTGTGAAACTGACCGCTTGCCCGAAATTCGAGGGGTTCTGGCTGGAGACGACCGCGGTCGTGCTGGCCGCCTGAGTTCCGGACGATCTGACTGTCTGGTTCACGGAGCCGCTGCTGCCGGAATGGCTGCCGTCTCCGCCATACTTGGCTGTAACGGTGTCGGAGTCGCCCACCGGCAGTGAACTCGTAGTGCACGTCGCCGTTCCCGGATTGCCGGAAAGAGCGGAAGCCACGCAGCCCGTATTGGAGCTCCAGGTGACGGTGCCGCTTACGCCAGTGCCGTACGCGCCGCTGATCGTGGCCGTGAACGTCAACGATTGTGCATAGACGGAAGGATCGGTGCCTGCCGTGAGGACCACGCTGACGCTGCTGGTAGCGTTGTTCACTATCTGGCCGCCGCTCACCGTGCCCGAGCTGCCGCCAAAGTTGCTATCCCCCGCGTACGTCGCGGTAACGGTATGATAGGCCGCCGAGAGTGTCGAGATATTTCCCTAAGCGGCCGTGCCCGACGACAGCGCCGCCGGCGAACCGAAATTCGATCCGTCGATGGCAAACTGCACGGTTCCGGTGGGCGTCCCGGTGGCGGGCGCGACCGGCGTCACAGTTGCCGTGAAGCTGACCGCTTGGCCGTAGGCCGAAGGATTCAGGCTGGAGCTGACGGCTGTCGCGCTGCTCGCGTTGAGCGTCAGCGGGCCGCAGATATCGACCGTGTCCTGGCCGGGGCAGGTCGCGCCGGTGGCATAAGGCGAGCCGGAATTGCCAATCCCGGGGCTGCCTGCGGCGGACGCGGCGTTGGCAGTCCCGCCTGTTCCAAAGGTCAGGTTGGAATAGCCGGCGGTTGCGCCGGAATAAATGAACAGCGCGCCGCCCTTGCCCTGTCCGGACTGATAGCCAACTCCGCCTGTAGCGGAGTTGTTGCTAAAAGAATCGTTAATGAGCGCAAGTGTTCCTGCGTGCTCGAAAATGGCGCCCCCAAATCCCGCGCCGCCCCACCGAACGGGCCACCGTCCCCACCTTGAAATCCGGCGCCGGCGCCGCCGCCAAAACCGCCGCTACCGCCGGTGGTTCCAAAGATGCCGCTGTATTCATAGCCGCCCCCGCCGCCCGCGCCGCTGCCGCCGTTTACGCCCGCCAGACCAAACAGATCGCCGCCGGCGCCACCGGCATAGCCGACCGAGTTCCCGCCAAAGCCCCCTCCGCCTTCCCCACCCGATATGTTGTTGGCTGCCCCACCCTGCGCGATGTTCCCGCTGAAATTGACGCCGTTTACGGTCAAGGTTCCACCGTTTTGGAAAATCGCGCCGCCAATTCCGGCCGCGCCGCCACCCAAGTTGTTGGCGCCGCCGCCCTGGGCGAGCCCGTTCTGCAGAGTCAGTCCACTGATAGAAACCGGCCCTCCGCCGATAAAGAACAGGCGCGTTGCGCCGCCGCCGTCGATGGCCAAGATTCCCGCGCCCGGACCTTGGATGTTCAGGCTGTCGTCGATTCGCAATCGCCCGTCGAAGCTGTCCGGCATTAACGCGATCGGCGAGGTCAGGCCGGAGGAGAAGGTGATGGTCGATCCTGTACAAGCATTATTCACGGCCCGCCGTAAGATTCCCTGGTCCGGATTCGACAAGCTGTCCGCCGTGGTGCTATTCACCTCTGGATTGCTAGTACAGCCGGTGGTGACCACGGTGAACGTGGCCGAGTCAATGCCATCCGACGCCGTGACGGTGAACGAGCCCGGAGTGTTGTTGGCGGTCAACTGAGGCGAGATGGCGTTGCCATTGGAATCGATTCCGACCGTCACCGAGGAAGCGCCGCCGCCCCCGCCAAACCCGCCGTTGCGTCAGAATCTTAATAGAAAGGTACTAAACAGCCCAACACAGCGCGCCACCAGTTCCACCAGGCAGCAGCTTGCATCCACGTCCGAAATTGCTGATAATCTTCGTATCATTAGCTATTTGCGCCTTCTGCCTATGTGCTTCTCGTGTCCTAGTCTGTCTTGCGGCAACCGGACAGGTGGTCCGTGGTGCGTTTAGCGCCGCGTTTGTGGAGTTTGGTTGCCGTTGCTGCGTTGTGCTTTGCTAACCGCGCACCCGCGCAGGTCGATTACGCCACCGCGACCCTTCAGGGCAAGGTCCTCGATCCCCAAGACGCCGTCGTTCCGAATGTCAGGATCACCGTCATCAGTGAAGCCACCGGCGTCGCAAAGACCGCGGTCAGCACCGGTGAAGGCTACCAGGTCCCCGCATTGCTGCCCGGCAAATATCGCATCGAAACCGCAGCAGCCGGTTTCACCAGAGCCGTGGCCCGCGACGTGATGCTGACTGTCGGCCAGCTTGCCACACTCGACATACATTTAACCTTGGGTGCTGAATCCACCACCATCGAAGTGTCCGCCGAAATCGCCCCGGTCCAGCCCGAGCAGACCCAGCAGGCCAACATCCTCGATAGCGCGCAGGTGGAGAACCTGCCCAACATCACCCGTAACTTCGTGCAGTCGATTTACACCGTGCCCGGCGTGGTCAATTCCTTTGCGCCCTCTGTGCAGGACCCAGGCGTGGGCACGGCGTACCTCTCGTCCGGTTTTTCGCTGGGCGGCAGCGACGGGCGCAACAACCTGGTCACTATCGATGGCGGGGAGGACGACTACGGCTCCGGCAAGCTACGCGTGACGCACGTGCCCATCGATTCCATCCAGGAGTTCCAGGTCAACCGCAGCTCCTTTGCAGCCGAATTCGGATTCACTGTGGGCACTGCCATCAACATGGTTACCAAGAGCGGCACCAATCAGTTTCACGGGAGCGCGGCAGGCTATTTTCGCGACCGCTGGATCGATGCCGAAGACTATTTCGACAAGCTGGCGGGCGCTTCATCCAAGCCCTTCGAACAGAGCGCCATCTTCAGCGGTACTCTGGGAGGACCCATTCACAAGAACCGGCTGTTCTTCTTCACCGCTCCCGAAGTTCAACGCCTGGATTCGGCCACCGTACAAAATATTGCCGGCGAGGCCGAGTTTCAGGGGATCACGGCACAGGCCAACGGCTACAATGCTCCCACCGGCGCCTGCCCCAACCAGAACACCGCGCAACAGCAGGTAACCCAGGTCTGCTATCTCACCCAACTGTCGAAGTCCTCGGGACCCGCAAGCGCCATCGGCACCGGCCTGCTGGCTTCGCCCATCTTCGGCAATCCGCTGAGTAATCCCACCCTGCGCGCGCTGGTTACCTCTAACGACGGCACTTTCGACGGTATCGTGTCCGGCCCTGGCGGCTCCGGCGTTCCCGGAATTCCGGGCTTCAACACGCCCCGCGGCCGGTACCTCAACTGGGTCACGCGCCTGGATTACGTGCCGGTCGCCAAAGACAGCTTCGCGCTGCGTTTCTCATTCACGCACGAGACCGACAATATCATCCCCGCGCCGCCTTATTCCAGTTCGGAGTTGCAGGAAGACGTCACGCTCACGGGGTCCTGGACCCGAGTTTTGAGTCCGATCCTGGTAAATGTAGTCCGCATACAAGCTGTGCCGCGCAATGTGGCCACGGTCCAGGCGCCCTATCCAAATGGCTCGGAGATCGATTTGGGCAATCAGATCCAACTGGGGACGCCATTCTCATATCCGTACGACGCGCATTGGAAGCGATTTCAGTTCGACGACGGCCTATCGTGGGCGCATGGCGCGCACAGCTATAAATTTGGGGGATCCTGGCGACCTGACTATTACAACGTGAACCAGAAGGTCTGGTTCGGGGGCCAGTGGGAGTTCACAGATGGCGCCTTCTCGATTCTGGACCTGATCGCGATTGGGCAGGGCGCCGGCGCCGCCGCGGCCCTGGAGAGCTTCAACCTCAGCCATGGTTATCCGGCCGCCGGCCCACCCTCCACCAATCTCACGGCGGTCCAATCGTATCTCGCAGGCACGCCCACGGTCCTGTTGCAGGCCAATCCCGAGTCCAATGCGACTTGGGCCGCCTGGGCCAATTCCGTGGGAGTGTACGCTCAGGATTCCTGGAAAGCGCTGCCGCGCCTTACCGTAAATTATGGAATGCGCCTGGACTACGAGGGCGACCCGTCCCCCGTCCCTCACAACACGCGAGTGACACCGCGGCTGGGCCTCGCCTGGGACCCGGCAGGGAATCAAAAGACAGTGGTGCGCGCCGGCGCCGGCATATTCACCGCGCCCAACATTTTCATGATTCCGTTCTATGCCAACCTGGTGGGCGACAGTGGCCGGTACGTGAATCAGAGCGCGCTGGTCGCGGGCTTGCCGTCACCGCCGTTTCCCTCGATCTTCGCCGCCTGGGCGCTGCAGGCGGGCAAGGCCACTACCGCCGAGCCCAATCCGGCTCTAACCAACTCAGATCTCGCCGCATTGGGTGCGGTGATCGGTCCGCCTGGACCTACCGCTTTCGGTAACTTCATCTACACCATGGCGCCCAATTTCAAACCGGCTTACACCATCCAGGCCAGCCTGAGCATTGCGCGGCAACTCTCTCCCAACCTGTCGCTCGAAGCCGGATACCTGATGTATCGCAGCGTCGACGTGGAGCAGATCCTGGAAGTCAACTATGTGCGCAACATGGCCGTGCCGGTGGATCCGTTCGCCGGCCCGCAATATGTTGCCAAGTCCGGCTTCACCGCCGGAGAGCCGAACGGCTCCATCTTCCAGAACGATGCCTTCTCCTCCAGCGGCACCGGCATCTACAACGCCGGAACCCTGTCCCTCACCAAGCGGCTGCAACACGGCCTGGAGTTTCAAGCCAACTACACCTTCAGCCGCGCCATCGACGACACCAGCGATTTCAGCGCGCTTAGCACGCCCTTCCGACCGGACCTGCTGAACCTCGACCGCTCGCTTTCCGATTTCAACGTCACCCACAACTTCGTCGCCAACGCGGTCTATACCACGCCCTTTCACGCCCGACAAGGTAGCCTGATTGCGCGGGCACTGGCGGACGTCAGCATTTCGCCCATCTTCTATGCCCGCAGCGGCATCCCCTTCACCCTGCTGGTACCCGGACTTTCCAACGGAACAGTGGGCCACAACGGCAATGCCCGGCCATGGTATGAAGGACGCAACGACGGCATCGGTCCCCGCTTCTTCAGTTGGGACCTGCGTATCTCCAAAGCCCTGCTGCGGGCTGAGCGCCGCACGCGCCTGGACGTGATCGCGCAGGCGCAGAATCTGCTGAACCGCACTAATTTCGCGGCCGTCAATAACAACTTTCCCGCGGATCCGAACTATCCTCTGCCGGGCGGCGGCACCCTCGCCAACGGTCCGTTTAACGTGCGCGGATTCATCCCGGCATCGGTGGCCCAATTAAGCCAGCCGCTGGCGTTCACTTCGGCTTACCCCGCGCGCCAGGTCAGTCTGGCGTTGCGGCTTTCATTTTAGGCTCCAGCAGCGCGCGCAGCTCCCGCACTTCCGGCGTACCGCGGCCCTCTTGAAACCAGGCATCCAGTGGTTCCAGCAAGGCACGCAGATCCCGTCTACGGCGTTTCCGGCGCCCAATGCGCGCCAGCGCCAGCGACGCGCGCAGCTCGGGCATGCGGGCCTTTTGCATCTGCGCGATTTCAATCGCCGTGCGGAGGCTGGCTTCGCCGGCGGCGCCATCGCCGCGCATCAAATGGATCTCGCCGGTGAGCCGGTGCAGTTCAGAGTCGTGCACCTGCTCGCCGTTCTCCGCCGCGTATCGCAGCCCGCTGGCGAGCGATGCGAGCGCCGCATCCGCGCGCCCGGCCTGGAGAAGCGCTTCGCCCATCATCAGGCAGAACTCCGGCGTCAGCAGCCCCGATCCCGTGGCGCGGTAGCTCTCCAGGCCAGCCTGCATCTCCCGGATGCCTGCATCCGTCATCCCCGTCATGGCCTGCACCCAACCCAAAAAGATGCGGGTTTGGGCCACCCAGAACAAATAGCCTTCTTCGCACGCCAGTTTGTGCGCCCGCTCCGCGATCGGCGCTATGGCCGCATGATCGCGGAACAGGTAGTGATAATCCAGCGTGCAGCCCAGCGCGTAGGCCGTGCAGGCGTTGATGTTCAGGGTATCGGCAATAACCCACGCATCCTGGTGCGTCTTCCGGGCTTGATCCGGATATCCCAGGAACCAGAGGCTCAGCGAAAGGATGTGAGCGCATGCGAACGACGACGGTACGTGGAAAGTAGCCACAACCGCCCGCTCGCGTTCGGGCGTGTAAAGCAACAGTCCTTTCTCGGCGTGCTCCCTGGTTCCTACGAAATCGCCCAGAAAATAAGTCGGAAAGCTGATGGCGTGCCGCGCTTCGATCAGCAGAAGCGCATTGTCGGTGGGCAGCGTTACATCCAGCACGGCATTGGCGACTTCCACCGACGCGCGATGATTCCCGCGCAGAAAGTACATGCCCGAGAGGGTCAGGAGCGCCTGCATCAACCCCGGGCCGTTATCCAGCTGCTTGCACAGATCCCGCGCGCGGATACATGCCGCTTCCAGCTCCCGCGAGGCCCAGCCGAAGGTGGCCGTGAGAGCGTGGCTCAACGCCAGTTGCGCCTCCATTTCGGATTGCAGCCGTTGCGCGTCATTTTCCGGCAGCGTTTCCAGCAACGCGATGGTCTTTTGCAGGTACGCCACGCACTCGCGCAGGGCGAATCGCAGTTGCGCCTGCAAGCCCGCCTTCATCCAGCCGGCGGTGGACTCCGCGATCCGGCCCGCGCCCTCGTAGTGCCGGGCCAGCAACTCCGGCTTGGTTTCCGCGATCTCCGGAAAGCGCTGGATCAGCGCGGCGGCGATCTTGTTGTGGAACTCCTGCCGCGTCTTGCGTAGCAGCGATTCGTAAGCCGCGTCCTGTATGAGCGCGTGTTTGAAGGTGTATGTGGATACTGGCGGCGTGCCGCTCTCGAATACCAGATCCAGCGCCACCATGTGCCCCAGCGCCTCTGCCAGCGATTCCGTGGATTTTCCCAGGACCGCCTGCAGCAACTCGAAACTGGATTCCCGCCCGATAGTGGCGGCCAGTTGAGCCACCGCCCGGTCCGGGCCCAGCCGGTCGATGCGCGCCATCAGCGAATCCTGTACGGTGGCGGGGATCAGACCCGGCGGCAGCGGTCCGGCCATCTTATATCGATCGTCCAGCTCGCGCAGGATGCCGGCGCCCATTACGGTGCGCGTCACGGCCTCGGCAAACAGCGGAATGCCGCCGGTCCGCGCCACCACTTCCTCCACCAGGGCCGTCGGCAGCGGCTTAGGGCCAGCAATGCGCGCCACCAGCGCACGCGTATCCTCGGGCTGCAAGGGGCGGACAGAAATCTCGCGGCAATGCGCCTGATCCAGCCAGGGGGCCGAGAATTCCGGGCGCGCGGTACACACCATCAGCACCGGCAGGGCCGCTTGCCGCATCACTATCTCGCGCAGCAAGTCCTGCGTGGAAGGGTCAGTCCAATGCAGATCTTCGATCAGCAGCAACACCGGCGATCCGCCGACAGAGTGCATCAGCATGTCCGCCAGCACCGTGAGGATCCACTGCGGCCGCTTGGCCAGCGGTATTTCGACCTCGCTATAACGGCCCTGTGTTGGAATCGAAAACAAGCCGGCCAAAGCCGCCGTGGCGCCCTCTACGTTCACACCGCGCCCAGCCGCGAATTGCTCCAGCAGGTCCAGCCGGCGGGCGTCGTCCGCGCAGTCTGCCAGCCCCAGCCTGCGCGCGATCATCTCCATGATCGGATTCAGCGGACTGTTCACCTGGTACGGCGAACACTCCGCTTCGAACACCTCGTGCAGCCGGCTGACGGCTGCCTGCCGGGCCGTCTCCAGCAGCCGCGATTTTCCGATTCCGGCTTCGCCGCGCAGCAGCACCGTCCGCCCGCGCCCAGCGCCGGCGTCGTTCCAGGCGTCGCGGATAACTTCCCGCTCACGCTCGCGTCCCACAAAAGGCGTCAGCCCTTGCGCCGCGCTCATGGCCTGAAAACGAGTGGCCGCGCCGCTCTTCCCAATCACGCGGAAAATCTGCAGCGGCCGCGACAATCCTTTGAGCGTGCGCGATCCCAGATCCTCCAACGCATACTGGCCCGCCAGCAGCGAGCGCGTATCGCCACTGATCACCATGGTGTCCGGAGCCGCTTCCGCTTGCAAACGCGCCGCAATATTAGGAGCCTCGCCTAACGCCAGTTGCTCGCGCCGCAAGCCGCCGCCCACGTCGCCCACCACTACCACGCCTGTGTGAATGCCGATGCGTACCTGCGGGCATTCGCCGGCCGCGTGAATGCTGCCGACACGCGCCAGGATCTCCAGCCCGGAGCGGACCGCGCGCGCCGCATCATCCTCGTGCGCGGCCGGGTACCCGAAATACGCCAGTACGCCGTCACCCAGGTATTGCGCGATATGGCCTTCATAGCGTTGCACGATCTCCGCGCACAAAGCCTGGTAGCGCGCGTAGAGTTCGCGCAGGTCCTCCGGATCCAGCCGCTCGGCCAACACAGTCGAACCCGCCAGGTCGGCGAAGAAGACGGTGAGCTGGCGGCGTTCCGCCGCTGGCGCCGCGCCGGAGATCAGCGGCCGCCCGCAACCTCCGCATGCCACCGAGTCACGAGGATTGCGGTACGTACAGTACGGGCATGGCGCGCCCAGGGGAAGCCCGCATTCAGAACAGAATTTGACGCGCGCCGAATTCTCAGTACCGCAACCGGGACACACCATGTGTGAGCTTGTCAGTGGTCAAGCAACTCGCAATCGAGACGCATGACCCCGTCCACTATATTACGATTGATCGAAGGTCTAACGCTATTCAGCGCCACATACCGGCGATGGGCGGCGGGTACGGCAGGCTGAGCCACCAGGGCACTCGCAGTTCGTAGCATCCCAGCGACGTGTCTATAATCGAAGGGAGCCAACCAACTTCGGGACTTCGCCCGGACGGATAACCCGCCACATAGGCCGCATCCACCTGAAGACTGGCGCGCATGGGCGCCAACGTGGCCAGGTCCCATCTCCGCTGCATATCGGACAGACTGAAAAACGGTCCTACAGAGAATGGGACCATGGAGATGATCGGCTGGCTGAGGATTTGCTGAATAGGTGCAAAAAGCGGAAAATCAATCACCGAACGGTACGCGTCGTTAATTGTGTCCCATTCCAGTGTCGCCAGGCGCTGACCGGTAAGGCTGGTGACGGTATAATCGTGCGCCCGCACCGTGATGTATGTCAGCTCTTTTGCAAAGCCCCAGAAAGCAATGCCTCCCAAGACTGGAAGCAGATTATCGAGGTGGAGCTTCGGCATGAAGTAGTAGGGCCCGGACGTGCCCACGCAATTGAGACCATTCGCGAGGAAAGTGAACGGAATCCCGACATGATGCTCGTGGTAGGTCAGACTGGGAACCATCGTTGGTATGGACATCTCCAAGCGGAACATGTCGTTGAAGAAGAGCAATACGGGATGGGTTCCAGCCGGTGTCAGATTCTGGCTGCCCAGTTCCAGGCCTGCCGGCAGAAGAAGGCGCACCAGTTCCCAGGGCACCGCTAGCGTGACACCGCGCATGGTGCTTTCACCATTCAGCCGGATGGCGTTGAAAGGATGTTGAGAGGTCATGAAACCTCCATAGGTGCGCCGGTCATACCGAAGCAGCCGGCCCGTAGGGTAAGCTGAGCCACCAGGGCGCCGAGAATTCGTACGAAGCACTCGCCGCCGAAAAGGATCCTCCGCTGAATCCGGGCATATATGCCGGATCCACATTCAGCACTGTACGCAGCGGCCGTACCTTGCCCAGGTTCCAGTTCCGGTCGAAATCGGTCAGCGAAAAATAGGGGCTGGCGGCGGGAAATGCCGAGATCAGGGTTTGATCCAGCAACTGCCGAAGCGCCTCGAACACTGAAAACCCCGCAGCTGGGAGATAGCCATCCCCACCATCCGCGCTCCAATCGAGCGACACCAGCCGCCGCCCGCTTAGGTTCGTCACCGTATAACAATGGCCGGTCCTCTTCACCGCCGCCAACTCCTTGTCGAACCACCACCAGAACCGCCCGTTCAACTGCACCCAGAGATCGTCCAGGTACAACTTGGGCATGAAGAAGTAAGGGCCGCCCGCGTCCAGGTACGTGAAGGGAATGCCTACTGTCTGTTCGTGAAACTGCATGGGCTGCAGCCATGTCGGAAGCGACCACTGGCAGTTCACAAAATCGTGGAACTGGAATATCACCGGATGCGTGCCGGCCGGCGTGACGCCCTGCTCGCCCAGCCGCAACCCCGCGGGCAGCAGCCCGCACACGTGTGCTCGCGGCAGCGCCAGGAGCACGCCGCGCGTAAGGCCGTCGCCGATGAACCCGCAAGGATAAGGAGCGCGCAACCGATTGCCTCGGGTTCGATCATTATATACTGGATCCGTTCTGCAGATGACCGCGTCACCGCAACGCATTGCCGTGCTGGGCGCCACCGGCCACATCGGCCAGGCGGTGGTGCGCCACGCGCTTGACCACGGCCGGCAGGTGACGGCGCTCTCGCGCCGCTGGGATCCTCCTGAATTGCACGGTCTGCCCGTAAGGCTGCAGCGCATCGATGCCTGCCTCGAATCTTTGGCCGACGCGGTGTCGGGTCACGATTTGCTGATCGACGCGGCTGCGCCGTATCCGCTCGAACTGTGTCAACCCGGCACGCCGGCCTGGCGCGCGGACGTGGATGCCGCCATTGTGCATGCTGAACGGGTGATCGATGCCGCGCGACGCTGCCGGCGGGGGCTGGCCTTTGTGAGCACCTGCGCCACGCTGCCGCGATGCGAATCACCGCCCACCGCGGCCGCCGCCCTATGGCGACGATCCGTTTCTCCCTATTTCGAGGCCAAAGCCGCTATGGAGCAGATGGTCCTGGCCGCCGCGCAAGGGCTGCCTGTGGTGGTCGTCAACCCCGCCGTCTTTCTGGGCCCGTGGGAATATCGGGCTGAAGAATTGAGCATCGTGCGCACGGTGCTGGCGGGCCGGCTTCCAGTTGTCATGGACCACACCATCTGCGTGATTGACGTGCGCGATGTAGCCGAAGCCATCGACTGCGCCCTCGCGCGGGAGCTGTTCGGAAAACCGATTCCGCTGGCCGGCCACAACATCGCCTTAGCGGAGCTGGTGTTTCAAACCGCCTGTCTGGCAGGGGTCCAGGCGGCGCCGCCGATTACCATCGACGGCGGTCTGCTATCGGCCGCCGCTTTCTGGATGCACGCCGGATTTTCGGCCTGGGGCATGCAGCCGCCGAACTACCTGAGTTTCATTCCGTTGATCCCGGACGTGGTGCCCATGTTTCCCTCCGCGGAGCAGAACGCCCTGGGCGTCTCGATCCGTCCGCTGACTGAAACGTTGCGCGATGCTATAGAGTTTCACCGAGCTCTTCGGCCTGCTTGAGAATGTCGGACGCCAAAGACTGGTTCAGCTCGATTTTATCGCCGTAATACCAGTCCGGGTCCCACGCCAGCGGCAGCGGCAACAACCGGTCGCGATCTTGGGCCTGGAACGAGTCCCGCCGCACGCAGAAATCCGGCTTCTGATAGGCGCGCGAGAGCTTGTTGATCAACGCTTCGTACTGGACTTCGCACTTCTGCCGCGCCAGGTCCACCATCTGGCCCTCTTCGGTGGAGTGTGCGCGCGCCGCCTCCAGCTTGACAGCGGGCGGATCCTCCGGCTTGGACTCGTCGGCGAGCTCGGCCCGCAGCGTATCCAGCAGCTCCTTCAACCTGTACTCCTGCGCCAGCGCCAGCGTGTCCAGGTTGTTGTGCGGCGATGGTTCGCCCTCCACGCCCTTGTTGGCGATCTCCTGCATCACCTGGATGAGCTTCCCGCCCATCGCCGCCAAATCGTCTGCACTGGGCATGCTTAATGGCTGTCCGGGCGGCTGCTGCTGGGCCAGCTTGTCGTTGAGCGCGCGAAACGCCATTTGCATGCCCGCCAATCCCATCACTGCCAACGGCGCCAGCAAATCCACCGCATCTTCCAACTGCAGACGCAGCGCGCTGAAGCTTCTCTGATTCTCAATGATGATCTTGAGCGCATCGCGCCAGCGAATCCCCGCCCCCTCACCGGCCAGGTTTTGCAGGATCAGCAGCAAATCCGCCGGCATGCCTACGACTGGTTGGCTCTGCGGCGCGCCGCTTAAATCCTCAAGCGATATGCGCGAGGCCACTGCGCCCGGCGGCGCCGCCATCAGATTGTTGATCTGCCGGTACAGCTCAGCTTCCGCGAAAGGCATAAGCGGTCCGCCTTGGGGCAATGCGCTCAGTCCCTTTAGAAGCGCTTGCCGGCCCTTGCGCCAGCGCGCATTCGGGTCGAAGTTGCTCCATTCGCGCGAAAGCACCGATTCGATCACCATCTGCGCGTCCACAAACCTGAAGGCGTTGCGCGCCTGCGCGGGCGTGATCTCGCCCACTTGATCGCCCGCCTCCCGCCGCTGTAAGGCCTGGTACATGGTTTCCGCCGTGCGCGACGGGTCCATCTGGTCCTGCAGCGTTTCGGCTTTCAAATCCACCTGGATCTTGGGCGCCGCGGAATCGTCGCTGAGCAGGGTGTGAAACGCGTTTTCGTGGAGGGTCCACGGCTCCGTGCCGTAGCGCGAGAGCAACGTCTGCCCCAGCGGCTCGTCCATGGTCGCCCGGATATAAAAAGGACGAATGCCTTGCGCGGTGTACACGATGCCGGCCGCGGGGTCTTCGAGGCGCGCCGCCAGGATTCCCAGATCGTTGACGATGTCGAGGCTGGGATAGTCGTAGATGCGCACAGCCAGCGTTTCTTCGATTTCCCGCAGGTCGAAAATTTCGGAGAGCCGCCTCGGCTGGCGCACCAACGACTGGTGGCACGCGCGATCGGGGTCCGTGACGTCGCGGAACTGCTTCAACGTGTAGAGCGGCACCGGCGCCTGGTTGCCGAGCAGCTCCAGCGCCAGAGCGCGCGCGATCTTCAGCTTGTCCCAATATTGTTGCTTGGCGCCTTTCTTGGTGCCCAGTTCGCGGCGCAAATCTTCCGCCCACTTCCAGGCGGTGTCGGGCGCGCTGCCCAACCCACAGTCTGGATCGTTGCGGCTGATTTCGATTACTGGCTGAAAGGTCGCCTGCTGCCCCGCGCCCAACGCCGGCAGGACTTCTACATCCACGCGCAGCACCGTCTGCGCCGGGCCGCTCGAACCCCCTTCGCCCAGCCAGACGGTCTCCGGACGAATGAAGTTGGCGGTGCCCGCTGCGATGCCCTGGATCTCGAAACGTGAAAATGCCGTGATGCAGTTGTCCGTGAACGTGTACGCCGGAACCAGCCCTAGGCCGGCCGTCTCCCAGTTACCACGATCCTTGACCGGCTTCCCATCGTCGCCCTGCCGCTGCCATTCGTGATCGGACATGCGCTGCCATCGCACCGGGATCATAAAAGACAGCTCGTCCTTGGCCCAGTCCCCCACGTTGTCCGTCTTGGATGTGACGCCTTCGAAACTCGACGCCGTGAGGTACACATAGGCATAGTTGCCGCCGATCGGCAGGCCCATGTTTATGGATTGCGGCGGCCGCGCCCACACCTCGAACCGCACGTGGTCGGCCGAGGGCTGCGCCATGGGTCCGGATAGTGGCACATTGAGGTAGGCGTTCAGAAACTTCTGCAGCGTAGCCTTTTCAGCCAGCAGCGGAATCACCCGGATGGTAGTGCCGGAGTATTGAAATGGGCCCGAGACGGCCTCAATCGCCGTAGAGACCGAACAGTTGAAAGCCGGGGCATCTGCCTGCGGCACGGGCTTCTGCGCGGCATCGAACGGTTTGCCCGTGTCGTCCTTCCACACGCCGTCGTACGCGCGCCAGGCTACGTTGTAACCGCGGCCATACATCAAATCCACATCGATCCAGAACGGCATCACCGGCTTGAACTCGGACACCTCCACACCGTTGGAGTTCCAGGTTTTCGACGCCTCAAGGCCCATAGTGCGCGCGATGGGCAGGGACGAGTGCTCATAGAGCCGGATGGTATGGCCGCCGCTCAATTCGCCGAACAGCGTGGATTCCTCGCCCAGCAGGCCGCCGCCGCTGAAGGCGGTGGTGCGCATGGAGCTGCTGGTGAGCGCCTGGTAACAGATGCGCGAGGGATCGCTGATGGTGCGGAATTGTTTCAGGTTCAACGAATTCAGGATGTAGCCTTCGCCGCCCGGCGCGAACCAGGCGGGCATCTGGCCCAGCATTCCCGAGATCAGCCGCGGATCGGACAGCGGATTCACCGGAAAAATCCGCATCGCCTGCGCCAGCCACACCATGTCGCGCCCGAATCCCGCGAAGGCTTGCGCCAGGTTGGACGCTATGTTCCAGGGCATCATCGGAGTGGATGCGTCAAAGGGCACGCGGAAGGCCGACACCGTCTCCCGCACCACTTCCAGAAAGACGCGCGTCTCCAGGTCGCCGCCCGCATAGGCTTTCTGAAAGACCGTGGTCGCCACGCTGGCCAGGTTCGACGAGGCCACCGGATTCTTCATCCAACTGCTATCGGTCTGCTTTACGGAGGCCAGTACTTTGGGGAACCCGTAGACGGTGCGCCCCACGGGCACCGAGATGTCGTCGTTCACGAAAATATAGGGTGTGATCACCCCCCAGTCGTGAAACACGTACTGCCCGTCCACCAGCTTGTACCATTCCACAGGAAGCCCGAAATACACTTCGATCTGCGAGAACCAGCCGCTGCGCATCATGGCTTCGCTCATCTGCCCGTAGTTCAGCAGCACTACGAATACATAGGGCAGCGGCGCGCGGAAGTACCCGGCCTCCCGGGGGACGAAATTGAGGTAGCCGTCGACCAGCTGCTGCAGCGTGTCCAGGTTCGCGCGCAGCGGAAAAACGCGGGCCGAGACCCCGCGGAACATCAGCGGCGGCTTCACTCCCAACTGGTCCAGCGTGATGCGAGGCAGTCCCTTAGTGAATTCCTCTGGCGTCATCGGTCAGTTCCTCTCAATTACCCAGGCGGGCAGCGCTTCCAGAAAACGCTTGTCGCGCGAATCGGGCAGCGCGCCGTACAACGCGTTCATCTCGTATCGCGCGGCCCCCGCCAGACCGTGCGCCACCTGGCGGGCATAGTCGCAGCACCCGTAGGCGCCCATCCGCTCCAGGACCCAGGCGACATCCGCATCCGTGCGTTCCTCGCGCGGGCGATCCAGCAGGGCCGCCAGCCGCTCCCGCTCGGCCGCGCGGGCTTTGGCCATCAGATCGATCAGCATCAGCGTGCGCTTCCCTTCCCGTATGTCACCGCCGAGCTCCTTGCCATAAGCGTCCGCATCGCCTTCCAGGTTGAGCAAATCGTCCTGAATCTGGAAGGCCGCGCCTAAGAAAAAGCCGGATCGGATGCAGCGGTCGATATCGATCACGCCGGCTGATCCGATGAGCGTGCCCATGCGGCTGGGATGAATGGTCGCCAGCCAGCAGGTCTTTTTGAGAACCATCAGCAGGTAATCCGCCTCCGCCACACTGGTCACGTTATCGCGCCGCCAACCGAGCTCCAGTGCCTGCCCTTCCGCGGACTCCCGCGCCATGCGCTCGGTTTCCTCCAGAATGCGCAAAGAGAGTTCCGGGCCCAGCATATACCGGTTGTCCAGCAGCGGGCGCATGGCCAGCAGCGACAGCGTATCGCCCACGTTGATGGCGATGGGCACCCCCTCCATGCGATGCATGGTGGGCTTGCCGCGCCGCTGTTCGCTCTCATCCTCAATGTCGTCATGGATGAGCATGGCGTTGTGTATCAGCTCGATTGACACTGCAGTACGCAGCGCCAATTCCAGAGGCGTGCCGAACGCGCGCGCCGTGGCGATGCACAGGCTGGGCCGCAACGAGCGCCCGCCGCGCCGCGGATAATCCGCCACCAGATCGTAGAGGTAGCGGCGCGGCTCCGCCGCCGGCAGATAGCCAAACAACAGTTCCCGTGTCGCGTCGCCGTACTCCTGCAGAGTCGAGGACACCAGGCTTCGGGCAGGCGTTGCCATGTAATCGCCAGGGTCCTATACGGACGCTTTGGGCAGCTCCGCGATCACCACGGTCACTTCGCCCGCGATGCTGCCGTCCGCGGCCCGGATCACGCCCTGATAGCGGCCCGCCGCCTGCGCATCGGAGACGGTCACGCGTACCTGCAGCCGTCCCTGGTCGCGATGCAATGCCACACTGTCCAATAGCGGCGGCGCAAACGAATCTGCCTTCAGCTCCATCGCGCCCGCGCCCGGCTTGATCTGCACGATCACTTCGGTGGGGCGCTTGGACGCCACTTCCACGGAAAATTCCGGCGCCGGCGCCGCCCCTGGAAATCCGGCTGGCCCTGGCATCCCCGGCATCCCTGCCATCGGCCATCCCCCTCGCCCTCCCGGCATGAACGACGACCACGCGTCCATCCAGAATTTCATCGCCGCCGACCATTGGTCAACGAGCGGCGTCATCGGCCCCCAAGCGTTGTTCCAGTTGCCATAGTTCGATCGTTGGTTGCTCATGTGACCCTTATCCTCTGAGGTTTCTCGATACTGACGCGCGGCCTCGTAGCCGCGCTTCATGTATTCGTCAATAACAGAATATGCCGTTCTCACCCCGCACTCAAGAGCGCCGCGCAGCACTCCCCCCGGCTCCGCCTGCGGAGCCCGTGCCGTTCCGGAAATCGCGCTCACCAGCGGGTTGCGTACCGGCCCGCTGCGCTCCGGGACATCCCGTTTCATTCGAAATGGAGATGAACTCATGGCTCCAGCCTATGGATGATCGTATCCAATAATCTCACTTAAACCCGGTTTTCCGGAAATGGCGTGCGCCGCCAGCCGCCCGGAAATCACGGCCGATTCGATGCAGCCGCTGTCCAGCCCGGTCGCGGTCCAGTCACCCGCGATAGTCAAATTGTCAAATGTCATGTCCAACGGTGAAATCCGATAGGCCGGGCTCCCCGGCAGCGACTGCACGTACCGGTCACTCGGATTGACGTTGGCCGTCCAGAACTGCGAATCGAATCGCGCCGGCCCCGCGCCCTCCGCCGTAGCGTCCGCTGCCAGCAAATCCCAACGGAAACCGTCACTCGCCACCGCTCTCGGCCACAGCGCCTGCACCTCGTTCTCCAGGAAATGGACGGCCTGCGCGCGCACGGCGTGGCGTTGCTGCTCCTGATACGCCTGGCTCGCCGCTGCCTTCGACTGCCCATCGCGCAGGACGCTGCAGAAATAGGCGATGCCCTTCACCGGCGTGCGCCAGCTTTCCTCGGGAAGCAGATGGCTCATGTCTGCCCAGGTATCGAAAGTCGCCTGGAAGCCGGACAGAGTCACCGGCGGACGCTTCCAGCCCAACTCGCCCGCGTGCTCCCGCAGCCAGAGTTGAAACGCCCGCGTGGGCACCGTTTTCACGCGCGCCACCATGTCGCGCCAGCGCGGCTCCCGATCGATCAACTCGCGTGCCACCTGCGGCAGCGCCCCGATGCTCACCGCCAGCACGGCGAAATCGAAATCGTTCTCCACCTCCAGCATCTTGCGCCCGCACTGCCGCTCCTCCCACGCGCCCTCGAACGCGGGCACCTGGCGGGCAATGCCGGCGCCGTCCTCCAGTTGCGCGTAATCCGGAAGCGACGGCCAGATCGGCATCTTGTGGATCTCCACCAGCGGCTGATATTCACCATTCTTCACGCGCGCCTGCAGGTCGAACTCCAGGGCTTGCACGTACGACCCGTCTGCCTGCGGCGCCAGGCCTACGTTGCGCAGCCGGTGGAAAAACTCGAACCTTACGCCGCGCCGCTTGAGCACTTGGTAAAGCGGCGCGAATACCACGTCCCCCATGCCCGCATTCATGCGCCAGAAGAACGCGCCGCGATAGGTGAAAAACATGCGCAGGGCGCCGCGCAGCGCCACGCCGGCCGCCAGCCGAGGCCGCCCTATGTCGCCGTCCTCGAAAGCGAACACCAGGTCGTAGATCCCGCGCATGAAACCGGAATCGAGCGACTGCTCCGAGGCGCCATTCATGCGCAGCCAGTCGCGCCAGTCGTAATCGTTAATAGCGTCGAAGCCGCGCGGATCCAGCGCCAGGTTCGAGCGCAGGGCCCCGCGCAGTACTGCCAGGATCAGGTCGATCACCTGCCACACCCGCCGCAGTTCCTCATCGCCTGCCGCCAGGATATCCAACTGCCGCCGCGCCGCCGCCGTCAGCGCTTCCAGTAGCTGCACCGGTAACGAAGCCTCTCCACCGAACCATCGCGGCAGGAACAGATCCATGGTTTCGCGCAAAATTTCGCCGGCTTCGATCAACGCCGCGGTCGTGGCCAGCTGGCCGTAGCGCAGCAGAGTGCTGACCGCGGAGGCCAGAGAGTCGGTGCCCGCGCCAGGATTCCGCGGACCAGGTTCTACCGCCGCGCCCTGCATGGCGGCCGACGAACGCAGCAGCTCCAGGACCAGCATCACCGCCTGCCGCAGATAGCCGAGCACTGTGTATGGATCGCGCGCTGCCGCATCGCCCGGTTCCCCAGGGCTGGGTGGAATGCGCGCCTGCCAGAAATCCCATCCCCCCGGCTTGCGATCCGCCACGCACACATCCGGCGCCGGCTGGAAGGCTTCGCGCCAGTCCGCGAAACGGCAATGTGGAAAGTGCTGCCGCCGCTCCGCGTAGCACTCGCGCATCAGGCGGAAGGCGTTCTCGTAGAAGCCCAACCAGAGGTGCAGCCCGTGTTCTTCCACGCGGTCGGCCACGCCCCGGCCCGAGGCGCCTTTGCCGCCCAGCCGCCAGCCCGCCTGATAGACCGTCACCTGGTAGCGCCCCGCCAGCTCTGGACGCGTGAGTTCGAAAGCCGCTGCCAGGCCCGCGCATCCGCCGCCGATCACGGCCACGCGCGCCGGCCGCCTCTCCGGGTTCAAGATAACCTCTGCCACGTAGCCGGGCGCGCCAGGTGCACCGGCAGCCTGGTGCCGCCGTCACCGTAAGCTTCGATAATCTGTGTGGCGGTCAACCCCTTTGCCGTGCTCAGGTCCGCGCCCGTAAAATCCGCCCGCTTCAGAAACGCCCGGACCAAGCTCGCGCCGCGCAGATCGGCGCCCGCAAAGTTGGCGCGGCAAAGGTCCGCGCCATCCAGAATCGCGCGCCGCAGATCCGCGTCGCGAAAGTCGGAGTTACGCAGCACAGCCCGCTCCATCAACGCGCGGCGCAGGCTCGCGCGCCGCAGGTCCGATTCCATCAGAATGGTGCAGTGCAGATCGATCTCGTCCAGTTTGGCCTCCGCCAGGCTGGCGCCGTTCACCACAATATAGCGTGGATGATCGCGCCGGAACGCGTTCCAGCGTTCCATCCCGTCCCGCAAAAGCGCGCACGACGATTCCGCCTCTTCATTCCGCGTGCCGTCCCTTTCCAGTCTGCCCAACAGCATATCGGACTACCGAAAACGTCCCCAATTATGTCACATTTGAAGACGGCATCAAATGAGACTGTCTGGCCGCGGCCTCCGAGGCCGTAATTGATCGGATCGCAAATCTCGCACTACCGCATCCTGCGCAAGCTTGGCGAGGGCGGCATGGGCGTCGTGTACGCGGCTTACGATCTACGCCTGGGCAGGCGCGTGGCCTTGAAGTTCCCGGGCGCCGGAAGCATGGCCGCCGAGGATGTCCGTGAGCGTCTGCTGTCCGAGGCGCGCGCCGCCGCCGCGCTCAACCACCCAAATATCTGCACCGTTTATGAAGTGGACGAGGCCGACGGCCAGCTCTTCATCGCCATGGAGTATTGCGACGGCGCGTCCCTGCGCGAGCTCATCCGCAAAGGACCGCTGGATCCGGGGGTGGCCCTTGCCATAGTGATTCAGGTGGCCGAGGGTCTGACTGAAGCCCATAACTTGCAAATCGTGCATCGTGACATCAAGAGTTCCAACATCATGGTGGACTCCCGCAACCACGCCCGGCTGCTCGATTTCGGCTTGGCCAGCCTGGGAGGTCCGGCGGATCGCACCGAAACCATCAACCATGCCGGCACCCCCGCCTACATGTCGCCGGAACGCTTCGAAATGGGGCAGAGCGACGCGCGCGCCGACATCTGGGGATTGGGCGTGGTGTTCTACGAGGCGCTCACCGGCCGCCTTCCTTTCGCGGGCGATCCTGGGCACGTGGCTTATTCTATCTTGAACACCGATCCGGAGCCGCCCTCCGCGCTGCGCCCCGCCGTCGCGCCGGTGTTGGATGAAATCGTCGATAAGTCACTCTCTAAAGATCCGGTGGAACGCTACCAGACCGCAGCAGATATGCTGGCGGATCTGGTACGGGCGCGCCGCCTGGCCGAAAAAGAGAATCGCCCAGGGCCTTCCGCCGAAGCCACCGGCACGCTCCCCTCGGGATCCTCCACCGCACGGCTGGTCTCCAAATGGAGCCTTCACACAGTGGCCGTGTTGCCCTTCGTGAACATGAACCAGGGTGCCGGAGACGAATTCCTAAGCGACGGTCTGACTGAAGAGATCGCCAATGCCCTCACCCAGGTTCGTGGCCTGCGTGTGGCCTCCCGCGCTTCCACGTTTCAGTTCAAGTCGGCCGCCCTGGATGTGCGCGATGTGGGCCGCCGCCTGCGCGTGGGGGCCCTGGTGCTGGGCAGCGTGCGCCGCCAGGGCGAGCGCGTGCGCGTGACCGCCCAGTTGGTCACGGCGTCCGACGGCTACCAGATCTGGTCGCAGCGCTTCGATTGCGAGATGAAAGCCGTGTTCGACGTCGAAGACCAAGTGACCGGCGCCATCGTCACACACCTCCGTAAGTGGCTGGATGCTGATCTCGAACTGTCGCACCTGCACGGCGCCACGCCCGGCTATGGCGCGCATGAATTTTATCTGCGCGGCCGCCACGCTTTCAATCTGCAGACCCCGCTGGGCCTGGTAGACGCGCTACGGTTCTTCTCGCAAGCCCTGCAGTTGGAGCCCGCATACACGCTGGCGCGCGTGGGCATGGCGGATTGTTATGCAGCGCAAGGATGGTACGGCATCGCGCCTGCATTGGCCGTGATGCCCAAGGCCAAAGCGGAGCTCCAGACAGCCCTGGCTGCAGATGCCGCGCTGCCTGCGGCGGCCTGCCTGCGCGCCGCCATCACCGCCGGTTTCGACTGGGATTGGGAAGCTGCGCGCGCTCAGTTCCAGGAGGCCTTCGCGCTCGCCCCGCCCGATTCGGGTCTGTTGTTTCACTATGCGCTCGACTACCTGACGCCGCGCGGCCGCCTGCATGAGGCCCTGGAAGAGCTGAAACTGGCACTGGCCCTGGACCCGGCCGCTCCACTCCTGAACACTGCCCTGGGTGGATGCCTTTACCGTCTGCGCCTATACCCGGCGGCCTTGGCACAGTTGCAGTCCACGCTGGAATTCGCGCCCGGTTTCTACCATGCTTACTGGTCGATGGCCCGCGTTTACCAGGCGCAGGGCCGATTTGCCGAAGCCATGGACAGCTTCCTGAAGGCGCTGGCCGCTAGCGGCGCCGATAACCCAGCCGTGTTGGCGGATGCCGGACATTGCCACGCCGTGATGGGCGATGCCGCACGCGCTCGCGAGATCCTGCCGCGCTTGAACGGTGTCCCGTTGGCCGAGGCCACCGTGTATCTCGGACTCAAAGAAACTGGCGCAGTGTTGGATCATCTGCGCCAAGCGGTCGCCGGCCGCGCCCGCGGGCTCATCTGGCTGGGCGTGGATCCGCGTTTCGACGAACTCCGCGTCCATCCGGGTTTTCGCTCCGTAATGGCTCCGGTCGGCCCGTCCAAGGAGAGCGCAGTCGCCCGAACAGGTGAAAGCCATTCTAATGCATCGGGGCGTGTTACACCGCAGGGCTGCTGGTCCCCGCAGATTCAGACGGAGGAAAAGAAGCCGGAGGCGGCGACCGGGGATGGAGACGGGGGGAGAAGCGAAGCCTGAAGAGCGTGCCCTGCGCTTTTGCCGAAGGCTCGACGGCCGCCGCTGCGATGTTTCTTGTCAAAAGCGAATTTCCAAAAAAGTCTGATATGACGGTTTACCGGGGCCGCAGCAACACCAGCGAACAGATCGTATTCATCCGGAGTCGGACCATGACAAGCTGCAAAGCGCACTGCACGCACTGGCGCGGGGATGCTGGTAAAGCCCCGAAGCACGGAAAAGACCAACACGGTGCTGGAGCAACTGGTAGAGCTGCCCGGAGAGAAGGCTGATCCTCCCAAGGATCACCGACGCAATGGCGCCACGGCATATACTGGCGCGAAGAAGGTGCCAGTTCCCCATCCCCCCTGATTCCGGTGACGTATGCTCGGGCTGCGAAAAAGGCAGAATGTATGGAACCGTGTACCTTGGTGTGCATGGTAGGACAAGCGCCGCTGGCAGCCACAGTGTTTGAGTTTGGACCGGCCGCTCTGTAACCTGTGCGGCGAAGTGTTCACCGCGCCGGAGCCGGAAGGGATTGGTTCTGAAAAATACGACGCGACCACAGCGCCGATGATCGCGCTTTTGCCGCGGAATGCCGCTCCATCGTTTAGAGGTACTGGAAGACCTATTGGGCATTCCGCCCGCCTGCCTCGACGCAGTGGGAGGTCGTGGAAGAAGCGGCAGAAGGGGTCATCGTTGACGTCATCGCGCGCAACAATGAGCGATGCCCGCGATTTCAACTCTTCTGCCAGGCAGGTCGGCGGGCCGCCGAGAAATAATGCGGAGCGGGCCCGCGCGGGTTCGGGCGTGTGATCAAACGGGAAAAGCGAACTTGTCGGAGGTGCGTGGACACCACGGCAATTGCCGGCCCCGCCTGGGCAGCGGGCCTTTTGGCTGCCCTTGGCTTCGGTGGAGTCGTCTTTGCTCTAATCGTCATCCGTTCTTTTGCCACTCAAAGTTAGCTCGCGTTGGGGTATCTTCCGTCGAACACTGGCCGGGTCATTCTCCACGATGCCTTCCGGTCGAAGTGGTGGCCGTTGCCGACGGCTCTGCTTTCTGGGGCTCGGCATGGCAATCAGCGTCGCTCCGCTAACCAGGACCGTGATGAACGCAGTAGGCCAAAGGATTGGGGGATCGGCCTCGGGGATCAACAATGCGGTCTCACTCATCGCCGGCTTGCTGGCTGTCGCGGTTTCGGGACGTTACTCACCGGGGTCTTTCAGGGTGCTTTGAACCGGCGATTGAAAAGTCTTGACCATGCGCCGGCGGTTCGGGCAGAGATCGAGTCCAAAAGGTGCAAGTTGGCGGCGGCAGAGTCCGTTGACCCGCGCGGGCGCCGGGCTATCAACGAAGCATTTGTCGCCGGCTGTCGCAGGGTGGTGTGGCTGTCGATGGGACTGGCGCTCGTCAGTTCCCCGGCAGTATTGATAAGCACCGAGATTCGAGTCGAGCATCAAATGGATGCTGGCTAGATTGGCCGAAAGGGCCGACCGACAAAACCGCGACGCCGTCCGGCGGCCCGAAACGATGGCCACAGGCAATTGGCTTCTCTGCAGGAATCGAATCTGTGGCACGTATGACCCAGCCGGAAGGGAGAGATCGTCTTCTGTCCCCATGCGGGTGAGATTGAGGCTGTGCCGATCGAGCCTGCCGCGCGCCCCTATGAACCTTGAGCGATCAAACAGGCGCCGACATATCCTCATTAACATCTGTCTGGAACAGATGGAGCGCACTTTCCGTAGACCGTCATCCGACCACGAGGTCGCTGCCATCAACTCTGTGTAAGATAACCTCGTCCGCGAAGGTGATCGTGGGAACCATCGACACCGCGAGAGTACAGCAGAAGCTTGTCACATTTTGACGGCCCCGCCGTGCTCTCGTTGGGCTGTAGCCCAAGCAGGCCGCGCTTGGCCCAATGGCGTCACGACGAAATCAGTTCGAGTTACGAGCCGGACTTTCTGTTTGTTCCTGTCTGTCTCGGAATCGGTTGTTAGCAACTTGTTAGCACTCGCAGATTACAGGCCAGCCGATCTGCGGCGATTGCGAGCGCTGACGATACCGGCCTGTGGGCTAGCTAGCTAGCGACACGCCACAGAACTGATTTCCCGTTTGGGCAAGACAATAAGCCCAGTGATCGGAACGGAGGTCGGGAACGAGTTGCGCCGATGCAACACACTGGGTTTGCCCTGGGCGCGCCCCATGCCGCCGGCCGGGGGCACCGAGCCACCCCCAGTGCGCTTGTTAGCATTTCTTGGAGATTTCTGAAGACTATGAGGTAAGTTACTGATTTTATTGGTTGCGGGGGGTGGATTTGAACCACCGACCTTTGGGTTATGAGCCCAACGAGCTACCAGACTGCTCCACCCCGCATTCACATCCTAACTCTATCGGGGCCGCAACGTCAAATCCCCGTCGGCGCGCATCGGCTCATGGACGGGTCTGCGGAATGGGCCGCCAGTCGAATCGTCTCGTGCCTCCAAATATGGTGCGCGCCCAGTTCAGCGGGCCAGCAGGTCGTCTCGGAACATCGTAGACGCACGCCGGAGCGCCTGGCCGTCGGCTGGCCAGCCACTGGCTGGCCGTGGTTGGCCTTGGCATCCACCGCATCTGCCTCACTCAGGTTCGCCTCCACGCTCCATTTCCATCGCTCTCGCCGGTCTGGTCCGCTACCGCAAGAACCGCTTGGTGTGCCCCACCACCAGTCGTCAGGATGTACTATCATGCGTCTTTGCCCAAAGAGCCATGAAAAATGTCATCGCGATGCTGCTGGCCGCGGCATCTTTAACTTACGCCCAAGCGCCTGGCCCCATCGCGCTTCGCGGCGCCCGCGTCGTCACCGTCAGCGGTCCCATACTCGAAAAGGGTACGGTGCTGCTGCGCAATGGCCTCATTGAGGCCGTCGGCGAAAACGTCAATTTACCGAAGGACGCCTGGATTATCGATGCCCAGGGTGTCACCGTCTATCCGGGCCTGATCGATGCTCTCAGCACGGTGGGCTTGCCTGAGACTCCCCCCCAGCCAACTACGCCGCGCACGGAGACGCCCGCCACGCCACGATTCGGTGCGCAAGACCTTCCCGTACCCGTGGAGCAAGGTCCGGAGTTCCGCCCCTTCACGACCACCTGGGTGCGTGCGGCCGATCTGCTGAATCCGGCCGATCGGCGCATCGAAGAGACCCGCAGCGCGGGCTTCAGCTCCGTGGTCGCATTCCCGTCCACCGGTATTTTCGCCGGCGAAGGCGCGTTTCTCAACCTATCTGGCGAGAAGCAAGGCCGCATGGTAGTGACATCGCCTGCCGGACAATACGTCACACTGGCTTCGCACGGCTTCGGCACCTACCCGGGCTCACTCATGGGTGTGATCGCCTATATCCGGCAGGTATCCTGCGATGCCGATCACTACAAGCTGGAGTTGCAGTCCTACGCCACCCATCCGGTGGGTCAAAAGCGCCCCAATTACGATCGCGCCGTGGAAGGCTTGCTGGAATCCCCGCGCCTCCTGCTGCCCGCCGACGATGCCAAGCAACTCGACCGTATGATACGCTTCGCGGCGGAATTGAAACGCCCGGCCGTGTTGTACGGCGGCCATCAGGCCTATAAGATTGCGGACCTCGTGGCGAAATCCGGCGTGCCGCTGCTGGTCAATTTGAAGTGGCCCGAAAAGTCCAAAGACGCCGACCCGGACCAGGAGGAAAGCTTCCGTACGCTCGAATTGCGCGACCGGGCGGCTTCCTCCCCGGCGGCGCTCGAAAAAGCGGGCGCGCGCTTCGCATTCTACTCCGGCGGCACGGCTGCCAAGGATGTGCGGAAAGCCCTGAAACGTGCGGTTGACGCGGGCCTGACCGAAGCCGCCGCCGTGCGCGCCCTGACCCTCAGCGCCGCTGAAATCTATGGCGTGGCCGACCGTGTGGGGTCCATCGAGCCGGGTAAGATCGCCAACCTGGTGGTGGTGAAGGGCAGCTTGTTCGACGAGAAAGCCCAGATTCGATATGTATTCGTCGATGGCGTAAAATATGAGCCTGTTCCGGAGGCGCCGCCCTCGGGAGATAGAGAAGGGCGTGCCGCGCCCGGAGGTGTCCAATGAACCGCTTCGCGCTTTTCCCGCTGGCCCTACTTTCCGCAGTAACTCCCTCGGCCGGCGAGACCACCGTCATCCGCAACGCCACGGTGCTCACGGTGACCAAGGGAACTTTTCAGGGATCCATCCTGATTCGCGACGGCAAGATCGTGGAAGCCGGCGAAAAGGTGCTGGTCCCGGATGGCGCGCGCGTGATCGACGCAGGCGGCCAGTTCGTGATGCCCGGCATCATCGACTGTCACTCGCACATTGCCGCCGATAGCATCAACGAAGGCGCGGTCGCCGTGTCGTCCATGGTGGGTATCGAGGACGTCATCAACCCGGATGATCCCGATATATATCGCGCGCTGGCCGGCGGCGTAACCACGGCCAACATACTGCACGGCAGCGCCAACCCCATCGGCGGCAAGTGCCAGGTAATGAAGATGCGCTGGGGCAAAGACGCCCAAGGGCTGATCTTCGAAGGCGCGCCGCCCGGCATTAAATTTGCGTTGGGCGAAAACGTCAAGCGCTCGGGATCGCCCGGAAACGGCTTCGGAGCTTCCCCCGGCCTGCGCTATCCCGCCAGCCGCATGGGCGTGGAGGATGTTATTCGCCAGGCCTTGACCGAGGCGCGCGCCTATCAAAAGGAATGGCGCGATTACCAGGCAAAGCTCGATCGCCACGAGCAGGCCATCCCGCCGCGCCGCGACTTGAGACTGGAGCCGTTGGTGGAAGTGCTGGAGGGCAAACGCTATGTGCACGCGCATTGTTACCGCGCGGATGAGATATTGATGCTGCTGCACGTGGCCGACGACTTCGGATTCAAAATCCGTACGCTGCAGCACGTACTGGAAGGTTATAAGGTGGCCGGCGAGATCGCGGCGCACGGCACGGGTGCCTCCACCTTCAGCGATTGGTGGGCTTACAAGGCCGAGGCTTTCGATGCCATCCCTTACAATGCCGCTATCATGGTGCGCAAGGGCGTTCTGGTTTCGCTGAATTCCGATTCCGCCGAGTTGATGCGGCACCTCAACACCGAAGCCGCGAAGGCCATGAAATATGGCGGCCTCAACGAGACCGAGGCTCTTTCGCTGGTTACCATCAATCCCGCGAAGCAACTTGGCATCGAGAACCGCGTCGGTTCCATCGAACCGGGCAAGGACGCCGACCTGACCATTTTCGATAAGCACCCGCTATCCAATTATGCGAAGGTCGAGAAGGTATTCATCGACGGCGATCTGTACTTCGATCGCGAAAAGGATTTGGAAGAGCGTCCCGGTAAAGATGCGCGCAAGAAAGCCTTGATCGACAAGGAAAAGGTGCAGGAGAAGAAGAACCGCAAGAAGCCGGAACCAACGGAAGACAAGAAGAGCGAAGAGCCCGGAGGCGCCCAATGAAAACCGGCATGGCTGTATTGACTATATTTGTGGCGGCATCTCTGCGCGCGGCCGGCCCCGATACCGTCCTGCTGCGCGGAGCCACCGTGCATCCAGTGTCCGGTCCGGATATTGCCGATGGCTCCGTGTTGGTGCGCGACGGCAAAATCGCGGAAGTCGGCGCGCGCATTGCGGTGCCCAAGGGTGCACGGATCGTTGAATTGAAGGGTCTGCATATCTACCCTGGCATGATCGATTCGGACACCGCCATCGGCCTGACCGAGATCGAAGCCGTACGCGAGATGAGCGACCTCTCCGACATCGGTTTGTTCAAGCCGCAATTGCGCGCCGCCACCGCCGTGAATCCGGCCAGCGAGCATATTCCGGTCACCCGCGCCAACGGCATCACCAGCGTCATTACCAGCCCCGGCGGCGGCATCATCGCGGGCCAGTGCGTTCTGATGCACCTCAACGGCTGGACCATGGAGGATATGGCTGTGCGCGCGCCCGCCGCCATGCGCCTGGAATATCCGAACATTCGCATGCCTAACCGCTTCTTTGCCTCCGAAGCGCCTGGCCGGGCGTCGGCTTACTCCGATGCGAAAAAGAGATACGAGCAGCAGTTGCGCGAGCTGGACGGATTCATGGAGTCGGCCCGCCGCTACCGGCAAGCCAGAGCGGCCGCCGGTTCGGACTTCGAGACCGACCTGAAGCTGGAAGCCATGATTCCCGTTTTGGACGGCAAGGTACCCATGTTGATTCGCGCAGAGAAAGAAAAGACCATCAAGGAAGCCATCGCCTTCGCGGATAAACAGAAAGTCCACATGATTCTGGAGCGGGGCACGGAAGCTTGGAAAATGGCCGCCGAGCTGAAGGCGCATAGCATCCCCGTGGTGTTACCGCCCACCTTGCGCTTGCCGGATGAAGAAGACGACCCGTATGACAAGCCTTTCAGCATCCCTGGCGAGCTATCCAGGGCGGGCGTCAAGTTTGCCTTCGCGAGCTTTGGACCGGGCGCGGAAGATAATCCCCGCAACCTGCCTTATGAAGCCGCGGCGGCGGTGGGCTTCGGCCTGCCTCAGGAAGAAGCTCTTAAGGCCGTCACGCTCTATGCGGCTCAGATCTGGGGTGTCGGCGACGAGCTCGGCTCCATCGACAAGGGCAAGTGGGCTGACCTGATTGTCACCGATGGAGACCCGTTCGAGACGCGCACCCAAATTAAGCAGGTTTTTGTCAAGGGAGCATCCGTGGATTTGGACAACAAGCATCACCGCCTCTACGAGAAGTATCTCGCGCGCTAGCACAGCCGTCCCGATAACACCGGCTGAAGCTCGCTGGCCGCTGGATAAGCGGCTGCGGCCAGGATTGACCGGCCCACAACTCATCCCGAGTCGTGTCTCGGCTGGAAAACTAAGTGGCATTGGGCTTCAGTTCGCAATCCTACACCGGCGAGTCGCAAATAATAGTCACCGGACCGTCGTTCACCAGATGTACCTGCATGGACGCCTGAAAGACGCCGGTCTCCACCGGAACGGCGCTCTTCCGGGCCGCGCTTACAAAGTACTGGTAAAGCCGCGAGGCCTCCAAGCGGCTCGCGGCTAAGTCGAAGCTCGGCCGGCGGCCCTTCCGGCAATCGCCGTATAAGGTAAACTGCGATACCACCAGCAGACTACCTCCGGCCTCCGCGATGTTCAAGTTCATTTTGCCGTCGCTATCGGGAAAGATCCTGAGGTGCAGTACTTTTTCGGCCAGGTACTCTGCGTCCCTCTCGGAATCTGTCTTGGCAATTCCGAGCAGCACTAGCAAGCCCGGTCCGATAACGCCGGTCACTTGCCCGTCCACTTCGACACGCGCCTGTTTGACCCGTTGAATAACGATTCGCATGACTCAAACCTATGATATAGTGTGCGAGGGAGAAACCAATGCCGAGAGGTAAAGCAGCACGAGCACCAGACGACACAACCCTGCAGATGGCTCTGGTAGGGTATGAAATCGAAAGAGAACGGATCGCAGCCAAGATACTTGATATCCAATCGCAACTAGGTGCCGGAAAGGCAACCGGCGCGGGAGCCGCGTCTAAGAGCGCGGTTAAGGGCGACGGCGCGCCGAAGAAGCGAGTGCTTAGCGCGGCGGCGCGCAAACGGATCGCCGCTGCTCAGAGAAAACGCTGGGCCGAGCATCGCAAGAGAGTGGCTGCGGGGAAGGCTTAGCAACGGGTCGCGGCCGGCGTGCGCGGCTCGGCAGCTTACCGGGCCGCGACCGCAAGAGTGGGCTTCTAAGACAGGCTGGGCTGAAATGATTGTGGGCACAGGAGTGGATCTTGCCGAGGTTCCGCGGATTCGCGCGGCCATTGAACGCTACGGCCGGCGCTTCGTGGAGCGGATTTACACGCCCGCGGAGATCGCCTATGTCGAGCGCAAAGCCAACCGCTACGAACGTTTTGCCGCTCGCTTCGCGGCCAAGGAAGCGGGCATGAAAGCCATAGGCACGGGCTGGCGGCGGGGCGTGCGCTGGCAGGATTTCGAAGTGGCCAACCAGCCGTCTGGCAAGCCTACACTCCGATTGCATGGGCAGGCTGCCCATTTCGCCGAGGCCCTAGGCGTGAAGTCCGTCGCCCTTTCGCTCACGCATACGGCGGAGCTGGGGATGGCGCATGTGATTCTGGAGAGCTAGGCACGGCCCGCAGTTGGGCCTCTTCGAGGCGTTTGGTTTCCTGCCAGGTATAGATCATGCGGTGAACCACCGTCAGGTTCGACAGCACCGCGATCACCCACAAGACTGGCGCCATTCGGTCGAACAGCGCCCCGATGATCAGCAGCACCACCCGCTCGGGCCGTTCCAGAAAGCCTACTTTGCATTTTGGAATGGTGTTCTCGGAACGCGCGCGCGTGTAACTCACCATTACCGATCCCGTCATCACGATGGCCGTCAGCACCACATAGAAGAAGCGATTAATGGAAGCATAGTAGACCAGCAGACCCATCAGCAGCGCCAGGTCCGAATAGCGGTCCAGCACCGAGTCAAAGAAGCCGCCGAAACGGGTGACGCGATTGGTTTCCCGAGCCACGCGCCCGTCCACCATATCGAACAGACCGGCGCCGATTACTACCGCTCCGGCCCAACGGAAGCTGCCTGCCGCAAACAAGTAGGCCGCCACGATATTGATCACCAGCCCCAGAAACGTCAGCACGTTTGGATGAATGCGGGAAAGCGCCAGCCATCGCACAATCCGGTCGATGGCGGCGCCGAAGACTACACCGATCGCACGCGTGTAAGTCATCGCTTCAGTCCGCCGCCTCGTGAATCGTGGTCAACTTCAGGATCTCCAGTTCCTTAAAGCCGCCCGGCAACTGCACCCGGACCACATCTCCCACTTCCTTGCCCAACAGCGCGCGGCCGATTGGGGAACTGGTGGAGATCTTACCGGCCACCGCGTCCGCCTCCTCCGTGGTTACCAGGAAATAGGCGATCTCTTCTTCCTTCGTGGTATCCATAACCACAACCGTGGAGCCCAGCCCGACTTTGCCGTGGGGAATTTTGGTGAAGTCCACCATAGACATCTCTGCCAGCCGATGCTTCAACTGATTCAAGCGCGCGTTGACGAACCCCTGGCGGTCCTTGGCCGCATGATACTCGGCGTTCTCGCTCAAGTCGCCGTGCAGCCGGGCCTTGAGAATCTCCCTGGGCAATTCATTGCGCAGCTCATACTCGAGCAGGGTGATCTCGTCTTGCAGCTTCTTTTTAACTTCGTTGGCTCCCACAGGACAATTATAGGCCAATCGGAGGTGGCGCACGCACTCGTGCGTGCCGCGTCGGCACTCGTGCCGACACCCGCTTTCCGGCAGCGTTTCCGTACTTCAGCGGGGTGTCGAGCGAGCCTACCTATGTCACTGGGATTTCGTCCGTTGCGTAAGTCATAGTGTATGAGGTGAAGTTCCACGCCGCAAAGCCTATAGCGGAGTGACAGGGCCACCCACCGTCTCTGCGGATATAGCTTGTGTGGGCGCCCGCCTCGCTCTCCAGGGCGTAGCACCTTTTGCGGGCGGCGTAGAAGCACACTCCTACCGTGCCAGCACGTCCTCTCGCAAGACCGCCCGCCCGGCCAGCGCCTCGCGAAATCCGAAAACAGCCAGCGCCAGCGCGGTCCCCAGCGCGAGCAGCGACTGGCCCGCGTACCACTTGGAAAAATCCAGCGTCAACGGGAAGGCCAACAGCAGGGCAGTGACGAAGACCGAGACGGCCACCGCGACCAGCCCGTATCGGATCAGGATGTAGACGGTCAGCGCCGCGCCGGCCGCGCTGAACAGCGAGCCAATAGCCGCATGGCTGATCCCGAGGTTGTTCAGCGCCACGACCAGGAGGCAGTACAGCACGCCCGCTCCCCACTCGCTGCGCGCGATGAGGCGGAAAAGAAAGATCAGGAACAGCAGCAAAAGCGCCTCGATCATAGAAATGCCGAATTGCGCCACCCACATGCTGGCCGCGCCGCGCAGTCCATCCACCGGAGCCGCTTCCGTAAGGAATGTCGGCGGAGCACCCAGGTGCGCGCGCACCAGTTGCCGGCACTCGTACAGCACGGTCACCGCCACGCCGGAGACGGTGCCCACCAGGATCTCGCCGCCCACAATGGGGTCTCGCAGCCTGCCGGTAATCATGCGGCTCCATCCGATGATGGCTTGGGGCCAGCGCCGCCGGACGTAAGGCTCCAACGCGATATAAAGCACCCACAACACAGCCGCCCACATCAGGGATGCGCTGACGCCCGTCAGCAGGCTCTGCAGTTCCGCAAAGTTGGGCAGATGATTCGAGCCAATCAGCCACAGCAACATCCAGTTTCCAAAGACGAAGGCCGCCAACCGGAAGGCGCCTCGCCGGTCGCCGCGGCCCAGGCCGGAATTGCGGCGCGCGAGCATCGCGCCGCCGGACACCGCCACTACGAACACGCCTGCCCAGATCAGGTCGCCGGGCCGCGAGCTTGGCGTGGAGGATCGCTGGGTCCACGGTCCGACGATGCGGAAATACGACGGCCTGCCACGCCACGCCGCTGCTTCGATGCGTAGCGAGCGGAGTGGTTGGCCCGCATAGGCGCCCAGCCAGGCGGCGCGCGCGTCGTATGGCGAGGGCGGCGTCAAGTGGGGAGGCGTGGGCGAAAAGCGCGCCGGGTCCAGACCAGCCGCGCGGAACAGCGAACTCCAGTCGGGCGGACTAGCGGCTTCCCGCCTATCGTCGACGCTATTCTCGACGCCGTCCTCGACACCGTCCTCGATCTCCGGCGGCACCGTCTCCAGCGAGTACAGCCGGCCCTGCAGGTCGGCCTCCAGCAGGATCATGCCCGGATCGACCAAAGCAGGGTTCGACTCCGATACCGTGCGCGACGGGGAAAGTCCTATATTGGCCGCGCCAAACCAGACTGTGGGCTCCATGTATCGCGGGCTTTGGCGATACCAGAAATGCACGACCGGCGGCTGCTCCCTAACCAGGCGCGCCCAGCGATCCGGCGACCGATCGTGTCGCTCCACGTAGTCCAGGTAGGAGGAGTCGCCGCCAAATCCGAAATGGCTGTCCAGCTGCGGCGCGGTATATCCGAAGCTGCTCAGCAGATCGCGGGCACGCTCCCTGAGCACTTCGGGAGATTTGTCCGTGGGCAGGCTGCCAAACACGTCCGCTTTACTGTGCAACACCGCAGCCGCCGCCACTCCCGTCACGGCAAGCACCAGCAACGCGAGCGCCAGCCGGACGCTGACCGCAGCGGTTTCGCTGGATGCCGCCACCATTTCGGGGGAAGGTGTTTCGCCGGCCGCCAGCGCCGCGGCCAGCGGGTCGCCTCCGGGCAGCGCCGCCGCCACCGAAAGCGCCGAAGAAGGACGCCGCGCCGGATCCGGTTCCAGGCATCGCAGGATGACTCGATCCACTGCCGGGTCCAGATCCCGTACCAGGGTGGAGGGACCGGCCGGCGCGCCGGTCTCTTCCAGGCGCAGCAGTTCATCGCGCGACTGAGCGTCAAATGCGCGTCGGCCGGTGAACATCTCGTAGAGCACCAGTCCCAGCGCGTAAATGTCGCTGCGCGCGCTGGCCTGGTTGCCTGCCAGTTGCTCGGGGGCCATATAGGCCGGCGTGCCATGCCGCGCCTCCGGACCGGTCACTTGCGCGGCCAGCGCCGCCAAGCCGAAATCGGTGATCAGGACCTGGCCGCGGCCGTCGATCATAATGTTGCCGGGCTTGAAGTCGCGATGCAGGACGCCTTTTTCGTGGGCCGCAGCCAGCGCCGCGCACAGCCGCCGGGCGATCTCCACGGCCTTATCGGGAGCCAGCCGGCCTATGCGGCGCAGCAGCGACGCCAGGTCTTCCCCATCGACGTATTCCATCGACAGGAAAGGCATCCCCTCCCATTCGCCGATGTCGTACACGCGGCACACGTTCGGATGGGAGACCTGCCGCGCAGTGCGGACTTCGTTGTGGAAGCGCGCCAGCGCCGCTCCATCCTGGGAGAGGGCAGCGGGCAAAAACTTCAGCGCGACCGGTTGCTCCAGCTTGTCGTCGTAGGCGCGATAGACCTCGCCCATGCCGCCCCTCCCAGCCAGGCTGACGATGCGATAGCGCCCCGCTACCACGGCGCCGGTGGCAAAACGCCCGCTGCCAGATGAATCGGGGAAAGCAGTCGGGTAGACCGCCTGCTGTCCCGATGTGACCGTATCCACGCCCGATCGCGATGCGAGCGAATTGCCACAGGAGGCGCAGTACCGGCTCCCCTCCGGCATGCCGAACAAGCAGGAGGGGCACTGGGGCATATCAGCGCGCTATTGCACTTGATAGGAGAGCCGCACTTCCACCGTTTTCGGCGGGAAGCAGGAGTTATGGTTGCAGGCCTGGTAACGCAGTTTGCCGAGCATGATCCCCGGTCCTTGAGAGGCGCCCGCTGGAACCTTAAACCTGGCGATCAGGTCGAAATCGCCGGTGAAAACGGAGAGCGGCTCGTCGGAGAACTCGTACTTCTCCATCTGCGGCTTGGGGAAGATTACCTCGCCGGGCTCCAGCGCGCCGCCGGGAGTCCACGTCAGCTTGAGCGGGATCAAATAGTCGGCGCTGGGCTTGTTGCTGTTAACGTGGAAGCCGGGCTGGACAGACACCGCGATCTTAGACTCAGCCGAAGTGCCGCGCTTGGCCACCAGCTTCTGGGACGCTTCCGCAGTCAGGTACTGATTACCTTGCGCCCACAAGCTCGGCAAGCAGAGACAAACGGCCAGAATTGCCGGCGGGACGCGCAGTACCCTCCATGATCCCCCCGCCGTGCGCGGGCGTTTGCAATAGTTGTTCGATGGCATTTTCAAATTCACCCTTACTCGTCAGTCCCACATGGACATCGGCGATCTTGCCGTCCCTGTCGATCAGGAAGGTGGTCGGAAGAGCTTCGATGCCGCCGAACTTCTCAGCGGTGGAATCGTTGCCGACCACGATGCGGTAGTTGATTCCCACATCGTTGACGAAGGGCTTTACGGCGTCCCATCCCTCATCGTCCATGTCGACGCCCAGCACCGAGAAGCCCTGGTCTTTGTGCTTGCGCTCGAAATCCATGAACCACGGGATCTCGATTTTGCAGGGGCCGCAATAGGTGGCCCAGAAATCCAGCAAAACCACTTTACCCTTGTAATCGGAGAGGCGCACGGTTTTGCCGTCGGCGTCTTTCAGGGCAAAATCGGGCGCGACGTGCCTTTCGCCATCCGGCTTGAGCGACGCGGCTTTTACGGGCCGCGCCGGCGAGCAACCATAGATCGCGCAGCCCAACAGGAATCCGGTGAGCAGCACGGTACCCAGGCGCAAAGCCGACATAGAAACTCCTCCATCTGCCACTATACCGTTATTATATCGAGATTCCACTCATCACATCGGACTTCCGGAACCACTCGAGGCGGCGCTCGCTGAAGCGGCGGGCCAGCGTGTATTCGGGATGCGTGGGGACGCCTGCAAAGATCCAGGCCGCTGTATCGCAGAAGCTCTCGCAGACGTACTCACGCCAACGCCGGGTGCGGCGTCCCGCATCGCGCGATGCGATCGCCCGCTTCCGCCACTCCGCGGACCAGCCCAGTTCTCCGCGTGCTCGGCCGCGCATTTCCTCGCGCAGCAGCTCCTCGTAGGACCAGCGCCGCGGGTTCCCGAGCCGCAGCCACACGAAATGGAAGATTTCATGGATGAAGATGCGGGCGAACTCCTGCGGATCGGAGGCCAGTTCGGCGTCGAATGCAATGCGCCTCTCGCGGATGAACGCGCCGGCGTGGGCTGCACCGTGCCGGTCGCTCAGTTCCCGGCGGATTTCGAGCCGGATCGGATCGCCGTCCATGCGGGGCAGACCTGCCGCCCTGCGCGGATCCTCCGGAACGCGCTCTTCTCCGAGCCTCCCCATCGGCTCACTCGCTCTCGCTGAGCAACTTTTTGTATACTTCGCGCGCCCGATCGTAAGCCTGCCGTGCAGCGCCGAGTTCCGCCACTGAAATGCGCGGCGCCTTCTGCGTCCAGCACTGGCTGACTGCCGCCAGACACCATTCCGCGCTGCGCCGCGACGCGCGCACGGGCTTCCCCCCGACCAGCACGAATATCGGATTGGTGTGCGCCGATGGCAGGATCCGCACTGCGACCCAACTGCTCTTTTCGATCGCTGCATCGAAGGCCACCTCGCGCACTTGCCCGTCGGCCGCTACATTCTTCCGCGCCACCGCCTGCCCATTCACCACCAATTCCACCGGCACCTCGCGCGTATCGCCGATGCGCGCCCGCTCCACGTCCCAATACGGCTTCTCGTTGTAGCGTTTGCCGCGAATGGACTGGTCCGGCAGCGAGTCCAGATACGCAGACACGTTCACCTGCGCGTGAACGCTCCCGGGCGCGCCAAGCCGCACTTCACTCGCACCGATCCCCACCGGCGTGTCATTCAGCTTGAAGTCCATCAGGTGGCTTTTTCCGTCGGAGACATAGCTCCGTCCGGCCTTGAGCGCCTGCATCCAGTTCGTATAACTCAGGTTGTCCAGCTTCGTATAAGTGCGTCCGATGCCGACCCGTTGATCGTAAATGCAGGGGAAATCGGTCTCGCCCGCGATGCGCGTCCGGAATCCAACATTCAGCGTGTGATACCAGATGCTCAGCTCCCACACATAGGGCGTGTCCACCGACGAAATGAAATCCACCAACCCCGGCTCAGTGACATCCACGATATACTCGTTCGCGCCAATCCCGTCGAATCCCGGCATCTCGTAATTGGGCAGGTCGTCGCTCATCACTTCCAGGCCCCAACCCGAGTGCGCGAATCCTACTACGGCGCCCTGTGCCTTGGCCCAGCGGAAAATCGGCAGATCCCAAGTCGGCCAATCTGAAATGCGCGTGGCGCCTGGGTAATCCTGCTCCCGCAAGCCGAGCAGCACGATGTGGCCGGCATGGCTCGACGGAAATCCGGACACCTCCAGATCGTAGTGCATCAATTCGTCCGCCTTGGAGAGCGGATCGTCGTGCCCGGAAAAGAACTGTTTTTGATAGTAGTAATCCGGTCCCCATGTGAGCACGGAGCCGATGTTCAGCCCCTCGCCCGATATCTGCCGGATCATATCCTGCGGCAGCACGCCCTCCGTTGGATTCTGATAATGCGAGCAGCCCGCCGCATGCACGTGGTGATCTCCGGAATACCAGCCGTAGCTCGCCGGATCGATCCAGCGCTCCAGTTGAAACGCCAGCTCACTCGGGCCTTTGTCGTCCACGGCGAATTCCTTGGTGTGCACGCGGTACTCCGGCCCGCCTGTGTAAGTGATGTTATAGTAACCAGCCGGCAGGCTGATACTCTCTCCATCGGCGCGATAGATCTGCGGCTGGAAGAAGAAATCGGGCGCGAGGCGCTTCGACGGACTCGGGTAAAGCCGGTTCAGCCGGTCGCGTATGACGAACGAAGCCATGGCCGGCCGGCCTTTCTCGTCGCGCACTCGCAGCTTCACGACGTGTGCCGGCAGGGCGTTGCAGAGCACCAGAATATCGTTGCGAAAACCGATGTCCTGGCTGCCCTGCCCCACGTTGAAGCTGATCTGCGCGGAACGCTGCCCGCTATCGCGGCTATAGATCTCCAGGATCCTGTAATCCAATGCCAGGCCGGATAGGCGCCGATCCATGGGCGGCTTGTCGTAAATGGAGATCTCCGCCCAGCGGTCGGCGGCATTCTGCGGCGTCAATTCCAGCTTGGGTTCGGGATTGCCGGTGGACTGGATGTAGACGTTGCCGCTGTTCGGGCTGGCCACGCGTAACGCCGCGGTCACGTTGGCGCGGTTGATCACCTTCACCAGGAACAGGCGCGTGCCACCCTCCACCAACTCGGGCTTGGCCGGCCCCGGCTCGACTTTCACGCGGCTTTCGGCGTTGATATCTACAATCGCCAGTGCGTACCGGTCGAGAATTTTTTCCAGTTCCGCGACTGCCGCGCCCGCGTCGGCGGTAGCGATGGCCGCGTTGATGGCCTCGTGGTCCGCCGCCGGAAACGGTTGGCCCAGGTAATTCATGGCATCTTCCAGCCGGCGAACCTGTTGCGCCAGCGGCTGGAGAGGCACGGCGGCATCGCTGTCGTGTTGATGCGCAGGAGTCTGTGCGGCGGCACAGCAGGCTCCTGCGAGAAGGAAGAACGCGGCTCTGGCTGGCATGGGGATTAGCTTACACCAAGCCGCCAGGCCGATGCATCCCGAAACGGCGGGCGCCCAAGCCAACGGGCGTCAGTGATTCTGGCCTTCGCCTTCCAGTGGCGAGAGTCCGTAAACCTCGGCCAGGGCATTCAAATCTGAACGGACCATTTCCCAATCGCGCTGTAGCTTGTCGGTAAAGCGGTGGTCGGCCATCACGCGATTCAGTTCGCTGGCCGCCGCGAGGGTCTTATCGACCTGCTCGCGAACGGCTGGGTTGTTCTTGTCCCGCTTGTCGTGAAAAACAGCGCCCCGCCATAGTCGCCGGTGGTCCGCTGTAGCCGGCCCACAACTTCACGTATATCGCTGCGGGTCACGACCATATCACGGATTGGCATCCTGGGCCCGCGCAGGAGGGCGCCAGTCTCCCAGCAGCGCGCGCTAGCCGCGAGACATAGCTCGCCACGCCTTCCCGGCTTTGTGGAAACTACGCGGCGGCACGGTGGGAATGTCCTGGTGTGAAAATTCATACGTTCGCGCACGATGAATCGTGAAGTATGATACTCAACGCTCCGGTGCCAGGCGATCTTAGGAGGCCGACGTGCGATGATGCCGGGTATGAAGACTGTGGCTGGCGTTTTTCGATCCTATCTGGCGGCGCGGGACGTGGCGATCGCGCTGCGGCTCGCCGGACTCTCGGAGAGTCAGGTCAATTTGTTGTCTCCGGCCTCCTCGGAAGAGGAGATCCATACCATTCCCACCTCCGATACCGAACAGCCGGGCGTCGGCGGCGCGATTGGAGGCGTGCTCGGTGGCGCCCTTGGCGTAGCTGGGGGACTCGAGCTGGGAATTGCCGCGACCGCGCTGATTCCTGGGGTCGGACCGGTATTGGCGTTTGGTCTCCTTGGGGCGGCTCTGTTCGGAGCAGGCGGTGCGGTCGGCGGGGCCGCCCTGGGCCAGGCAGCCGATGACAAGGCGACGGAGGGCGTCCCTCCGGATGAGATTTTCTTTTATGAGGATGCCTTGCGGGAGGGGCGGTCGGTGGTCTTGGTGCTTGCCGCGGATCACTCCGAAGAACAGCGCGCGCATAAGTTGTTAGGGGATGCCGGCGCCGAGAGCCTGGATGCGGCGCGCAAGGATTGGTGGCTTGGGGTGCGCGACGACGAACAAGAGCAGTACCGGGCCTTGGGTTACAACTTCGAATTGGATGAGGAGGTCTATCGCGCCGGGTTTGAATCGGCCCTGCGGCGCGAATGCCGCGGGAAGTCGATCGACGAAGAGGCCGATTGCTTGAAGTGGTGGTATCCGAACGATTGGAATTCCGAGCCGTTCCAGCGAGGTTATGAGCGTGGCCAGAAGTACTGGCAACAGCAACGAACCGGCGAGCGGCTCAGCAGGCACTCGGGTTCGTCCGAGAGATAGCTGGCAGGCAATTGGTGCCTGCCGGCAATGCGGCGAGTTTAAGGACTGAAAGCTTACCAGAGGAGATTTCGAATGTTTCTAGGACTGTTTGTTATTCTGCTTGTCTTGTGGCTGCTCGGATTTTTCGCGTTCCACGTGGCCGGCGGATTGATTCACCTGCTGCTGATCATAGCCGTGATTTCTTTGGTGGTGCACCTCTTCAGGGGCCGTAGCGCGGCCTGAAGGCAGGATGTTTGGCCGTTGCAGTGAGGCACGGCTTAGCGGCTTAGTTAGGTTAGGCTGGAGCGAGACGCGCGGCGATGACGCGCGGAATGCCGGCCAGGTCGGGTGCCATCTCCAGGCCCTGCCAACGGGTGGTGAACATCGCGGCGACCGGGCCGCTTGTTGTAAATCCCAGTTCCATGATCAGCCAGCCGCCGGGGCGCAGGACCCGTTCGGCGTCGCCTACGATGCGCGCATAGAGCTCCAGGCCGGTAGGCCCGGCGAAGAGCGCTTCGTGCGGCTCCCAGTCTCGCACTTCGCGCTGCAGACCGGCCTTGTCCCCCAATGGGACATACGGCGGGTTGGAAACAATCAGTTCCATCGACCGATCCGCGAATGCGGACATCAGGTCGCACTCGACAAACGAAACCGGCGCCTGCAGGCGCTGCGCATTCTCCGCGGCCACCGTGATAGCCGCGCGCGAGATGTCGGTCGCCAACACGGCGGCGCCGGCTTCCAAACACAGTGTGACGGCCAGAATGCCGGAGCCGCATCCCACGTCCAGAATGCGCCCGGGAGCGCGCGCGGCGTGCGGCGCCAGCCGCAAGGCGGTCTCCACCACGTGCTCGGTTTCAGGACGTGGAATCAGCACGTCCGGCGTGACGCGGAAGTCGCGGCCGTAGAACTCCTGCCGGCCCGTGATGTACTGGGTCGGCTTGCCTTGCATGCGTTCATGCAGATAGCGCCCGTAGTGCAGCCATTCCAGTTCCGATAGTTCGTGCTCAGGATGTCCGAACACGTAGGCGCGGTCGCGCCGCAGAGCGTGCGCCAGCAACACTTCCGCGGTAAGCCGCGCCACCCCAACCGTAGCGTCGTCCAGGAGTTTCGTACCCTGGAGCAACGCGGTCCGGACGGTCATGCGGACTTACGCCGCGACTCCGCCGGCTTCGCTTTGCTGTTCCTGGTAGTAAGTGGTCAGCGCGTCGATGATGGGGTCCAGCCGGCCTTCCATTACGATGTCCAATTGGTGCAGCGTGAGGCCGATGCGGTGATCGGTGACGCGGTTCTGCGGAAAGTTGTAGGTGCGGATCTTCTCGCTGCGGTCGCCGGTGCCCACCATGCTGCGGCGCTCGGCGCCAACCAGCGCTTGCTGCTTTTCCAACTCGAGTTCGTACAGCCGGGAACGCAGCACGCGCTCGGCCTTGGCGCGGTTCTTGATCTGCGATTTTTCGTCCTGGCAGGAGACGATCAGGCCGGTGGGCAGGTGCGTGATACGCACCGCCGAGTACGTGGTGTTGACGGACTGGCCGCCCGGACCGGACGAGCAAAACGTATCGATCCGGATGTCCTTGGGATCGAGCTTCACCTCGACCTCGTCGGCTTCGGGCAGCACCGCCACGGTAATGGCCGATGTATGCACCCGGCCTTGCTGTTCGGTGACCGGCACGCGCTGCACGCGATGCACGCCGCTTTCGTACTTGAGCTTGCTAAAGACGCGGGCGCCGCTAACCAGCGCGATGACTTCCTTCAAGCCGCCGGCCGACGATTCGCTGGCGGACGTGACCTCGATGCGCCAGCGCTGCGTTTCCGCATAACGCGAGTACATCCGGAAAATCTCCGCGGCGAACAGGGTGGCTTCGTCGCCGCCGGTGCCGGCGCGGATCTCCAGCACCACGTTCTTCTCATCGTTGGGGTCTTTGGGCAGCAGCAGGACCTTGATCTCCTGCTCGATACGCGCCAGCTCCGGCTCCAGGCGCGCGGCTTCGTCGGCGGCCATCTGGCGCAGATCCGGATCCTGCTCCTGCAACATGCCGCGCGCCTGATCGAGCTCGCTGGCAGCCTTTTTCCATTCGCGATATTTGTCCACAACTTCGGCGATATCGCTACGCGCTTTGGCGGCTCTGCGATACTCGGCCGCGTCTGCGATCAGCGCGGGGTCCGCCACCTGGCGCGTCAGGTCCTCGAAGCGCGCCTCGATCTGCTGGAGCTTGGGAACGAATTGCATGGAGGTTAAGCCGCTTTAGGCCATCTTAGGCAATGTCAGGCCATCTTAGGAAATGTCACGTAATGTCATGTTAAGCAATCACCAGTTCCCCGCCCTGCGACTCTTCGAGAGCCATGGCGCCCTCCAGGGCGTGTATGGCGACGGCCGCCTGCTCGTCGGACGGCGGCTTGGTGGTGATGCGCTGCAGCCACAGGCCGGGAGCGGTGAGAGTGGACAGGAACGACCCTCGGCGCTTGGCGGCGAAGCGGATCAACTCGTAGCTGATGCCCGCGATGAACGGCAACAGGATCACGCGGCTGAGCAATTTCATGCCGAAGCCGGAAAACGGAATCAGCGTGTAAACAACCATGGACACTACCATCACGACCATCAGAAAACTGGTGCCGCAGCGCGGATGAAAGGTGGTGAACGCCTGCGCGTTTTGCACGTTCACCGGCTTTCCGGATTCGAAGTTGAACACCACTTTGTGTTCGGCGCCGTGATACTCGAAGACCCGGTAGATGTCTTTCATGCGCGAAACCAGGAACAGAAACGCCAGGAAGATGGCGATGCGGATCACGCCATCGGTGGCGTTGAAGGCGATGCGGCCTTTCAGGACCGGGTACCATTTTCCGAGCGCCGTGACGGCGTACAGCGGCACGAATTTATAAAGGAACACAAAAAATGAGAAGGAGAACAGCATGTTCAAACTGATGATCCAGTTGGGGAGTTCCTTGGTTTCGGCCTTGGGAGAACCCGTCTCCAGCATGGCGTTAGCCGAGAATTTCAGCGCCCGCAGCCCCAGGGACATGGCCTGATAGAGGGTGCCAATACCTCGGAAGATCGGGTACCTGAAGATGCGGTGCTGCTCGCACATGCGAGCCAGCGGCTTTTGCTCGGTCACGATTTCGCCGTTCGGCTTACGGACGGCCACACAATAGCTGTGCGGGGCGCGCATCATGACGCCCTCAATAACGGCCTGCCCGCCCACCAGGGTTTCCTCGCCGCTTTCGAGAATGGGCATCATTTGAATATGTGTGAAGAGACGAAAAAAGGTACGCAGGGACACAATTCCTCTCAGTGTTGGACCCTCCCATTATAACGGATTTCAGCAGCCAGGCCTTCCCTTCGGGAGTTCCGTCCATGTTCCGTCCCGGCCGGGTACCCGGACCCGCTCCCCCCAGAGCGGTTTCCTGCGATTTTTCCGATATCCCGGCACTACTTCCTTATCGGATGTATACCCTGGACGCCTGGATTGCCGCCTGGCTGGTGCCGCTCGCGGTATACGTCCTGGTAAGCGGACTGGACGACCTGTTCTTGGATGCCGCGTTCGTCTATCGATGGGTGGCGTTCCACTGGTTCGGGCGCCCCTGGTTTCCCTGGCCCACTTCGGCGGCAGTGGACGCCGCGCCGCGTCTGCGCATCGCTATATTCGTCCCGCTCTGGCATGAGCATGCCGTAATCGGCAGCATGCTGGAGCGAAACGTCCCGGCCACGATGTATCACGCGGCGGAATTCTTCGTGGGTGCGTACCCCAACGATTCGGAAACCACGGCCGCCGTGCGGGATGCCGTCCGCAAGTTTCCGCGGGTACACCTGGCGCTGTGCCCCCACGACGGTCCCACGTCGAAGGCCGACTGCCTCAACTGGATCTTTCAGCGCATGCTGGCGCACGAGGAGCAGAACGGCGTACACTTCGATGCGGTGATGACGCACGATGCGGAGGATGTGATCCACCCGAAGTCGCTTCGCTGGATCAATTATTTCGCCACAAGCTACGACATGGTACAGGTGCCCGTACTGCCGCTGGCCACGCCTCTAAGTCAGTGGGTACATGGCTTGTACTGCGACGAATTTGCTGAGTTTCAGACCAAAGACATCCCGGTGCGGCAAATGTGGGACGGCTTTCTGCCCGGCAACGGGGTGGGCACGGCCTTTTCGCGGGCGGTACTGGAGAAGCTGGCAGGCGAGCACCCCAACCGCATGTTCGACCCCGAGTGCCTCACCGAAGACTATGAAAACGGCTGGCGCATTCACGCCATGGGCTGTCCGCAAGTGTTCGTGCCGCTCCGGCGCGAGGCCGATAGCCTGCTGGCCACTCGCGAATATTTCCCGCACACCTTTCGCACTGCGGTGCGCCAGCGCGCGCGATGGGTGATGGGGATCGTGCTCCAGTCCTGGGAGCGCCGCGGGTGGCGGGCTCCCCCGCGCCAACTATACTGGCTCTGGCGCGATCGCAAGGGCGTGGCCGGAAATCTGCTGACACCGGTGCTGAATCTGTTGTTCGTTTACGGGGTCTTTACGTGGGGAGAGAGCGAACTCACGGGCCACCGCTGGCTGATTGGCGCGCAACATCCGGCCCTGCGGGGGCTATTCTCGGCGACCTTCGCGCTGTCGGGCTTTCAGATGGGCGTGCGTGCCCTATGTTCGCGGCGCATCTACGGGTGGCGTTTCGCGGTGGGTGTGCCGGTGCGCGCGCTGGTGGGAAACTGGCTGAATTGTGCGGCCACAGTGCGGGCGCTGGTGCTTTATTTTGATGCGAAGATCCACGGGCGTCCACTCGTTTGGGTCAAGACCGAGCACGCCTATCCCAACCCGGCGGCGCTGGACGTAGAGATTCAGTTGCTGGGCCAGATCCTGGTAGGATCGCAGTACGCCGTGCAGGCCGATGTGGATGAGGCACTGGCATCGAAGGTTCCGGGCGAGCGCCTGGGCGAGTATCTGGTCCGCCATGGCAAGTTGAGCGAGGCGGAGTTGTACATGGCGCTGAGCCTGCAGCAGAACCTGCCCCTGGCCGCGCCCGACGCGTCGGATATTTCCGGGCCGGCCACGCGCGCTGTGCCCGCCGAGGTCTCGCGGCGGTGGCGCGTGCTGCCGTTCAAGGTAGTGGCGGGGCAGTTGTTCGTGGCCGGGCCGGACTTGCCTTCCGCAGAGATGACCCAGGATTTGCAGCGAATCTCGAAGATGGAAGTGCGGTTCCACCTGGTAACACCGACCGATTACGCAGAGTTGGCGCGTGCGTATCTGGGATAAGCTCTCAGCTTGACTCTATTTCACGAACAGAACACCCCTATGCTGGTGACCGTCCGGTATCCCATGCGCTGGTACAAATCGAAGCCTTGCGGGGTGGACTGCAGTATGGTCCGCGAGAGGCCGTGTTCGCGGCGCGCCTGTTCCAGAGCGTGACGCATGACCGCCTCGCCGTAACCGCCCCGGCGCCGGCCTGGCAAGGTGGCCACGTTGTAGACGCCCACTGCGCCGCCACCCATAACCGTGGCCGCCGTGCACACGGGCTCGCCGCCTACATATCCCACATAGGCGGCGAAATCGTTCCAGACGGTTGGGTTGTCGAAAACTTCGCAAAACCATGCCAGCGGCACGTTGAAGCACGTCGAGCCGATCGCGCAAAAGGCGTCCTTGACCGGCCCGTCCGAAACCCGCCGCAATTCCATCCTGGGAAGCTCGCGCACCGCAGGCAACACCTCTTCGGAGAGCATGCCGGGCAGTTCCACGGCCTGGAAGAGATTGCGCTTGCGCAGAAGCAACTGCAAGCGCCGGCGCGTACGGCCGTCCAACCAGCCGTGGCAGATCCAATACGCCCAGCGCTGGCCGCGAGCCGCAAAGTGCACGGCTGCCTGCGCCACGCGCAAGTCCATTTGTCCTTCGGAGGCAACCGGCGCGGAAAGAAACGCTGCATTGAACATCTGGAACACGACGCCCGCCGAGGCAATGGATACGCCATCCATTTCTTGTAGTTCGCCCCCGGAACGATGCGCCGCGACGACGCGGAAGCTCTCCCGCAGATTGGCCGCCACGCTTTCGAACTCCATGCTTCTTCAGTATCGCCCAGAACCCCACATCCGCTCCCCATATGTGGCTTAATATATGTTGGTCCAATCGCCACACCAGCGCCAAGTTCCTACGCGCGTCCGGTATTGGGTGGTGGTGTTCGCCGTGACGCTGGCCGTGGTTACGTATATCGACCGGGTGTGCATCTCGTTCGCGGCGGGTTTCATCCGCGCCGACCTGCACCTGTCGACAGTCCAGATGGGCTACGCTTTTTCCGCTTTTGCGTGGGCCTACGCGCTGTTTGAAATACCGGGCGGATTCCTGGGCGACTGGATGGGCGCGCGCCGCGTACTGCTGCGGATTGTGCTGTGGTGGTCGTTCTTCACGGCGGCCACGGGATGGACCTGGAACTTCGTCTCGCTGGCGGTAACGCGTTCCCTGTTCGGCGCGGGGGAGGCCGGCTGCTTCCCCAATTTGACCAAGACCTTTACCACCTGGCTTCCGCATCATGAACGCGTGCGCGCGCAAGGCATCATGTGGCTGAGCGCCCGTTGGGGCGGCGCGTTCACTCCGCCGCTGGTTTATCTTGCCATCCAGGTGATGTCCTGGCGGCATGCCTTCGAGCTTTTCGGCTGCATCGGAGTGGTCTGGGCGATCGTTTTCTATGCCTGGTATCGCGATCATCCGCGCGACAACCCTAACCTGAACGACGCGGAGCGGCTACTGCTGGCGCCAAACGAGGCGCTGGCAGCGGGCCATACGCGGGTGCCCTGGCGGAAATTCGCCCGCTCGCCGCAGGTCTGGCTGCTGTGCGCTCAATACTTCTGCTCTTCCTACGGATGGTATTTCTACATCACCTGGCTGCCTACTTATTTAAAGGAAGCGCGCGGGCTGGATCTGGGCGCCAGCGCCATATTCGGCATCCTGCCACTGTTTCTTGGCGGGCTGGGCTCGCTGGTAAGCGGATTCATCGCCGCGCCGCTAACACGTCTCACCGGCAGCGTATTGAAGACGCGCCGCCTGTTGGCGTATCTTGGATTCAGCGGTGCGAGCCTGATGCTGGTAGTTTCGACGCGCATGCATAATCCCGTGCCCGCGATGATTGCCATGGGACTGGCCAGCTTCAGCAACGACCTGGTGATGCCTGGCTCGTGGGGCGCCTGCATGGATGTCGGCGGCAAGTACGCAGGCACCCTGTCCGGCGCCATGAATATGATGGGGAATCTGGGCGGAGCTGCTTCTCCCACCATCATCGGACACATGCTCCGCTGGACCGGCAATAACTGGGATATGACGTTTTACGTCTCAGCGGCGGTCTATGCGGTGGCCGTATTCTTGTGGCGGTTCCTCGACCCGGTAACGCCGTTGGAGTGCCATGACTGACCGAGGACTAAACGCATGGCCACCCGCATGAAAAGTGAGATCGCCGCGCGGCCATTGTGAAAGCCGCCATCCACCTTTTTGCGGAGAAAGGTTTCCGCGGCGCCACCACGCGTGGATTGGCAGCCGCGCTGGGCGTGTCGGGCCCCGTGCTCTACCAGCACTTCAAAAACAAGCGCGATACCGCGCCATTATTGAAATCAAGTCGCAGCCCGGAGACCAACATGTAGACGGACTGGCGCTGCTTCTGGAAGGCGGCGACGACCGGGCCATCTTCCGGTATCTGGGCAACCTGATACTGGAAGGTTACGAGGACGATCCCGACTTCATGCGTCTGCTCTTGTTCAGCGCGCTGGAGGGCCACGAACTTGCGGACCTGTTCTTCGAGCGGCAGGTGCAGGGCTATTTCCGCCTGGTCTCCAGTCACATTCAGCGCCGCATCGAAGAGGGGAAATTCAGGCCGGTCGACGCCCAAGCCGCCGCCTACGGATTCAACGGCATGGTGAGCCATTACGGGCTCACGCGCCTGTTGTTCAGCAACCGCGTCGCGCAGAAGAGCCGCGCGGAGATGGTGGACGAGATGGTCGAGATCTTTCTCGGCGGCGTCGCTCTCGCCGATGATGTGGCGCCGGACTCCCGTCCCGCACGCTAGGCTAACAGCCGCGATAAAGTCGATGTTCGTGTATGTAGTCGAGCACCGCGGGGGGCACTTCCACGCTCTCGTCGCCAGCCGCCAGCTTGCCCCGGATTTCGGAAGACGACACCGGCAGGTCCACGGTTTCCAGGCGATGCACGGTGGCCGCCGCCGGGATGCCGTAGCGATGGCCAGGCCGGCTCACCACGATGAACTCCACGGCCCGGACCACATCCTGCCAGCGCCGCCAGCTCTCGATCTCGGCGAAGGCATCCGCGCCAATTACAAAGAAGAGTTTGTCGCCGGGGGCCAAGCGCGCGCGCACTTTCTCAATGGTGTCGATCGAATAGCTGCTCGCGGTTTCCTGCTCCAGGCGCGAGGCCTCCAGGCCGGGCTCGTCACGGCAGGCCAGCTCCACCATCCGGAAGCGGTCCGCATACGGCGCGTGCGTGACGCCCTGCTTGTGCGGCGGCCTTTCGGCGGGCACCAGCCAGACGCGGTCGAGTGCGAAGCGTGCGGCGGCTTCCAGCGCCACTGCCAGGTGCGCATTGTGAATGGGATCGAAGGTGCCGCCGAAGATCGCCAGTCTCAAGGTGGGCCGGCGTCCTTACTGCAGAATCTTGATCCGCACGTTGCGAAAGTAGACTTCCATGGGTGGACCGCGATGCAACTGGAAAGCGATAATGCCTTCCAGGCGCGCCGAATCGTGCAGGTCGGCGGTCTCCAGGCCATTCAGCGTCAGCTTGATGTGATCGCCGTCGCAGAGAATTTCATAGTCGTTCCAATCCTGCAGCTTGACCACTTTTTCGGCCTTGCCCTTCCAGCCGTCCACCAGCGTGCCGCGGCCTTTTTCCTCATAGATGTTGCCCCAGTAATTGTCCTGGGCGGCGTCCGCCTGGTATCCGCGCACCACCCAGTTGGCCAGCGCCTCGCTGCGAAATTGAATACCGCTGTTGTGGTTGCGCAGCTTCATTTCCGCGCGCAGGATAAAGTTGCGGTACGATTGCTTGCTGATGAGGAACGAATTGTCGGTCATCGCGACGCCTTCGGTGTGGCCCACGATCATGCCGTCGCGCACGCTCCACATGCGCGGATCGCCGTCCCAACCGTCCAGGTTCTTGCCGTTAAACAGCGGCTCGAATCCAGGCTGCGCGAAGGCGGCGGCCGAGAAAGCCAGCAACAGCAGCATGCGCTTCATGGCTTAGCTCCTCTCGATCTTGACGGATTTGACGCGCACTTCCTTAAGCGGCCGGTCCTGCTTGTCGCGCGGCGCTTCGGAGATCTTTTTCACCACCTCGTAGCCTTCGGTCACTTCGCCGAAAATGGTGTGACGGTTGTCGAGCCAGGGCGTGGCAGCGACGGTGACGAAGAACTGGCTGCCGTTGGTGTTAGGTCCGGCATTGGCCATCGACAGGAACCCGTGCTTGGTGTGCTTCAACGTAGGATGAAATTCGTCGGCGAACTTGTAGCCTGGACCGCCGCGGCCGGTGCCTTCCGGATCGCCGCCCTGGATCATGAAATCGGGGATCACGCGGTGGAAGATGGTGCCGTCGTAGAAGGGCTTGCCGGTCTTCGAGCCGTCCGCGAGCGAGACGAAGTTCTCCACCGTGCGGGGGGCTTTGTCGGCGTAGAGCTTGGCTTTGAACTGGCCCTCGCTGGTATCGAAGAGGGCATAGGTTTCGTTGGGCATGTTCGGATTGTAGCAAGCTGGCGCGGAGCTCAGCCGGCTTCAGCCTGCGGCTACTCCTTGTCAGGGCCGAACGAAACCTCTACGGTCGTCATGACTTCCGCGGCCTTGCCGTCAATTGTGATCTGTTTGTACACGTAGTTCTTCACCGCGTCCATGGCGGCAGGCACAAGCAGTGGGTGCCCACTGAGGACAGCGGTCCCGGCCACATGCCCATCCCGCCCGATGCGCACTTGCAGTTTCACCACACCTTGTATGCGCGCCATTTTCGCCAAAGGCGGGGTAACGGGCGTTGGCGATTCCAGCAACATACCGGCGGCGACTCCCGCGCCGATGCGAACCATCTGCGCGGCTGCGGCCGGCTGCGGCGAAATATTCGGCAGGCCTTTCACGCCTTCCATCAGGTCGGCCCACTCGCGATTCTGCGGCTCCAACGCTTGCGCGTGCGTGACGAGGTCGGTTGCAATCGCCTTGAGGGCAGCGAAATCCCAGTTGTCTTCTTCGAGCAGCGCCTTCTGTGTGGCGTCTTCAACGAAATGGCGCGCTACGGCGCCAACCAGCGCCGCATCATTGGACTCGTGCAGCTCGCTTCTTATCTGGGCAGCAAGGGCCGTGTCGCTCAGCCTTGTCCGAGGGGCTCCGCTCGTAGCCCACATCAGCGAGAATGAATAGAGTCTCGTCAGGGGCTCGGTTCTGTGCGCGGGGTCCAACTTCTGGGCGCGCTTCATCAGATCGATGGCTTCCGGAATGCTACCCTCTCCCAGCGCGCGCGCCGCATTCCCCAGCACGCGAGCGTCGTCCGGATGCAGGTTGACCTGTGTGAGCCAACGGCTGCGCCTATCCTCGTAAACGTCCGTATTCACGGCGTCCGATTGAACCGCGAAAATAGCGGCGCTGGCATAACCGTGAAGCGCCGATTCCGGATGATGGTCGATCAGCCAAAGAACCAGTGGAATACGCCGATCGTGCATCCGTTTCGACCAATAGTAACGGAGCAGTTTCGATCGAGCTGCTTCATCCTCCGGATCGGCTGCAAGGCATTGTTCGAATTCTGCAGCTTGTTCGGCGGTAGTCGGATCCGGCCGCCCTGCATCCCCACGAAATCCAAACCAGGTTGCTTCGGTATCCGTCGTGGAAGGCTTCGCCTGGGCACTCGCCACGCTTTGCAGGTCTACCGCCACCGAAATCCAAATCAGCAGCGCGGCGCCCGGCAACAACGTCGCACGGCCCAAATTGCTCAGGCGTCCCGTACCCGGTTTCATGCGCGAGTCCATCACCCGCCGGATGCGCCGGGCAACCAATTGTCCGTTCATGGCCGACGCGCTCCGGATCAGTCGCGTGGGCTGTCCTTCCATGCGCGACGCCACCTGTAATAATACGCGTGCATAGCTGCCCGCGTCGGGGGAAGCCGCCAATCCCGCATCGTCCGCCGCATGTTCCGCAAGCACAGCCAGACGGCGCTCCAGCCACCAAGCCAGCGGGTGGAACCAGAAGATGCATTTGTTCACGGCGGCCACCAAACCGATCGCCGGGTCGTGCCGCCGCGCGTGCGCCGACTCGTGCGCCAGGACCACCCTCAACTTCTCGGCCGGCCATTCGCGCCACTCGCCGGGAAGTAGTATCCGCATCCGCGTCAGACCGATCGTAACGGGAACCCGCACCTAGTCCGACTCTGCGACATCCACATCGACATCGACGCCTGCATCAATCGGCCGCCCACGACGCAACAATCGCTGCGTCATCCGGAGACCCGCCAACAGTCGAATGGCGAACAATATGACGCCGGCGAAGTATACGATCGCGGCATACGCGGGCCACCACCGCCGGGACGTCGCGGACCCTCTACGCGCCGTTGGGGAAGCGACGGATGGGCTCGTGGCGATGCCTGTCAGCGGAGCGGAAGGCTGGGCCACCGTTGCGGCGGGCCGCTCAACTACATAAACGTACGTCGCCGGGACGATGGCGCGCAGGACCGGCAGCGCAAGCATTCCGATCACCACCAAGGTCCACAGAGCATGCTCCGCGGCTGGGTTCCTGCGCAGAAAAACGGTCAGCACGCCGGCCATCGCTGCCAGGGCCGCCGCGCGCACAGAGGCATCGGCGATACACACGTACCAAGTCATTTCAGGCTACCTCCTCCCGGCTTTTTTCTCGATATCGTCCGCCAGACGCCGCAGTTGTTTGGCGTCCAGCACCTCGTTATCCACCATTCCGGCAATCAGTTGCTCGGCCGAGCCGGCGCAAAATCGCTCGATAATCTGCTTCACCGCCCTGATTGCCAGATTCCGCGGCTCGTCGACGCTGGAGTACACATAGGTTCTCCCGTCGACCGCGTGCATCAGATGTCCCTTGTTCTCCAGCCTCCCCAATAGCGTGCGGACCGTAGACTCTTGCAGCTTGCGCGCGGGCGCCAGATCTTGCCGGATCTGCTCCGCGGTCGCCGCACGCCGCTGCCAGACGCTGGACATGACGGCCTGTTCCAGATCGGTAAAGGGACTTCGCAACGGCTTCTGTCTGCTACGCATTGTAGTGCTACACAATGTAGCATATGTGCGCGGAGAAAGTCAAGGGCGAAAATAGAGGTCGTGATTACTCGTATCTCAAGGCTTCCACCGGATCCACCCGCGCTGCCCGCCGCGTAGGCACCCAACACGCCATCAGCGCGACCCCGGCGAATAACAACGCTACGCCGATTAACGTCACTGGATCGCCCGGCTCCACTTCAAACAGGAACGACCGCAGAACGCGCGACAGGACCAGCGCCGCGGCCATGCCCGCAACCACTCCGCCCGCAATCAGCCGAAACCCTTCCGCGAAAATCAGGTTCCGGATGTCCCGTTGCTGCGCCCCGACCGCTGAGCGGATGGCGAGTTCGCGCCGGCGGGAGGCCACCGACAGCGAGAGGACGCCATAGATACCGACCAGAGTCAGCACACTCCCCACCATCGCAAACCCCGCCAACAACTGCATTGCGAAGGTGCGGGACGCCAGCGAATCGCCGCGGATCTGTTCGAGCGTCTTCATATTCTCGACGGCGACGGTGGGATCGACCGAACGTAGTTCCCGCTGCACAGCCACCATTACCGCGCGCGGATCTGCCGCCGTACGGATAACCAGATGCTTCGAAAACGCGCCCGCCTGCCACAGCGAAAGGTAAATCTCGGGATCCGCGCTCCGGGTCAGATCGTCGGTGCGGCCATTGGCCACCACTCCCACGATTTCGGTGGACGGCTGTTGCCGCCCGCCCAGCCAGAGTTTTTTCCCAATGGCGGTGGCATGCGGAAAGTAGCGATCCGCCAGAGCCTGGTTGACCACCGCTACAGCGGGCGCCGTGCGGATATCGGTGGAGCGGAAGTCGCGCCCGTCCAAAATCGGCAGCCCCAGCAGCTTGAAGTAGTCCTCGGTGACGGACCGCAACGGCAGCGAGATCCGGTCGCTCTCCTTGCTGGCCGCGGGCTGCCCTTCGATGTCGACCGTCGCGGGCCAATTGTTGCCGGTCAGCGGTACGCCCCACGCAAATGCCGCGTGCTCGACGCCGGGAAGCGCGGAGACCCGCTCCAAAGCCCGGCGATGAAAATCTTCCCATTTGCCCTGCACTGCCGTCACGCTCATGGTCAATATGTGCGAGACGTTGTAACCCGATTGCACGTTTGAGATATTCATCATGGTGCGGATCAGGAGCCCGGCGCCTACCAGCAACGCCAGGGTCAGCGCCGTTTGCACTAACGTGACTCCCCGCAGCAGCCTGCGTTCCCCCAAACCGGCGCTGCTCTTCGGCCCGGCGCTTTTGAGCACCTGCATGGGATCGAGCCGCGAAGCGCGCAACGCGGGAATCAAACCGGCCAGAACTGCGGCGATGACCGCCACGCCGAGACCAAAGGCCAGCACCGGCCAGCCTGCGGAAACCGCGTCCAGCCGCGGAATGGCGTGTCCGCCGATCAGCTTAAACAGCTTGACGGCGCCCAATGCCAGGGCTACGCCCAGCGCCCCGCCCGCGAGAGCCAGCAGCAGACTCTCGGTGGAAACCTGCCGGAAAAGCGCTACCCGGCCCACCCCCAGCGCGCTGCGGACCGCATATTCCTGCTGCCGTTGCAGCCCGCGCACCAGCAACAGGGCCGCTGCATTCCCGCACGCGATCAAGAGAACCAGCGCAGCGGCGCCCAGCAGCGGCAGCAGAATGCGGCCGCCATCGCGATTCAGTTCGGCCGTCAGAGAATGCAGTTCCGGGGTGAAGCCTTCAAAGGCGTGGTCGGATTGCACCTCTCTGGCGGCAATCACTTTCAGCTCACTTTGCGCCTGCGGCAGCGTGGCCCCGTCTCGCAACCGCCCAGCCACATTCCAAAACGCCCCTTTCAAATTCTCAGTCGGTTTTGAAGGAGCCGGAATCCAAAAATCAACCTGCGCGTTCACGTTGTAGTTTGGCTCTTGCGCCGTTGTGGGCGATGGCAGGAAACGGACGCCGGGGGGCATCACCCCGATGACCGTGGGAGGTGTGTCCTGGCGGCTCATGCGGATCTTCTTGCCGATAATGTTTGGATCGCCATTGAACTTCCGCTGCCACAAGTCGTACCCCAGGACGATTACCGGCGCCGGCTTGGCCCCGGTTTCGGACTCCAGAAACGTGCGTCCCATCATGGGTTCGAGTCCGAGCACACGAAAATAGTCTCTGGTGACCCACATCCCCTCCATCGATACGCTGCCATCGGTCAGGACGAGGAAGTTGAACGACCAGTCGTAGGCGGCGATGGCTTCAAACGACTTCGCCTCCTTTTGCCACTCCATCCATTGCGCGGCGGGCCAACCCCGCGGCTGCGCCATCTGCTGGCCGTCGGCCCGGGCCGCCGGTATCAGCACCAGCCGCTGCGGTTGCCGATAGGGCGGCGGCGTCAGCAGCACGCCTCGAATCAGGCTGAAAACCGCCGAAGTGGCGCCGATGCCCAGCGCCAGCGTGAGCACGGCAATCAGGGTGAAGCCGGGCTGCTTGCGCAGCATTCGCAGGCCAAGTCGCAGATCTTGAAGCATTTGGTGGTCCTCCGTTTGTCTTCCTATGACGAATCGAATCCAATGGACGTTAGCAAATGGCCATCTCGCCTAACCTCACCTAACATTGCTAACACTCAGACGTCTGTATATTATGAAGTCTGAGTATGCCTAAAACCGACTCTCTCCAGGGATCGCTCGATCTGCTCGTTCTGAAGATTCTTTCGCGGCGTCCGCGGCTGCACGGCTACGCTATCATGACCGCCATCAAGGACTGGTCTGGCGACGTTCTACGCGCCGAGGAAGGTTCGCTCTATCCGGCCTTGCACCGCATGGAAGAGGCCGGTTGGATTCGCGCCGAATGGATCACGAAAGACACCGGGCGGCGTGCGCGCATGTATGAATTGACGGCGGCCGGCAAGAAGCAGCTCGACGTCGAAGAATCTCGCTGGCAGGCCGTCACTTCGGCGGTAAATCGCGTTCTAAGGACAGCTTGATATGTCGTTGTGGTCACGCATCGTAAATGTTGGGCGCGGCGGTCGCCTCAGCCGTGAAATCGACGAAGAGGCTCAGTCGCACATTGCGGAAGCCGTCGAGCATGGGCGGGACTCCTCCGAAGCAAGCAGATCGTTCGGTTCAGCGCTCCGCTACCGCGAAGAAAGCCGCGACGTGAGACTGGTCGCGTGGCTCGATTCGCTCCGGGCCGACGCCATATTCGGCTGGCGTCAGCTACTGAAAAGAAAGGCTATCTCCGCCGCGGCCATCCTGTCGCTGGCTCTCGCAATTGGAGCGTGCACTGGGGCATTCCGTCTTATAGACGCACTGCTGCTGCGGCCCTTACCTGTGTCGGACCCCCGGCATTTCTATGCTCTTTCCCGCCGGGGGATCGGCTTCGACGGCAAGCTCGCCTCGTTCGACGGTTGGGCGTATCCGGATTTCCAGCTCATGCGCTCGGCGGCAAAAGATCAAGCCGAGCTGATCGCAGTCTCATACGCGCAACGCATGGACCTGACCTACAAGTCGGAAGCGGAGATGAAGAAAGCCGAAGTGCAATACGTGTCGGGGTGGATGTTCGGTACGTTCGGGCTCCGGCCCGCCCTGGGACGGCTGCTCGGCGAAAACGACGATCTGAAGCCGGGCGCGCATCCATACGCCGTGCTCTCTCACGACTATTGGACGCGCCGCTTCGCCCAAAATCCGAAGGCTGTCGGGCGCACATTTCAGATGGGAGGCCGGCTCTACGAGATCGTAGGAGTGGGCCCGGTGCCCTTCACCGGCACCGAAACCGGTACCGTGACGGACATATTCGTCCCAGCCATGATGCATCCTGGCGCGATCCATGACGACTGGACCTGGCACCGGACGCTGGCACGTTTGAAACCCGGTGTTGCCATCGAGCCCCTTCGCGCCAGACTCGATGCAACCTCTAGGGCCTTCGAACGGGAGCGCGCCAAGGGTTTCACCGGCATGAGCAAAGAGAGTATCGATAAGTTCCTGGACCAGACCGTGGTGCTGGAGCCGGCGGCCGCGGGCGCCTCCGATCTGCAGACCGATTACCGCCGTTCCCTGGTGGCGCTGGGTGTGCTGGTGGCGCTGGTATTGCTGATCGCGTGTGCCAATGTCGCGAACCTGATGACGGCTCAGGCGGCCTCTCGGGCACGCGAGATGGTCCTGCGCGTCTCCATCGGCGCCGGACGCTGGCGCCTGGTGCAACTGGTCCTGGTGGAAAGCGCTATTCTCGCGGTGCTCGCAAGCGCGATCGGCGCGGCCTTCGCTTGGTGGTCCGCGCCGTTTGTCGTCGGCATGATCAATCCGCCTGACAATCCGGCGCGCCTGGCTCTTCCCGCGGATTGGCGGGTGCTGGGATTCGGCCTGGCGCTGACCCTGGGCGTGATGCTATTGTTCGGGCTCACGCCTGCGCTACGCGCCTCGGCCGTTAAGCCGGCCAGCGCTCTTAAAGGTGGAGAAGATCCGCACACGCGGCGCCGCATGATGCATGCGCTGATCGCGGCGCAGGTGGCCTTCTGCTTTCTGGTGTTGTTCGTGGCCGGGCTGTTTGCAGCTACCTTCGACCGCTTGTCCCACCGGCCTACGGGGTTCTCCGCCGAAGGGCTCCTCCTGGTGCACGCAGTGGTCGAGCATGATGAGCCCCCTGTATTCTGGGACCAGGTAGCCGAACATTTGCGCACTGTACCCGGTGTCGATAGGGTCGCGCTAGCCGGCTGGCCGCTGCTCGACGGGAACGCCTGGAACGCCTTCGTTTCGGTTAACGGTGCGCCTCCGGGCCCGGTCCTCGCCTACTTTCTGTCCGTCTCGCCCGGCTGGGTGGACACGATGAAGATTCCTTTCGTCGATGGGCGGGACTTCCGCCCGAACGAGACTTCGCCGGGCGTCGCGATCGTCAATGAGACATTTGCCAAACAGTTCTTCAATGGCGTAGATCCGATTGGGCAGTCGTTTGCCAAGAGCGGCGAACTCCCCAGCAAGGTGGTAGGGGTGGTCCGCGATACTCCCTACCGCGACGTCCACGAGCAGATCTTGCCGGCGGTCTATGTTCCGATTAGCAGGGCCGACGCGCATGGCATATTGGAGCCGCTGCGCGGCGCGACCTTCATCGTACGCGGGTCGAGCGCGAATCCGATGGCGCTGGCGTCCATCCTGCGCCGGGAAGTTCCGCGCGCGCGGCCCGAATTCCGCGTCAGCAATATCCGCACGCAGGCGGAACTGGCGCGGGTGCAGACGCTGCGCGAGCGGCTGCTGGCGATGCTCGGCATATTCTTCGCAGGTGTCGCGCTGCTGCTCGCAGCCGTCGGACTGTATGGCGTGCTGGACTACTCCGTGCTGCAGCGGCGGCGCGAAATCGGCATTCGTCTGGCCATCGGCGCGCCCGCCCGAAACATCGCGCGGCTGGTGACGGTGGAAGTCTTCACCATGGTGGCGGTGGGAGCGCTCGCCGGAGTGGCACTGGGTATGGCATCGGTACGATACCTCGAGGCGCTGCTCTATCAAGTGAAGCCCGGCGACCCGGTTATGCTCGCGCTTCCATCGCTGACAATTCTGGCGGCGGCGCTGCTGGCCGCGGTGCCGGCCGTGTTCCACGCCGTGCGCATCGATCCGGTTGCGATGCTACGCGCGGAATAGTGGGGCAGGCTCGCAGCCTACGGCGGCCTCGCTGGCCGCCTCTCCTGTGGCCTTGACACATGAACTCCACCTTGCTACTGTGGGGATAACACAGGAGAACGCCATTTGCCGGAGAAGAAGCTCGATCTATTGCAAGGCACCCTCGACCTGATGGTGCTGCAAACACTGGCTGCCATGGGTTCGCTGCATGGCTACGGCATCGCGCGGCGCATCGAGCAGGCGAGCGGTGACGCCGTGCTGCTGAACCAGGGGACCATCTATGCCTCGCTCGTGCGGCTGCAGCAGCGCGGCTGGATTTCCGCCGAATGGGGCACTTCGGACAACAACCGCAAAGCCAAGTTCTATTCGATCACCAAACGAGGTCGCCAGCAACTGGCCAAGGACGCCGCCTACTGGCAAAGGCTTTCCGGTGTGATGGGCCGTGTGCTCGCCATGCCGGGCGAAGGCGGTGGCCGCTAATGGATGCGCTCAGGCAGGCACTCGCACGGCTGCGCGCTTTCTTCCGGAAGGCGCCCTTGGATCGCGACATGGAGGCGGAAATGGCCTCGCACCTGGCATTCGCCATCGAAGAGAACCTGCAGCGCGGCCTCTCCCCGCAGGAAGCCGGCCGCCAGGCTCTGGTTCGCTTCGGCGGCGTCGCGCAATCGAAGGAGCAGCATCGCGAAGCGCGCGGGCTCCCGGCGCTCGATGTCCTGATACAGGATTTGCGCTACACGTTTCGCACATTGCGCCGCGACCGCGGCTTTGCTTCCGTCGCCGTGCTGATCCTGGCCCTGGGCATCGGCGCCAATATCGCGGTCTTCAGCGTGGTGAGTACCATCCTGCTGCGCCCGCTGCCGTTTCGCGATCCGCAGCGGCTCGTGTGGATGGCCAGCGAGCGCGGCGTGGGCGGCCTGTCCGCCGTGACTTACACGGTGGCTGCCTATGAGGAGTTCCAGCGCCACAATCGTTCCTTCCAGGACGTCACCGGCTACGACCCATTCTTCGGCGATTCCGATTTCACCAAGCTGACGGGCCGCGGCGAGCCGCAGGAGCTTTCAGGTGTCCGTGTGGCCGAAAATTTCCTTCCCACGCTGGGTGTCCAACCGGCCCTGGGGCGGCTGTTCACTCCCGAAGAGTGCCGCAAGGGCGGCCGCCTGGCAGTCTTGCTCGGCCATTCATTCTGGCAGCGGCAGTTTGCCGCGGATCCCGCCATCGTGGGGCAGGCGCTCGTCCTCAACAACCGTCCCTTTACGGTCGTGGGAGTGCTCCGGCATCCTTCGATTTCGGCTCCGTCTTCACCCTGGAGTGAAGATGGATATCGTCGTCCCGGCTATCATGGATGAGTTGCGCAATTGGGGAAACACGCTGACTATGATGGGCCGGCTGAAGCCCGGAGTGACCCTGGCCCAGGCGCAGGCGGAAGTGGATATCCTGATGCCGCAGCTCAGAGCCGCGCACAAGGACTGGTACGACGATTACGCGACGGCTATGACGGGGTTGCAGGACTATATCAGTGGAAAGTTGCGCCGGTCGCTGGTGGTGCTGTGGTGCGCGGTGGGTTTGATTCTGCTGATCGTCTGCGTGAATCTATCTAACCTGCTGCTGGCCCGCGCCGCCTCCCGGAGTAAAGAGTTTGCCTTGCGTAGCGCGTTGGGGGCCGGGCGACTGCGTATCGTGCGCCAACTGCTCACCGAGAGCCTGGTGCTGGCCGGCGCCGGCGCGGTGCTGGGACTCGGAGTCGCCTTCGCCATTACCTTGTATCTCGCCAGGCAGGGATCCATTGCGCTTCCCCTGCTCAGTACGGTCCGGGTGGACGGCGCCGCGCTCGGCTGGACGCTGCTCATCGCCTTGGCCGCCGCAGTTCTTTTTGGCGTTGCGCCGAGCCTGAAAATCTCCGGCGGAAATTTGCAGGATGCGTTGAAGGACGCCGGCCATGGGATGAGCGCGGGCCGAAAACACGACCGTATGCGGGCCGTGCTGGTGGTCTCCGAAGTTGCGCTCGCTTGCGTGCTGCTGGTCGGAGCGGGCCTCATGCTGCGCAGCTTTCTCCGGGTGCTGGACGTCGATCTGGGATTCCAGCCCAGCCGCGCAGCCGCCATCAAGATCGACTACAACGACGGAGGCAAACCCGCACGGCGCGGCGCGATCCTGCAGGAGATTTTGCGCCGCGTGTCCGCGATTCCAGGAATCCACTCGGCCGGCGTCGTGGACATGCTGCCGTTGGACCGGAACCGGCAATGGGGGCTGCAGGCGAAGGGACGCGTCTACCGCGCAGGGGAACAAGCCGCGGCTTTCGTCTATGTAGTGACGCCGGGATACTTGCGCGCCATCGGCATGCAATTGCGCGCAGGGCGCGATTTTAGCTGGCAGGACGACACCGCCTCAAGCAAGCCGGCGGTCATCATCAACCAGGCGGCGGCCCGTTACCATTGGCCCGGCCAGGATCCGGTCGGACGCATCGCCCTCGTCAATGGCGGCGACTTCCGCGTCATCGGGGTGATCTCCGATGTCCGCGAAAGCAGCCTGGAAAGTGGATCGGGCATTGAGGAGTATCTGATGGCGACGCAGAACGAGCCGGAAGGCGCGGAACTGGTGGTGCGCTCGCAGATCCTGCCCGAAGCGCTGGCCCCCAGCCTCATGCGTACTTTGCGGGCCTACAATCCCGAGCAGCCCGCCGCCGAATTCCGCCCCATCCAAAGCATCGTGGACCGCGCCGTCTCGCCGCGCCGGTTCTTTGTAATGCTGGTCGGCATCTTCGCCGGGCTGGGCCTGCTCCTGGCTTCCTTGGGCATCTATGGCGTCATCTCGTACTCGGTGACACGGCAGACCCAGGAGATCGGCATCCGCATGGCATTGGGCGCCTCGACCGAACGGGTCCAACTGGGCGTGATCGCCAGGACGATGCGGCTGGTGCTGGCCGGCATCGCGATCGGAACGATTACATCCGTGGTTGCCGCTAAATCGATCGCCGCGCTGCTTTTCAAGACGGAACCCACCGATCCGGCGGCCTTTGCGGCTACGGTTTTGTTGCTCAGCGCCGTGGCGCTGATCGCGGGATATCTTCCGGCGCGCCGCGCGTCGCGCATCGATCCGATGGCTGCGTTGCGGGGAAATTGACTTGTGGGGCAGGCTCGTAGCCTGCGCGGGACTCGCAGTCCCGCCGATTTGGAACCGCTTTGCCGATGATCAAAATCGATAGTCCAGAGGAGGCTTCTGTCCCGCCGGAATCTCCGACTTGTACGTCCTGCCCGCCATCTGCCGCCCAAAATCTCTCTTGGCGTCCTGAATCAGTTGCGGATTCGAAAACAAATCCGCTCCCGTCAGGGCGATCGCTTTAGCGGCTACCAACATCCCGTTCTGGCCGATGCTCATGCCCGCGCAGGCGGCGGCTTGCCACGTGTGGGCCACTACTCCAGGCACAAATGTCGCCGCGACGAAGCCGATGGTCGGGACGCTCCAACTGACGTCGCCGACGTCCGTGGATGCCGCCGGCTCGTTCGGATTGAACGGGCGCAGAGGCTCGATGGAAACGGTCGATCCGATGTCGCCGACGCCGCCCGGCGGCAGGCTTTTCTGCAATTCCTCCGCGAAATGCTTCTCTTCGGCGGTGTAGCGAAAGCCGCCCACCTCCTCCAGGTTTTTCTGTGCCGCTTTCGCCAGCGCATCGTTGGCCACGATGTTGGCATCGCCTCCGATGGCCCTGATATCCAGCGTGGTCTCGGTCATCATCGCGGCTCCCTGGCCGATCTTCTCGATGCGGCCCCAGATTCCATCCAGCGTGTCGAGCGACGGGCTGCGCGCGTATAGGAAAAGCTCTGCCGTGTCGGGCACGATATTCGGCGCCGCCCCTCCGTTGCTCACGATGTAGTGTATGCGGGCATTGCTCGGGACATGCTCGCGCATGAACTCGATGCCGGTGCCCATCAGCATCACCGCGTCCAGCGCCGAACGGCCGCGCTCGGGCGCGAAAGCCGCATGCGCCGCAATGCCGTGGAACAGAAACTTGGCCGAGGTAATGGCCAGCGCGCCGCCATTGATCACGGCGTTACGGTCGGCCGGATGCCAGTGCAGTACCACATCCACATCGCGAAAAAGTCCCGCACGGACCATGTAGACCTTGCCATCGCCGCCCTCTTCGGCAGGCGTGCCGTAATAACGCAGAGTTCCCGGCACGCGATTGTTTTCCATGTACTCTTTGAGGGCCACCGCTGCCAGCGCCGCTCCCGATCCCAGAAGGTTATGGCCGCACCCGTGGCCGGGCGCCGCCGCTGCCAGCGGGTTGCGGTCCGGCACGGCAGCTTGTGAGAGTCCCGGCAGCGCGTCGAATTCACCCAGAATGCCGATAATCGGACTGCCCTGGCCATAGGTGGCGATGAAGGCGGTGGGCTCGTCCGCCACGCCTGACTCCACGCGGAAGCCGGCCTCCTTCAGATCCCGTTGCAACAGAGCCGAGCTCTTGTCTTCGTGGTAGCCCAACTCTGCATACTCCCAGATCGCCTTGGAAGCTTGGACGTATTCGGCGCTGTGATGGTCGATGAGTGCTTCGATCTGCTTGTGTGCGGAAGGCTGCTGGCCTGCCGCGCCGGCGTCCATCATAAGCAGGATAAGAGGGAACAGCATGGACCGTGAGTGCATCCACTTAGTCTACCAGCGGGCCAAATCGGAGGGCGGCCCGGCATCGCCCCAGACCGCCGCAGCCGGCTATCAGCCGGCTCTGCCCCCACACTAAGGCTCTGCTAAGAAATAACATTTCCATCCAGTTGTGTTTTGAGCTATCCTGGAGGCGTGGATGGTCTCGTCGGAGTTCGGCGGCGTTTCGACGCGTTGGAGAAGGTGTTGGACGAAAGATCGCGACGGCTTCTGGTGGCGGCTGAATGT
>DATKFU010000161.1:0-2857 GCA_035511215.1 Bryobacteraceae bacterium | reverse complement strand
CTTCACAGGCACCTCACACAACTGAACTGAACTTGACTAGCAAGTATAGTATGGTTTAGTTAGTCGCCCCACCAATTGTCCGATCTAGAAGTGTTAAATCTAACAAGCCATAACAATACCCTGCGAATGACAGGCCATATGCTGGAATCCGGCTGGGAGAAGTCGGTTTTTTTAACCGTCAGGTTTCTCCCCGAGACGGCTGTCACTCTCGATCAAGCACAGCCTCGATCAGCCGGGGCCCGGGCTCCCGCATAGCCGCGCCGAATTCGCGGATGAATTCGTCCGCCGTGGCGGCGCGCGTCGCCTGTACTCCGAAGCCTTCCGCCAATCTGATCCAATCCGGTTCCGGGTGTGAAAGGTCGATCATCTGGTCGGCGCGGGGTCCCACGGCGCCGGCGCCGGTCCGCCGCATCTCGATATCGAGGATGCGGTAACGGCGGTTCGCCAGGATGACGATGGTCACGTCCAGCCGCTCGCGCGACATGGTCCAGAGCGATTGCGGGGTATACATGCCGCTGCCGTCGGCCTCGAGCGCCACCACCTTGCGGCCGGCGCAGGCCAGTGCGGCGCCTAGCGCCACCGGCAATCCCTGGCCGATGGCGCCGCCCGTCACCGGGAGATGGTCGTACATGGCGGCGGCAGCCAGGTGCGGCCAGATCTGCCCGCTACAGGAAACGCTCTCATCGGAAAGGATAGCTCCCACCGGCGCCAGCGCGCCCACGGTCCTGGCGATGGCGGCCGCGGTGAGTGGCTCACCCTTGGGGAGAACCGGGCGCGATGGCTCCAGCAATGGCCCGGACGTGGGGCTTATCCGCCGACGCGCGCCCACCTCCGCAGCCAGCCACTCGAGCGCAGCCACGCCATCCTGATCCTGGGATGCGAGCACGTCGAAGGCGCAGCCGGCAGGCGCCAGCGCGCTTCGCATGCCGGGATAAGCAAAGAACGAGACAGGCGGCCGGGCTTCGACCAGAATCAGACGCTCGAATCCGGCGAGCAGCTCCTGCGCCTGCTCAGGAAAGTAGGGAATGCGCTCGACGGCGGGGATGTTGCGCCCGCGCGTCATCCTGGCAGCGTTCCGGTCGGCGAAGACTCTTGCGCCGGTAATGGCGCGCACGTCATCGGCTGCGTGAAGGCCGCGGGTCTGCAGCGCGGAGCCGCCGAGAAGCAGGCCGACCGCCTGGCCGGAACGCAATGCGCACGCTGCGGCGCGGACCTGCGCAGTAGCCGGTAGGGGCCAGAAAGGCCGGGGCGCCCGGCATCCGGGCTCTCCAGCCTCGCTCCAGGAAAAATCGGCAGGCACAATCAGGGTCGCCACTTTTCCGGGCGGTCCTAAGGCGGCTGCCACCGCGGCCGAGGCCGATTCGCCCATGGCGGCGGCTCGCTCCAGCGTCAGGACCCAGTCCGACACGGGGCGCGCGAAAGCCTCGATGTCGGCAGTCAACGGAGCGTCGAAGCCGCGGTGCTGCGTGGAATGCTCACCGACAATGTTGACGACCGGAGAGCGCGCCTTGCGCGCGTTGTGGAGGTTCGCCAGCGCGTTCGCCAATCCCGGACCAAGGTGCAGCAGCGTGGCCGCCGGCTTTCCAGTCATGCGGGCATACCCGTCCGCTGCGCCTGAGCAGACTCCTTCGAACAGGCCAAGGACGCCGCGCATGCGAGGCACGCGGTCGAGCGCCGAGACGAATTGCATCTCGGACGTTCCCGGATTCATGAGACACAGATCTACGTCATTGGCCAGCAGGGTTCTGAGGAGACACTCGGCGCCGTTCATGTCGGATTCTTTTTTATCACAGCACACGGCGCCTTGCGAATCGGGTTGCAGACGGCGATAAGATCCGATAAAAGCCGCCGATCTCCAGGAACCCTTTATAATGCGCTCATGAAGACCGCATCTGCGTTTTCCATTCCACTGTCTCTGCCGGTCCTGATGCTATCCGCGGCGACGCATCCGGTCCGCGCGCAAGTACCCGTCGCGCCGGCATGGGCGCAGCCGGGCTCCGCGACCCACGTCCAGGTAGCGCCGCCACCGGACTTTCACAGACCCAGCAAGAATTTCGATACGCCGATCGGGATCTTTGAGGGGCAGTCCGATATTGGAAGCGCACTGGTCCCGGGCAGCGCCAGTTACGACGCCGGAACGCAGCAGTACACCATCAACTCCGCCGGCTACAACGTCTGGTACACGCGCGACGAGTTCCGCTATCTCTGGAAGAAGATGTCCGGCGACGTCTCACTCGCGGCCGGCATCGCTTATCCGGACCCGAACGGCTACGGCGACCGCAAGGCGGTCCTTGTTATTCGGCAGGACCTCGAGGACGATTCCAAAGAGGCCGTCACTGCGTTGCACGGCCTCGGCATGATCCACCTGGCGCAGCGTCCCGAGAAGGGCGTTCGCGTCACGGACATGGAGTATCGCATCGGGGGCCGCGGCCGTCCCGGCGGCGCCAGCCCCGACAGTCTCGTCGGCGTGATGGCCAAACGCATCGGCATCGAAAAGCGCGGCGACTCCTTCGCGCTCTTCGTCAGCCTGGAAGGTGAGCCTATGAGCCAGTTCGGCCCACCCATCAACCTGCACATCGACGGACCCTTCTACGTCGGCATCGGCTTCTGCTCGCACCTGCCGGATAAGTCCGATACTGCGCTGCTCTCGGATGTGGTTCTCGAAAACTCCGCCGGCAAGGTGCGCTAGTTCTCTATTCGCGATGGCGCCGAACCCGCATTCAACTCCTGAAGCGCGCGCGTGGCCTGTGGGTCGCGATGTTGCGCGTGCGACAAGTAGAGCAGCAGCATGTTGCGGGCCGCATCCCACGCCTGGTTGTGCAGCCAGTAATTGGCGAGCGTCCGCGCGCACAACGGG
>DATKFU010000160.1:0-15397 GCA_035511215.1 Bryobacteraceae bacterium | reverse complement strand
AAGCGCTCGGCGGAGATTTTGATGTCCACGTCGCGGCCCATTCTCGGATCGTGCGCGCGATACACTTCGCCCATGCCTCCGGCGCCGATGGGCGCGCGGATCTCGTAGGGGCCGAGCTTGGTGCCGGCGGAGAGCGGCATGCGTGGGATGCTGCTAGTTTAACCTATCGGGAGCGCAGGTGATCGGCCGCTGTTCGCGCCGGACGCGGTCGAAAGATCGAAGGGTTTCGTTTCAGTAAAATGGCGGAGAGACAGGGATTCGCAGACTGGCAGCCGACCCGGCCGTGCCTACCAATCCGCGACCGTTTGCGCCAGCGCGGATTCCGTCGCGTGTGGTTATAGCGCTTCCTGAAGCACAAGCGTTTTGGAATGTGCAGTTTAATGCCTTCAGCTCTTTCTTCAGGCCACCGACGTACAGATGGAAGTCCGTTCGCATAGCGCTACGCACGCTGGCCGGTGCGAGTCTGAAGTTACGAGTTAGTCAGCCGGGAGCGTGATTCAGAAAGGCCGTGGGTTGTCAAGAGGCGAGAGTTTGACACTATCGATCCAAACCGTGCCGCCGATCTGGTTGTCGAATTTCATGGACCGCTGGCGGTTCACCTCAATCGCTAACAGCCGGGTCTCTCTCGGAACTACCACAATCCGGTCGAGTCTTTGCCAGTCATGCGTACCAGTCAGTTCCGTGGTTCTGACGTCCAGCCGTGCGCCGGATTCGCGATCGTAGATGTGAAACCCTATGCCCCGATCGGTAGTGATCGCATCGGTCCGCACGTACGCCTCAAACCGATATCGCCCTGACCTGACGAAGGCCACCTGTCCAACCCCGTCGTAGTCCAGGTTCTCCTTGCCTTCAAAATGGATGCGCAGGGAACGCGATCCAGTGTGCGCCACGTTCGTGTCCTCGGCGGCCACGACACCGTCCCGGGCGTTGATGCGCCAGTCGAAGGCCGAATCCGAAAGCTCGTTTTCGAAGTCTCCGTCGAAGACCCAGTTCGACTTCAGGTAGCCGTTTTCGCGCGGGCCAAGATAGCGGGCCCAAGCGTAGGCGGCAGTTTGATAATCGCGCTTGGCGAACAGGTATTGCACATACTCCCGCGCCAAGCGGCCGCTGCCCAAACCGCGCGCTGTAATCCAGATCCATGCGTCTTCCGTCCCCCCCCTGTCGGCGGCGATCAAGTCGCGCATATAGGCTTCGGCAGCGCGCGGGCCCGGCGGTAGGCCATGCGCCAAAACCTCGCCGGGCGGCAGTTTTTTCTGCGCGTACCAACCGAAGATCATGCCGTCATAGGCGTCTGTGTCAGCCAAGACGCGTGACATACACTCCATAGCCCCGGCCGTCCGATACGTTGTGTAGTAGAAATCCGCAGCCTGCATCAGGATCGTTGGGATATGCGGGCCCAGCGCCAGTGCTTGCGAAAAACAATAGTCGGCATCGGCTTCCCGTCCGGCCCGCAGCATCGCTTCACCTGTGTCGCACCAACGGGCCGGCGCGTTGGGATCTCTGCGCAAGGCTTTGAATAACTCGGCCGGCGGCACGGCTCCGGCACGCCCGCCGTAGGCCAACGTCTGGGCGGTCATCACCGCATCCGTGTCGCATATGCCGAAGCGGCAAAACAGGCTCTCGGCCCGCGCGTCGCTGCGGAATTGCGAGTCGAATAGCATGCGCATCGGCGCGTAGAGGATCAGCAGAAAGGCCAGCCCGATGGCGAGTCCGCTGAACGACGCCCTGTGCCCATTCGCAGTGGGCTTCTCACCGCGCAGCGGCAGGCTGGCGCCGATGCCGCAAACCCACGCCATCGCCAAAGCGTTGGCCGGCACATACATATTGAAGTCGGTCAGCGAGTGGAGACCGATCGCCACGATCGCGCCTGCGCAACCCAGTCCCAGATAGCGGGTAGTGCGGTCCGAACCTTGCGATGCCGCGCGAAAGGGTCTGGCGAAGACAGGCAGCAACAATACCGCGGCAATCAGAAAGCCGGCCACACCGAGTTCCGCGGCAACCTGCAGATAGTCGTTGTGAGCGTATGTGAAGACGCGGTCCACTACGCTGGTCTGGTATTTCAAGAAAGCGGTCTCGTAGTTGCCTAGACCGCAGCCGAAGACCGGATAGGCCGCGATCAAATGGAGTGTCTCGCGCCAGATCGGCCCGCGTCCCTCCAGTGCGGCCGGCCCCTTGGAAGTGAGCCCTCCATAATTAGCGATAAACGCGTCGGAGGGCAGGAAGATAAAGCCGAACAGAACCAGAGCGGCCAGCCCAGCGACAGCCAGCCATTTCCTTCCGCCTTGCACTTTGCCCGCGATCGCCAGCGCGCCCATGGCGAACAGCCCCGCCAAGCCCGCCGCGAAACCCATCTTCGATAGCGAGCAGACCAGTCCGGCGAAGATCAGTAGCGCGATCGATAGCATACCAGCTGCTCTGGCGTGAGTTCGCCGGGCAAACAGAGCAGATGCACAGGCGACGGCCAGCGGCAGCGCCATCTCCAACAGGCCCGCAAAATGGTTCTTATTTACGTAAGTGCCCTGAACCTCTCCGCCGTGCGCATTCTGCAAAAGACCTAAGCCAGCTTCGGCCGCCGCGATCGCGACCAATGGCAACGCTGCAAGCCAGCGGCCGCGGCCCAGTTGCCGGGTCACATCGCGCACCAGTACAAACAAGATTACGTAGGCAGTAAGCCGCAGCAAGTGAGTGACAGTTATAGCCGGAGCAATAGCCAGGGGCGCGAAACCGGCCGGCGGAATGAGCCGCGCCAAGCTATCGACGATGCGCGCGCGAGCGGGGGAGAGAAGGCGTAGCAGGAACAGCGGAAGGGGGAGTAATTGAAGAACTACGTAGCAGGGAAACAGCAGCAGCCACAGCCCACCGGTACCGCCGTCTTGCGCGGGGACACGCAGCCAGTACAAGGCCGCCGCAAGGCCGAGCGCCAACAGGCAGATGTTCCAGCTAACGGATGCTTCGCCGCTACAATACACCGCGTACGCCAGAATAGCGGCGAGGGAGGCGAGGCAGAATCGCTGAGGAATGAAACGATTATACGACGAAACCGGCGCGGACCGGTACGCAGTGCGCGCCGTCTACATGGAGGCGGCGCTACCCGCGGCTAAGCGGCCGCTAGGCGGCTTTCGACGACGAACACCGGTTGTTCACGCAGGTCTGGCCCGGCGGACAGCAAACACCGTGGCAGCAGACCTCTTTCGGTCCGCAGGCCGTGGCGGCGCAGCATATGTCCAACTTGCTGGGTGCGCAGAAGGCGCCCCTGGCTTCGGTGATACAGCACTTGGCGGTGACCGGGCAACAGAGACCGTGGGCGCCGCAAGCCACATGCAAAGGTCCGCACGCGTCGGGCTTTGCGTCCTGTCCCGAAGCCTTCAGCCCCAGCGCGCCGAGAATGCCCGCGGCAAATACTCCGGCCGCAAGCCTGAGCGCCTGACGCCGCGGTGCGGGCTTTGCCAGGATTCGGGCAACGTCGTCAAATAGAAATTGCACTTTCTTTTGTCCTTTCCTTCACGCAGCCTTACAAACTCGATGCGGGGAAGTCCCTTCGTTAAGGAGTATCAGTTGATGTTACTGTGTCTCACGCCAGGAATCAATAGCCGAAAATATTAATCTGTTGTAAATACAGTCAGACAAACGTTTTACCACTCATAACGCCGAAAATCGGTTCAAACTTCCTGGCAATAACGTAATCTAATGTCAGGCGCATGTATGACGGCACTGTCCCACCAAAGGGTACCCCGGGCAGAATTGCCTGCCCCACAATTATGGGAGGGCGAAGGCGTAGACCTTCTTATCTAAGGAGCCGATATAAACCACCCCATTCGCCACTGCGGGCGAGGAATACACAGAGCTGCCGGTGGTGTAGCTCGACAGCAAGGCGCCGGTGCTGGCATTCAGGGCGTAGACCTTGTCATCGCTGGAGCCGACATAAACCACCCCATTCGCCACCGCGGGCGAGGATTCCACAATCGAGCCGGTAGTGTAGCTCCACAGCTTGGCGCCGGTGCTGGCGTTCAAGGCGTAGACCTTGTCATCGGAGGAGCCGACGTAAACTACCCCATTCGCCACCGCGGGCGAGGAAAGCACTCCGGCACCGGTGGTGTAGGTCCACAGCAGGGCGCCGGTCGAGGCGTTCAGGGCGTAGACATTGTCATCATCGGAGCCGACATAAACCACCCCATTCAACACCGCGGGCGAGGATTCCACAATCGAGCCGGTAGTGTAGCTCCACAGCTTGGCGCTGGTCTTGGCATTCAGGGCGTAGACATTCTTATCGTTGGAGCCGACATAAACCACCCCATTCGCCACCGCGGGCGAGGAAAACACCGCGCCGCCGGTGAGGTAGCTCCACACCTTCGCGCCGGCGCTGGCGTTCAGGGCGTAGACCTTGCTGTCGAAGGCGCCGACATAAATCACCCCATTCGCCACCGCGGGCGAGGATTCCACCACGTTGCCGGCGGTGAAGCTCCAATTAAGGCCAATTCCGCCGACTGTGCTGGGACTCAGCGCGTGTTCATACTGGTTGAAGCCATCGTGATCGGCGGTGAAGTGGAACTGGGTCCAGTCGACGTAGAGCGAAGTCTGGGAGTCCTGCATGCCGCAGAGGCCGGTGCCGCCGGAGGTGGCGCAGGTCCCGGTATTGCCGAGCGTCGAGAAATAGATCTGGGATGCGCTCGCCAGCGTGCCGGAGCCGACCGAGTTGTCCACGACGATGCCGCTGGTTCCCCCGGATGCCACGCCGAATTCGGCGCTGTCGGGCGCCGTGCCGCTGGTCACGTTGAAACCGAAGACGCAGCCTGTCCCCTGAGGGCAGCCCTGGTAGGCCCCTTCGGAGCTTAGGAAGATATAGTCCGTCGACGCGCTGGTATTGTAGAACTCGCTGACTGGCGAGCAATCGGTTCCGTCCCCCACCAGATAGCTGCTCGCAACCTCCGTTCCCATCGCGTTGGAGGCGATGGGAATCTGGTTCAGCGTCTGTTGCGCGTTGGTGTCGGTCTGGCCGCACACATAGAGATTGCCGGTGGGGCTGGAGGAGTTGGAAGTGTAATAGAGGTTGTCGAACGCGCCGGAAAAGAGCGGGGCATAACCGAAGCCGACCTGGGTCTCGGTTCCCGCGCCGCTGATAAAACCGACGGGGAATTGGAAGACGCCGCTGCATCCCGTGTGGCCAAGACCGTCGCTGCAGTTGCTCTTTCCATCGTAGCCGGCGAAGGCGTAAACCTTCGCCGCACTGGAATCTACCAGTGAGGCGTCGTAGATCCCGTTCACGGCGTCAAGTTGGTTGGAAGTGCCAGCCACAGCGCCGGTTGAAGAGTTGACGGAAAAGAGATACCCGTTCAGAGAGCCCACCGTGATGCGGCCGGAGACCGAATCCAGCACCGGGCCGGAGAGATTTGTGCCTGGGGCGACGCTGACCGGCCAGGGAGTGCCGGCTTCGGCCGGTGTTCCGTTGAAAACGCCGGCGAATTGGTGGAGGGCGCCGCTATTGTCGCCGGCGTAGATGACGTCGTTGGTGTAGTCGTAGAAGGGCGCGGAGTTACCGTCCAGCCCGCTGTTGCTGAAGGTGAGGACGGTCATGCAGGGCGCCGTACAGTTGCGATACGACGCTGCCGGGGTGTTCGAGGGCGACACCAAAGAGGAGTTCGCCGCCCACTTCAGGACTACGAGGCTGGAAACGGTACCTGAGTACTGCACGAAGGCCACCTGAGAGCCGTCGGCGGAAAGCACAGGCGAAAGGTTGTTGTCCGAGCCTGTGCCGGTGTTGTACTGCCAATAGACGCTGGGGACCGTGCCGCCACACCCGGCGTAGAGATTGTTATAGGCTACTATGGTGGCCTGGCTGGAGGAACCAGCCGTCCCGTTGGGGAACACCACGAAGTCGGAGGCGCAGTTCGCGGTGGCGGTGCCGAATGACCATTTAGCGGGGAAAGTGTTCGGCGCGTCGCTGCCCGTGCCGAGGTCCATGCTCCAGTCGCGATGCTTCCGCTTCTTGTCCGGCGTGTCATCCGAGGGCGGCGCGGCCGCCAATAAACTAGCGACTTGCGCCCCCGCCGGCCCCTGTCCCGGCTGCTGCCGTTGAAGCTGCTGGATCGCATAGCGCGGGTCGTTGACGATCTTCAGCCACCGGTCGTGCGTTCCGGCTTTGATCGCTTCCGCCTCCGTGCCGGGGTTGGAAAAGATGACGTGCCGGTGGCTCCAGTCCATCGGCACGCCCTTGATGTGGACGCCGCCCACGGTGATCTCCGAGGGTGCCTGGGACTGGCCGAAGGCTCCGCCGGTCGCCGCCATCCAAAGAATCAGCGCACGCCGCTTCGCGTGAGGGTGTGTGACGGTCATCTGGGAACCTCGGTGTCTTTCGGCCCGCTACTTAATTCTCCGGATCCGGAAACTCTGTGCAAATTGTTGGCCGCCGCGGCGCGCGGTTCACAAATGGCTCCTTAACGAGACCAAGCCAAACTTCCCTGCCACGCGGAACGCATGCAGCGGGTAGTACAACGGAGAAAGCAAGGCCGGCAGCGGCAGGCACGCGTAGTCCTCTTCGTTCGGGAGCAGCGCCAGGCGCGCGCAACAGGAAAGCTTGTCGCGGAAGCGCTCGCGCGTGCGGAGAAAAAACCGCAACCCGCCTGCGCTCCCGGATTCCTGGAACAACGCCGCGCGAACCTGTCCGGCCAGCCGGACCAAGGCCCGGTCCGCACGCGCCTGGGCGAGCACATCCGGAGGCACCGGCGCGTGCAACAGATCGGCCGCCAGAGACAGCCCGAGCAGCAAAATCCGCCTCGCGCCCATGAGGCGCGCCTGGCCCAGCATCGCAGGCCATGGAATCCGCTCTCCGTCAACCACCAGTAGCCGAGCGATGTCGCACACCGCGCTCAGCTCCGTCCACGAATGCTTGGCGCCATGCGCGCAGAGCATCAGTAGCAAATCGCCGGCGCCGAGCGCTAGTGCCTCTCGGCCGCAGAGCGGCTGCCGCTCCAGACGCCGCCACAGCGCGCCGTAATCGAACGGCAGGCAGTAGGAGGGGGCCATGAACGCCTGGTGGATCTCGATGGGGATGGCGCCATCCGGCGAGGTGAAATGCAACTCGTAGCGCGCGCGGAGATAGGCCGCCTCTTGGGCGGCATCCGGGGGCAGATCGGTGGTATAGCCGGCCGCCAGCATGGCCCGTTTGACTTCCGGCAAAGATTCGCCTGGGACCAGTAGGTCCAGATCGCAGGATTCGCGCATGGCCACGTCGCCATACAGCGCATACGCCAGCGCCGGGCCCTTGAATGGCAGTGCCGGAATCGCATGGCGCTCCAACAAGTCGAGCAGGCGGAACAACTCCGCGGTCAAACGCAGGCCCCACTTGGTGCGCACGCGTTCCCCCTCGCGAAACCGGATCGCGTACGGTTCCGGCAGCGCGCGAACCAGCAATGGCGCCACACCGTGGCGCGACGCCAGCGGCTCGATCGCGCCCCAATCCGACTCTTCCGATGGATCGGCCTGCTGCGAATGGACGCAGGCGCGCGCGCAGTCCAACAAAGCTTGTGCGGCGTGGGTCAATGCACCAATACACTCTCCGGCATCATTCCCCGGATCTGGATCAGTTTGGCGCGGGCCGCCTTCAAATGCATATTCGCCGAGGGGATGCCGGTGCGCGCGAAGGATTTTTCGCAGTCTTGCGAGGACGGGCCGCGCATGTTGCCCTCCATGTAGGCCAGACCCGGGCAGCGCGTGCAGCTTCCCACATGCGAGCAGGTGCCGCACACCGGCAACTCGCGCGGGCGGATGGAACGCACATCGTTCATCTCCGGCGAGTAGCGCCAGATGTCGATGAACTTCTGCTTCCGCACGTTGCCGGTGGGCAGCGGAAACTGCACGCACGGAAACACGTCGCCATAGGGCGAGATGTAGCAATAGGTGTGGCTGGCGCTGCAGGGCACTTCGTCCAGCATGGCGTCGGTGGTTTCGGCGGGCGGCGCGCAGAATTCGTCCACATTGCCCACCAAGCCCGGATTGCGCATCACCTCGAACAACTCCTGATGGCCGATTCCCAGGCCCAGAATTTCGCGGTCGCCATCCATCTTGGGAGTGACGGTGGGATCGATGGTGCTCTCGACACCGAGCGAATTGGCCAGCGCGCGCACGCCTTCGTAGTCGCCGAAATTCTGGCGCATGAGCACGTTGGCGATGATGACCTTCAAACCGCGCTGCTGCATGAAACGGATACCGTTGACGGACCGTTCGAGCGAGCGTGGCAGCAGCGTGATGGCGTCGTGCACCTCGGGCCGGTGCGAGTAAATGCTGACCTGCACGGAATTCACTCCCAGGTCGCGAATGCGATCAGCTTCTTTCTCGCCGATCATGAAAGCGTTGGTCTTGATCTTGACGCAGAACGAAAGCTCGCGCGCGTATTCCAGGATGCGGAAGAAGTCCATGCGCATCAGGACCTCGCCGCCGCTGAGCGTCAGGAAGAGGGTGCCGGCATCCGCCAACTGGTCGAGGACATTCAGCATCTCCGACGTAGTCATTTCGCCGTGATCGTCGTGATCGAGGTAACAGTGCACGCACCGCTCGTTGCACCGGTAGGTGACATCCAGTTGAGCGCCCAAGGGCACTCCCAGCGCGAGGGCGCGGCGGTTCATCTCTTCCATTAAGGCGCTCATTTTGACTCCTGACGCCCGCTTCCGGCGGGTGCGATCGGTTGGTCGGAGAGGTGCAGGATGCCGTGCGCGGCCAGCTCCTCGACGAAGGTTTCCGCATCGTGGCGGGCGGCTTCCGGCGTGACTTCGAATTCGTCGCAAAGCCGGGCGACGATTTCATCGAGCGAGGTGTGCCCGTCGGCGGCGTTCCAAATCGCCGAGCCAACGTCGTTCAAGTTGAACAGGCTGGCATCGGTGGGGGACATGATCATCATTTCGCCGCCCAGCATGCGGGCCGCGACCTGCTTGCTGCGCGCAGGGTAAACAGAATTCATACGATTAACTCCCATACGCGCGCATCGGGCGTGAAGACCAGCCGCTGAACCGTCACACGGGCGACGAAATCGAAGACGGATTGAAACACCAGGCCGACCAGCTCTTCGTCGTGCGCGAAGAAAAGGATATTGCGCAGCACCGCGCGGGCGGCTTCCGGCGGGTCCACCGGCTCGATGCGGTTCTCGGGGCCTTGCACCAGCAAGTAGAGCGCGGCTAGCGGTGCGCGCAGGTTGGCACCGATTCGGGCTAGCTCGCCTGCGAAGGGGGTGCCGAAGGCTTCGTAACCGCTCGCTGACGGTCGCGGCTCGGTAGCCCGGCGCACGTAGGAGACCTCGTCGGTGAGCACCTCGGCATCCGGCGGCGCCAGGCGCGAAAGGGTGGTCTTCCCCGCACCCGAGACGCCGGCGAACAGGAACGCGCGACCGTTGCGGATGGCGCTGGCGGCATGCACCAGAAAGCCGCCTTCGCGGGCCAGAAACAACGAATGCAGAATGCGCAGCACGCCATCGATCGAATAGGGATTGGCGCTCTGGCGCACGCAGCCATGGCGGGTCCGCGGATCGAATTCGGCGCGGAAGTCGCCGCGGGTGATGATCCAGCGGCCTGTCTCCATACGTACGCTTACGTCTTCGTCTTCCAAAATCGTGCGCGGCGGGATCAGATCGATATCCAGCGAGAAGATCCGATCGGAAGACGGGGCGTGGATGAAGCTGCCGTAGCGGTCTTCGAGCAGCGCGGCGAACTCGGCGCTGTCGGTGCGCACCAGGATCGGCATGCCTCCGATATCGATCGCCAACTCGTGGGTCGCGGTGAGGGTCAAGTTCGTACCATCCTAACAGAGTAGAGCGCCACGCGCGTGCCGAATTCGGTGTGGCGGAGAACCGTCGAAACTAACCGGCACCAAAAGGTAAGGTGCGGGGCGATGCGGCGGCCGCGGCGTTCGATGGCTGTGACGCAGCCCAGAATTGCGGCGGGGGGGACGGGCGCATCGGGATAGCGCAGACGGTCGCCGCGGGTGATCAGCAAATCGCCAGTGCGGCCGACGACTCGATGGACTACCAGCCGGCCATGACGATCGAACACTACCACATCGCCGATTTGGATCGGGCAGTCGGAGCGGCGGATTTCGAGCAGGTCGCCGGGCTGCATGCAGGGGAACATGCTGCTGCCGGTGACGGGCAGAAGGGCTTGGGCGAAAGAGGTCAGGACGTTCTTGGCCAAGTCTAGTTTGAGATCGGTGTATGGCATTGCGGTTGTGGTATGTCCGATGCGTCACATACGGCTACTCTAGCAACAATGGGAGGCCGGGCCAGTGGAGGGGAAACCTTCAAAAGGTTTCTCCCCACACCCCCTCTTCCAACGCGCCTGCATGTGGTGCCGCACGCCCAGATGACCGCAGATGACCGCAGGCGACCGCATGTATCCCACTATACTTTATAATACAATGTACTCTGCAAGAAATAGTATAAGAACCTGATGGGCGCGCGAGCGCCACCTCTTCGTGAGCAATAGCCGCATCTCTCGATATGCAGCAATATGAAATCAGAGATGACGTCGATCTAATCCCGGAAGTGCTGCCCGAATGCGCCGAGTCGTACGCCTCCAACTGACACAACCCGATGGCTCCGCGAGAAGCGGCGCGAGATTGGTCCGCTCGGATTGTAGATCGGAAACGTCTCAGCATTCGATCAAAGCGGCAAGGCTCATGAGGGGCGCGAACGCAGAGACGCGTGCCCGGCGACTGCAAGCTCGCTGATACGGGGAATCCTCGCGGATACCGGCCATCACTGGGATGGTGCAACAGCCTACCGAAGCGCGCGCCACAGAAGGGCAAGCGGTAGCGCCCTCGCCCGGAAAGGTCGTGCCTGCCCGCGCCAACGCTCCCACGAGAGCAGCGCAGTAGGCATTTCGCCAATCGGGGCAAAGGCCTGGTTCATGCAGCTCCTTTAATCGAGTCGCCGAGGTGCGGTCAAGCGGTTCTTCTTTGCGGAAGAAGATCGTATCGAGCAGGGAAAAAGGCTGTACGCGCCCATTCCTAAGACCGCGCGAACCAGCGCCTTCGAGATTGTGTAACAACATAAGTAAAGCTTTTTAAAGCCTCAACCGTGGAATTCCTGTCTGGGTTGATCAAGTGTTTTGAATCAACTCTCCCCGGATAGCCTGCCGCTGTTGAGAGGCTTAAGCAATTCTTCGATGGCGCACACTGCCGCTGTTGAGAGGCTTGAGCCACTCTTCGATGGCGCACCCTGCGCTGTTGAGAGGCTTGTCACAACATGCTCTTACATATGCGAATGTTGCGTCAGACGCCGAGGGCGAACCCCGCAGCGGCGGTAGAAAAATCTTCAGGAGAATGTTATGGGTGTACGTTTAGAGATCGTAGGCCATGGCGCGAAAATCGCACGGAAGCGGGAAGATGCGATCGCCGCGCTCCTCACGCAGCCCACCGTGGCAGCGGCTGCCGGCGTAGCCGGTATCGGGGAGAAGACCCTGCGCCGCTGGCTGCAGGACTCCAGTTCAGGCTGCCTACCGGGAGGCGCGCTGGGAAGCTTTCGGAAGGGCGGTGGGGCGTGCGCAGCAAGCCGCCGACCGGGCGATCTCGGTATTGATCGAGGCCATGGAAGACCCGAAAGCGGGCATCCGGATGCGGGCCGCGCTGGAAGTGTGGAAGATAGGGCACGGGACATTCTCCACCGAGGATCTGGAAAGCCGGTTGAGCATGTTGGAGGAATTAGCCGCCACAAAACGCGCAGGTTGAAGACGACAGCTATGGCAAATGTAGAAAAGCGATTACAACAGCTCGAATTGTGGTTTGGCATGGGGAGGCGGCACGGATCGATTTCGTCCCTTAACAACGCGTAGCCTTGCGGGAAATTAGAGGCCACGCGGGTGCCGAATTCCGTGTAGCGAAGTGCCGCTCAGCTATACGGCACGGAAGTGCGGGGCGCGGAGCAATGCGGATGCTTTTACCAATTCGTGTTCATGACCAGGTTATAGGCGTTGACGCTGCCGATACCGGTGGCGAAGTCCCATCCGGGGGTGGCGCCGTAGGCTGGCTGATAGGCCGGCGCAAGGGTAGTGGCGGATATTATCGGGACGCATGTCGCGCCGGATCCGCCGCCTCCGGACAACGTGCAGCCGCCGCCATCAGTGTAGCCTTGGCCTCCATTTGTCAGGGTGATGCTGCCGACGGTGTTGCCAGAAAGGACTGCCGTGCAAGTAGCTTGGGTGCCGCCGCCCCACAGAGTTCCCCCGGTAGGACTCAAGTAGGCGTTGAGGTTGCTCGGCGCTGCGATGGTGCAGGTGGGCGCACTCGTGTAGCCCGATCCGGCGGTTAGAACCGTCACCCCGGTGAGGGCCTGGGTACTTAACACGCCATCAGTCCCGGACGGCTTATAGCTGTTCACATGTGTGCCACTCGTGTTCACCACAATATCGCCCTGAGTGATGTCGTAGAAGGTGCAGGCGGACCCGACACCGCGGCGGTCGGGCTGATTGATGGAGTAGCAGCCAGTGTTGCCGCTGGCGCCGAACTCCGCATTGGCGATGGCATAGTAGGTTGGGTTGGGATTGCCGGCGCGGATGCCCCACTTCTGGTTCACGAGCGCCTGGATACCCGCCATCATGGGCGAGGAAGCAGAGGTGCCGCCGAGACCTTCCCAACTTGATCCGCTGGGGGCGCCAGTACAAGTGCCGGTCCCGCAAATGATGATGTAGTGGTTCCAGATGCCATTGGAAGCAAACAATGAGACGTCCGGGATGTCGCGGACGCCATCTGCAGGATTGCCGAAGATGCCCGCCTGCCAGGAAGGCTTTGGCCATCCCGCGCAAGTTCCGCTGACGATGTCGGACGTGGACGGTGTACCCATCGCGCAGCCGCTGGGGCCGCCGCTGCCGGATGCGGTGGTACGGTCGCCAGTGCCCCCGGAATTGCAGTAGCCGGCGGAGCCATACCCCGCGCTGGCGCCCGCGAAGTTATAAACCAGGAAACTGGCGCAGGAATCGTTCCAGGGGATCTCCGGAATATAGGACTTGGCGGAGCCGTCGGTAGGCGTGTTCGTGGAACTCCAATAGGTGCTGACCGGAATGGCGGGAGATCCTTTCGACGCGTTGTAGGTATCCTCGAAATCGGTGCCTCCGACTGAGACATTGTAAGGAGTGGAGGTCCACCCGCTCACGCCAATGCCGGTGGTGGAACTGGAGGCGTCGGCCGAGCAACTCGTGGCGCTCTCATCCCCCGAAGATACGAAAACGGAGACGCCCGCAGCGGCGGCGGACTGGTACGCATTGTAGTATGCGGCGTTCCCGGCCGCGCCGTTTACGGCTTCGCACTGTCCGTAGCTCATGCTGACGATGGCCGGAGGGCTGCCGGCGCTTACCAGATTTTCGAGGGCGATCAGGCCGCCGAAACTGGCGGCACTCGAGCCCGTGTCCGAGCAGGAGGCCACGTTCACGGTGGCCAGCGGCGCGATGGCGGAGACAATTTCGGCATCCAGATCGGCTTCCACATCGGCACTGTTGGTACCTGGATTGGAGCAAGTGCCGCCGGTACCGGTTGGGTGTGACTGCACTAAAGCGGGCGTCGCATACTTACTGAGGAAAGTGCTGCGGTAGGTATTGACGGAAGTAGCGGATGAGACATTGGAATCCTCCACCACCACGATGGTCTGGCCCTGCCCCTGAATACCTTTCCGCAGCAGCGGATCCACGTTGTAGATCACTTGAAGATCGGCCGGCAGCAGCGCGTACAAGGAGCCCGACGTGTAGCCGGGGATAGCCTTCTTGTACATGGGGTGGGGCCGGAAGTCGTGTATGGAGACGACACCCACGATGGCCGGTGCAAGCGCCTCCGGAATTCGTGGATCGCTCATACTGGCCCAGTGCTGCTTGCCATCGACTTCCAGGCTGTGGATCTCGGTATGGAACGCCTCGCGGATGATGCCCGCAGTGCCTGAGAAGTCCATCAACATGCGTGTAGGGTACACATAGTGGACCGTGAAGCCCTTGGACTCGAGCCAACTCTTGATGGTGTCCAGATCCTGCTGCGCCAAGCCAAACCGGTCGCCAATCTCCTGGGGAGTGAGCCAGTGCCGGAAATTCGGCGAGCTTTTGTCGTGCATTTCATTGATGAGATGGACGAATTCGCCCTCGAGCGTTGGCGGGCGGCGCAACTGCAGGAACATGTGCTCGACGGGCTTGGAATCGGGGACGATGCCGCGATCGTTTTCCCTCCGTCTGGCCTCCGGGCGAGTGTTGCCTGAAAGAGTCACGAGTTTCGACTCGTCTATAGCCTCGGTGATCAGCACGCGTTGGAACTGGCCAAAGACGGGGCCGATGAAACCCACGCGCAGGGCGGCTAGCGCGGCAAGCGCGATGGCGGCAAAGGACAGTTTACGAGTAATCGGGTTTTTTAGGGTCATGGCTGCTTGCAGTATTGTGAATTCTGGGCGCAGGCGGCTTCCAGATTGGCGCGCGCCTGTGCGTAATCGGGCTTGATTTGCAGGGCTGCCCGGTATTCGGCGATGGCTTCGGGCATACGACCGGGCAGCCTGGAAAGGGCGCGCCCGAGATTGTTGTGGGCTTCCGCGAAGCGCGGATCGGCCCGCAAGGCGGCCTGGAACTCGGCGATGGCGTCCGGCAGGCGGCCCGGCATTTGGGCCAAGGTGATGGCCAGGCTGTTGTGCGCCTGCGGATTATTGGGTTCGCTTCGTAGAATGGCCTGGAATTGGGCTATGGCCTCGGGGCGGCGTTCGGGAACCTGAGACAAGGCGTTCCCCAAATTGGTCCGGATTTGCGCGTCGCGGGGGCTGACCTTGAGCGCGTCCTGGAATTGCGTAATGGCATCGGAAATGTGGCCGGGCGATTCCAGCATGGTAACGCCTAAATCGTTGCGAATCTGCGGATCGTCCGGTTTCAATTGCAGGGCTATTTTGAATTGAGCGATGCTATCGGCGATGCGCTGGGGATTGCGCGCCAGAGCGTTGCCGAGGTTCTGGTGGGCCTGCGCGAGGCGGGGTTCGAGTTTGATGGCGATCTCGAATTCGCGAATGGCCTCGGGCAGGCGGCCGGGCATCCGGGCGAGCGCGTTGCCGAGATTATTGTGGGCTTCGGCGTCGTCCGGCTTCAGTGCCAGCACCGCCTGGTACTCGGTCCTGGCTTCGGCCAGGTGGCCGGGCTTCTCCAAAAGGGCCACACCAAGGTTATTGTGGGCCAGCCAACTTGCGGGATTGCGGAGGAGCGTGGCGCGATAGAGTGTCTCGGTATCGCGATAGGTGCCGGCCTGACGCCAGCTTAGCGTGGCCAGGATGGCCAGGAGGACGGCGGGCAGAACGACATCGGCCGGACGGCCGAGGCGGGTGACGAACGAAACCAAAGCGTACGAAAGGGGTACGATCAGAGCGAGGCTGGCGAGGTATTGGAAATGATCGGCCACGTAGGAGAACAGAAAC
>DATKFU010000159.1:0-56063 GCA_035511215.1 Bryobacteraceae bacterium | reverse complement strand
GGGGGAGCGCGTCGTACCAGCGCCTTTTCTTCTCCCCATACATGCGCGCATCGGCGAACTGCAGCAATGGATCCGGCCGGTCTCCATCGAGCGGCCAGACGGCGAGACCGATACACGCGCTGACCGAGAGCCGCAGATGGTTCGAGTAGATGGGCTCGCCGAGCGCCGCCGTCATCTGATCGGCGATCAGTTCGGCATCCTCCCGGCGGCCGAGCAAGGGCAGCAGCACCACAAACTCGTCGCCTCCAATGCGCGCGACCATATCTCCGCGGCGCAGGCCACGGGTCATGCGGCTGGCAGCTTCCCGCAGAACCGCGTCGCCGGCGCCATGACCATAGGTATCGTTGATTTGTTTGAAGCCGTCGAGGTCTATATAGAGCACGCCCAGGAGGGCGCCGCAAGACGAGGCCCGCGCAATCTCGGCTTCCAGCCTTTCGTAGAGCAGCGCCCGATTGGGCAGTTCGGTAAGAACGTCATGCTGCGCACGGTGGGACAACTGATCGTGGAGCCGGCGCCGATCCAAGGCCAAAGCGGCAATGTTGCACCACAAGCCGAGCTGCGCGCCCTGCGCATCCTGCTCGACCTGTGCAAGATCGGAGCCCTTCTCGTTGCGGAAGAAGGCGGCGACCACACCGGCGGTGGCGGCGTTCACTACGATGGGAGCCGAGCAGAAGGTCCGGAAGCGGGTATTCTTCTGCGAGTCGATGAAATCCGCCCAGGCGGGATCGTCCGAGAACAGTTGGGGGTCGCGGAATCCGGGGCTGAACGAAATCGAGCTCATCCGGATGCGGCCGAGGGCCTCCTGCCAGCCGGCAGGCATGGCGGGCACGAGACAGACTCGCGGGCCATACGGCGCTTCCAGCAGGATGGCGCAGACCGCGCCTTCGCAGTGCAGGGCCACGGCTTCGGCGATGTGGTCGACGATCAGGTCGACAGGCTCGTCCCGGGCGATGAGTTTGAGAATACGATTGCTGTCGAGATCCAGGGCCTCCGCAACGCTCTTCTTCCGCAGCGCCTCGCGGGTCTTCTGATGCGCGGCCTGCAATTGGACGGTCTGGACGCGAAGCTCAAAGGTCTGGCCCCGGACTCTCTTGCGGAGGAGGACGATCCAAGCCATGGCGGCGAGTGTGAGCAGCGCGGCGCCCGCCAGGATGGGGAGCACACGGCGAGCCGTCAGCCACGGCGGCCGGCCCACGATGACAACGTCCGCCGGAGACCGGAGGAGCAAGCGGAATGTGCGCGGCGGGATGAGGTCGTAGGACGGCTGCGCTTCCACGGAGCAGATCCCGGTCAGGCGCAGGCGCGTGCCGGGCTCCATGGGATGCGCGGCGGCGCCAAAAGGGAGAATCGCGCTGAAGGTGATGTCACCGGACGCAACCGCGAGGACCTGCTCGGCCGGCAGTTGCAAATGGTCCACCAGCTTACCCTCGATCTGCACCAATTGACCGTCGAGGTTTCCTTTGATGGCCTCCTGAGCGGTAGCATGCACAGGTACAGGCGGCGCGCCGGGTTGCAATCGCTTCACCCGAGCTCCGCGCAATGCAGGGCCGAACCCGACGATTTCCGGAAAACCCAAGACGTCCACCAGATCGCCCGGCGCCAATCCCACGGCGTCGTGATCCTGGATCATTACGCCGCCGGTCGCATCGCGGATCCAGGTGGGGCCGGACAGACTGGGGTATGTTACCGTGCCTCGCAGCAGCACGCGATGCCCGACACTGGCCGCCGGTGAATACCGCAGGAGATCCGCAACGGGAGTTGCAGCCATGGAGAAGGGGTCCGCGCGAGGCGCCTGCAGCACTTGAATGTATTGCGACCCGGGCACGTACATCTGAATGCCCAGCATTTGATGTTTGCTGTTGAAGACCGCGCCGCATACGCCCTGCAGTTTCACTTCGGCGTCCACCAGATGGGCCAGGGAGGCGGGCGGGGCCAACACATGGGCACTATACGAAGTCTTGGCCCAAACCAGCGAGAGCAGGGCGTCCCCTTTGCCCGGGGCGACGTGCTGGACAATCCCTCCTAATTCGATCCAGCGGCAGTCCTCGCGGCCCGAACTGGCGCTGCCGAAGACCCCCGTTTTGGGCGCCGGCATGCCTGAATAGCCGAGGACTTTGATCCGGGCGTGGGCCACATCCGGAGCAAAATCGCCGACGGTCACTCCGGTGATGTCCACGGTATCTCCCGCCCGCGCCAGCAATTTTTCTTTGCCGGTCAGTTCTACAAAGATGCCTTCGCCCGCGTCCTGCACAAAAAGGAGCAGGTTGGCGGGATCGAAATAGGTCACCACTGCGCGAAGATGAACCGGATATGCGCGCTGGGCGGCGCTCAACGGCAAGCGATGCACTTGCAATGCGGTGGTCAGCGTGGAACCGGGGGCGGGTGTATGGTCCGTGTCTTCGCTCTGTGCGGCCACCGGCACGGCCCCGTCCAGGAACGGACGCCCGTGCTCCCACGCCAGGAAGCCCGCCAAGTCGAGCATGCGGCCTTCAGGGTCAACAGCCGTTTGCGCCATCCGGACGGGGATCTGCCCATCGTCATCCATGATCGCCATGCCGCCGTGGATGGGCAGGTAAGATACCCCCTGAACGCGCACGCGGTGGGCCGGCGCCCGGGCAGGGTCGAGCGCCAAAAGGGAACGGATCTTAACGACCGGCAATCTGGCCGGTAGCCTTCCGAGACGCGTCGTCTCGATGGCGCGGGGGTCGGAGATCCAAAGCGTATAGTCAGATGCAGCCGGGTTGCCGTCAGCCATGGATTGAGCGGCGGGTTTGGCGGCGGATTGAGCCGGGGGTTCTTCGTCCAGGACACCGCTGGCGCGCACGTCGGCGTCGGTCCACTCTTCGTTGATGGCGGCTGTCGAAGCCGGGACGTTCGCCCGGATGGTGGCGCCGTCCGCGCGGATCTTGAGCGTCACCAGCCCAGGGCGTTCGGACGCGACCGACTGGACGGCCCCGGAGACGACCACGCGTTTGTACTCGTACTCCGGCTCCCACGAACCCGACGGGGAAACGGGGATTGCAGGCGGCAGCACCTCCGCCCCCAAGGCTGTTATGCGAGCTTGGACGATCGCGGGAGCCGCGCCTCCGGAAGAGGCCACGCCGGCGACTTCCACGCGCCAGCCAGCGGCGGGCGGAATCTGTCCTGGCGCGAAGCTGACCCGGATTCCGCCGGCGGAATCCTGAACGAAGCAATAATCGGAAATACCGTCGAAATAGGTGAGGATTCCCAGGATGCGGACCGGGACCCCTAACTCGACCTGTGCGGCGGAAAGCTGGCGCACCTGGCTGGTGCTGGTGAGAACAGTGTGGGCAGGGCGCGGTGCACAACCGCAACTCGCGAAGACAGCCAAAGCCAGCAGCGCGCATTGGCAACGCGCTGCCGGCCGCGGACGGCTCGAAAATCCGGATCGGGCATTTCCGCTAGCGACGGCGCGGATCAAGTAATGCACCCCACGGCTTATGCGGCACAATACCCGAAATGTCTGCCGGATCCCTTGGTTTCATATATCCAATGAAATAGATTCGCGACGGCGGCCATGACCGGGCGGCATTTGTCCAGACTTCAGCTTTCGTGGGTACGCGGCCGGACGCACGGATGTCCCCACCGTGGCTGCCCGGTCTGCCCAGCTGTTGTGTTGCCGGCAGGTCGATCAAGGCAGACCCTGCGGATCGAGTCGGTTGGTTTGCCTGTCGATTTGCCAACAAAATGGCACGATCCCATCATAGCGCGTTTAGGCCGCTCTCCCTTGGCCGTTTGAGGTTGCTGCAATCTCACGAGCACCCGCGGTCCCTTCGGAACGTCTCTGGCGCCAGAAAGCGCGTGCGGGGCGGCCGACGAGGCCGCAGCAGGCTACGAGCCTGGATAGCGTCGGGATAAACCGGCGTGAAAAAGTGAATCAAAGAGTCATACAGGAGAAGGAATAGCGAACCATCCTGGTCCCTACCATGCGAGGGCGGCGGTAACGACGCACTTGAAGCGTTGGACAGGGGCACATGTAGGCTGGGTATCCCTGAAGTTGATGAACTCCGAGATAGCCAAATCAGAGGCGCCGACGGCGTCAGGCAAACCGGAAGGCAAACCTGGTGACGCGCGTTACATCGCTTGTGCGTCGCAGGCACTGCGGGGTCGTAGACCCCAGGCATGCATGGAAACTTCACGCGCGCGAACCGAGAGACCCGGTGGTTTTCCGCAGCCGGTAGGGGGGCGGAACGGTGGGAGTGGGAGACGAGACCAGGAAGGCCATAGCCAGCGTTGCGCTGCGTTCGCGCCCGCCGGCCACTAGCCTATCTAGTGCAGTGTCTTCGAAATAACTAGACAGTTCCGGCGGCGGCGTGGCGCAGACGATCGAACTCGGCAGGCCACCAACAACGATGGCCTGCCCCACAGCTAAATCCGACACCGCCGTCGCCGGCGACCATGATCAGAACGACCTCCTCCTCGACGAGATCATCACGCTGCGCGATAAGTTCAACTTGCCGTACTTACAACTGCCGGCCAACACGCCCAGGAAGTGACATTGGACGTCTACACCAAAACGAACACCAGTTCGGTGGCTCTTTCCACCTACGACATCGTCGTGGCACTGGTCGAAGATGAGACCGGCAAGTCCCTGCGCGAGCATACCCCGGGTCTTGAGCCGCCCGCCGGGCGGTATACTCGTATTTTCCCGGAAGATCCAATCCGATACGTGCTACGCACCTTCCGGTCTATCTGGCGGTATGCTCGTATCTCGCAAAGGCGGGCGATGGCATCGATCAGTTCGCCTCCCAAGGACTTCCGGGATCTGCGCCGCGCGGCCGCAGAACGTTCTGCCCGGCATCTCCCAGCTTGGCGAGATGGCCGTGAGCCGTCACGCGAGCCCAAGACCGGGCTTGACGCTCGACCGCGTGTGGTCGTGGCATGATTGATCGCAGCACCGCTTCCCTTGCTCGCCCCTCGAAGGCGTGGCGCCTTCTCTTGATCAGCTCGGCCGCTCTCTATCTGGAGATCGTTCTGATTCGCTGGATTGGTACCGAGGTGAGGATTTTTGCGTTCTTTCAGAACCTGTCGCTCATCGCCTGCTTTCTGGGCTTCGGGTTGGGTTGCTTCAATACAAGGCAGCGCGGAAGCTTGCTGGCGTCCCTCGCCGCGATCACCGCGCTCGTGGTTGTGGTGAAACTCCCTTTTCAGTTATGGCGCACGGCGCTAACAGCAATGTCCTCCGCGCTTTCCTTCTCGCCGGATGCAGCGCTGTGGGGTGACAACCTGAAACTTACTGGGTCCGAGCGCTGGATTGAGACCGTGTTTTCGGCCCTGATGCTTGCGCTGTTGTTACTTCTAATGGTGACTGCGATGGCGCCGTTGGGGCGATGGGTTGGCTATTACCTGGAGACGGCTCCGGACACAGTCGCAGCTTACTCTGTGAACCTGGCTGGCAGCATCGCGGGCATGTGGCTGCTTGCGATTCTCGCCCTGCTTTGGTTATCTCCCGCCTATTGGTTCGCCTTGGCGTTTGTCCTCATCCTGGCCGCCCAACCCATATCCTGGCGAGCGGGAATTGCAGGCGGCGTTCTGCTGCTGATTACGCTGTTCGCACTCCGGCCGTCCGGCAGCAAAGCGGTCTATTGGTCGCCCTATCAAAAGCTGGAAGTCACAGATTCCGGCGACAGCCAGTATACGATCTACGTCAACAACGTGGGATACATGTCGATCGCAAATGTCACCGCCGGGTTCGTGGCCCGTCATCCGGAGCTTGCCCGGCAATTTGAGGACAACTCGTACGATAGCCCGTTCCAATTTGCAGGAAGTAAGAACCGCGTACTCGTGATCGGCGCAGGGGCAGGCAACGATGTGGCAGCCGCCCTTCGTCACGGGGCGTCCCACGTGGACGCTGTCGAGATCGATCCGCTGATCTATTCGATCGGCAAGCGTCTGCATCCAGAGCATCCGTACGACTCGCCGAAAGTCAAAGTGGCGATCAATGACGCCAGGCATTTTCTTCGGCAGAACCATGGGAAATACGACGTCATAGTTTTCGGCCTGTTGGATTCGCACACGGGGTTCTCCGGCTACAGCAACATGCGCGTGGACAACTATGTTTACACCGAGGAGTCGTTCCGCGATGCACGGCGATTGCTCAATCCGGACGGCATTCTGGTGTTGAAGTTCGAGGTGCGGGAGCCTTGGACGTGGATGGGACGGCGTTTCTATACAATGCTGCAGCAGATATTCGGACGCGCCCCCGTTACCTACTATGTAGGCCAAACCGGCGTTAACGGCGGCCTGTTTGCCGGGACGGTGTTTCTGGAAGCCAATTCCGGGCGCTTATGGGAAAAGGCCAGCGAGGCCCAGACGTTGGAATTTGTGAGAAGCCATCCCCCCGCATTTCCGCTCACATCCCAGGCCGCACCGCCAATCACGACAGATGACTGGCCCTATGTGTACCATGAGAGCCATTCAATCCCTCGCACATACTTCACGGTCTCACTGGTTCTGCTGTTTATGACGTTTCTGCTGGTCCGGCCTTATTTCAAACCCACACAACGCAGCACATGGCAGTTTTTCCTGTTAGGCGCAGGCTTTCTGCTCATGGAGACGCAGTTAGTGAGTCGGCTGGCCCTATACTTCGGGACTACGTGGTTGGTGAACTCAATTGCATTGACCGGTATCCTGTCCGTTTTGCTTCTGTCCAATTTCTATGTAAAGCTTCGTGCTCCCCGCAGCTTGACGGTCTATTATATTTCGCTGTGCGCGGCGCTGGTGGCGAACTACCTCATCCCGTGGAACAGCATACCGGGATCCGCAACCACGGCCGGCATTCTGTTGTGCCTGGCCTATTGTGTTCCCGTCTTCTTCGCTGGAATCGTCTTCACCGAGAGTTTCCGTCGCTGCAGTGGGAGGAGCGATGTCTTCGGGGCCAACATGCTGGGCGCGGTCGCCGGAGGGCTGACACAAAATCTCTCGTTCATCTTCGGCATAAAAGCCCTGTTGGCGATCGCGGCTGTCATTTACGGCGGCGCTGCGCTTCTGTATTTCGCGAGAATAGGGCGACATCCTGCTGGGAACCGGTAGATTCATTGGCTGGTGAGTCGAAGTCGCCGCTCTGCGCGACGTCCCCCGCCCGGCGGTATACTCGCTATTTCCGGAGAATCCAATCCGATATGCGACTGCGCACCTTTCCGGTCTTTCTGGCCTTCCTGGCGATGGGCTTTGCCGATGCCGTAGGGCCGTTCGTGAGCCTTGCCAAGAACGAGTTTCAGCTCAGCAATGCGGTGGCGTCGCTCATCCCTTTCGTCGGATTCGTCATGTTCGGCTTGCTCTCCATCCCCATGGGCGTGTTTCAAGACAAGCGCGGCAAGAAGTTCGTGCTGATGCTGGGCCTGCTGGTGGCGTTGATCGGGCTGCTGAATGCCGCCTTCGGACTTACTTCCTTCGCGCGCTTCCTGCTTACCGTACTGCTGGTGGGCGCGGGCGCTGCCATTCTGCAGGTCTCGGGCAATCCCATGATGCGGGATGTATCCGATGAAGGGAAATACGCGCGCAACCTATCGCTGGCGCAGTTCGTGAAGGCCATCGGGTCGCTGTCGGGCCCTATGATCCCGGTATTGGCCGCCAAGTATTTCGGCGCCAGTTGGGAGGTGATCTTCCCCATCTATGCGGTGGCGCTGGTGGTGGCAGTGGCGGCCGTCGCCGGTCTGCGCGTCGAGGAGAAGAAGAGCGAGCACCAGGCCGCCACGTTGCGCTCCTGCCTGGCGCTGCTATCGAACGGTTATGTGCTGATGATGGTGGCCGCGATTTTCTTCTATGTGGGCGCGGAAGTGAGCGTAAGCGCGGGCATTCCCCTGTACCTCAAGGAACGCTTCGACATCGATATTAATAAGGTGGGACTGCTGGGCACGGGGCTGTTCTTCACCGCGCTCACCATTGGCCGCTTCTCGGGCGGCGTGATATTGAACTGGATCGCGCCGCGGAAATTCTTCCTGGCTACTTGCGCGGTCTCGGCAATTGCGCTATTGGGTTTATTCGTTCCGGACCGCACGCTGGCGGTGGCCAGCTTCTTCGTAGCGGGACTGGGCTTTGCGAACATCTTCCCGCTGGTCTTCGCGATTGCGGTGGAGGCGATGCCGGAGCACACCAACGAGCTATCCGGCCTGATGGTGACGGCGATTGTGGGCGGGGCTTGTTTGCCGCCATTGATGGGGCTGGTCGCCGACCATAGTTCCGTACAACTCAGCTTTCTGGTGCCGTTGGCCGCAATCCTGTACATTACCTGGACCGCGCTGGCCAACCGTAGCGCGGCGCGAGTTTAAATCATGCAGCCACAAATCAGCATGCCGCCAGGGGACGATCGTATCGTCATGACACTGGATGCCGGCGGCACTAACTTCGTCTTCTCGGCGATGCAGGCGAACCGTCCGGTAGTCCCGAGCTTCGCGCTGCCATCGAATGCGGACAACCTGCAGCGGTCGCTCGACAACATCGCCGCAGGCTTCCGCAGGGTGCAGGGGCAACTGCCCACGCCGCCCGTGGCAATCAGCTTCGCCTTTCCTGCCCCGGCGGATTACTTCAACGGGATCATCGTGAGCCCGGGCAATCTGCCGGCCTACCGCGACGTAGCGCTGGGCCCGATGCTCGAGGACCAGTTCGGCTTGCCCACGTTCATCAACAACGATGGCGACCTGTTCGCCTATGGCGAGGCGTCGGCCGGATTCCTGCCTTACGTGAACGGGTTGCTCGAAAACGCGGGCAGCCCGAAGCGTTATCGCAACCTGTTCGGCGTCACGCTGGGCACCGGGTTCGGCGGGGGCATCGTTCGCGATGGCGCTTTGTTTGTCGGCGATAACTCAATGGCCGGCGAGATCTGGCTGGCGCGCAACAAGCTGGATCGCGACACCAACGCCGAAGAAGGCGCATCCATTCGCGCTGTGCGGCGGGTGTACTCGGCCAGAGCGGGGCTGCGGTTGGAGGATGCGCCGGAGCCAAAAGCGATTTACGAAATCGCCGAGGGGTTGGCGGCCGGCAATCGCGCGGCGGCCGAGGAGGCTTTTCGCCGTATGGGTGAAGTGGCCGGCGACGCCATCGCGCAGGCCGTCACGCTGCTGGACTGCCTGGTGGTTATCGGGGGCGGCATCGCGGGCGCGCACCGCCAGTTCCTGCCGGCCATCGTCGACGAAATGAACGGCACTTATCAAGCGCCCGATGGACAGCGGTTTCCCCGCCTCGCGCAGCGCGCGTTCAACCTGGAAGATCCAGGACAATTGGAGACGTTCCTGAAAGGCGAGACGAAGGAACTGACGGTGCCTGGCGGATCGCGCAAGGTGAAGTTCGATGGATTGCAGCGTACCGGCGTGGGCATCTCACGGCTGGGGACCAGCGAAGCGACGGCGGTCGGCGCTTACGCGTTCGCGCTGAGGAGTCTCGACAAAAGGGCATGACGATGCGGCGGATCTTGTTACTTACTCTTATGGCATGGTCCTCGATTCAGGCGATTCAGGCACAACAGTACACGCTAGGGGTCGGCGTGTACCCCGGCGATCCCAGGGAAAACTTCGCGCCGTCGAGTCGCTTGGATCGGACCTATCGCAATTTGGCATTGCATCGGCCCGCGTACCAATCGAGCAGTTACGACTACAATCTGACCGCGCAGTTGATCACGGACGGGATCAAGGATACCAAGCTGCCGCGCTGGGTTTCCGTCTCCACGAGCGCACAAGGAGAACTCCCAAAAAACGAGCGCGAATGGCTGCTGGATCATAACTGGCTGACCGGCGTAGACCTTAAAGGAACCGCCGGATGGGTAAAGATCGAACTGGCTGGCGGCGAGGGTCCGCCCGAAGTGGATCGCCTGGACATCGACGCCCGTGTAGTGGTCAGAGATGCCTCCGGGGCGCCCGCGGGCTGGGGCGTGTTGGTCGAAGGCTCGGACGATGGGCAGAACTGGAAGGAACTGGGCCGTACGATCGGCCGGGACGGTCCGGCGCGCGAATTTAAACCGTCCATTGCACTGGCTGAGCCGTCTCACAGCCGTTTCTATCGTGCCACGGTCTCGGCTCCCAGGGCGACATCCTGGCTGGTCGGCGAAGTGGCCTTCTTCGATCGAAACCACCGCGTGGAAGCTGGGGGTCCGTATGATTTCACCAGCGCATGGAAAAGCGCGGGGACGGCCGGCGAATGGGTTTACGTCGATTTGGGCGCCGTATGCACGTTCGATCGGGTGGCTCTTGCCTGGATCCGCGGCGGGGACGGCTTGCTTCAGGTTTCCGACGATGCAACCAATTGGAAGACGCTGCGGCCCATTGCCGACGACATGAAACTGGCGAGCCCGGCCCAAGGCCGTTACGTGCGCCTGCAGTTGAGCAAAGCCGCTTCGGCCGAGGGTTACATCCTCAGTGAGATGGAAGTTTACGGCCGAGGCGGACCGCTTTCACAGGGTCGCGGCTCGATAAGCCTGGCTGGAGGTGTGTGGCGCATCCAACGCGATTCGCTCGTCAGCGGGGATGGCGCGTCCCTTTCGAAGCCCGGATTTCACGACGCGGACTGGCTGGCGGCAACCGTGCCTGGCACTGTACTCGCGGGTTACTTCAATGCAGGGGCGCTGCCCGATCCGAACTATGGCGATAACCAACTCGCGATTTCGGACTCATTCTTCTACGCGGACTTCTGGTATCGCAATGAGTTCGTAATTGGCCCAGTCGCACCCGGCAAGCACCTATGGCTTAACTTCGACGGCATCAACTGGAAAGCGGATATCTTCTTCAACGGCGAAAAGCTGGGCCGCATCGAAGGCGGATTCATGCGTGGCCGGTTCGATATAACAAGCCGTGTGCATGCCGGGCAGAACAACGCCGTGGCTGTGCGTGTGGAGAAGAATGCCACGCCGGGAAGCGTAAAGGAAAAGACGTTCGATAATCCCGACAAGAACGGCGGCGCGTTGGGCGCGGATAACCCGACCTATCATGCCTCGATCGGCTGGGACTGGATTCCCACAATTCGCGGACGGAACACGGGTATCTGGAATAATGTGTATCTGACCACCACGGGACCGGTCACTATTGAAGATCCGCTCGTAACCACGATTCTACCTCTGCCTGACACTTCGCAGGCGGACGTTACAGTGGAATTCACTCTGCGGAATCACGACTCGCGGGTTGTGACCGGATCAATCGGAGGAGGACTGAGCGGTCCCCTTGCCGAGAGGTTTCCTCCAGGAGAGGGCTTCGGCATGGGGCTCCGGATCGAGCCATCGGCGTCTATGACCGTCAAGCAGGTCCTGCACCTGCAGAATCCCAAGCTCTGGTGGCCGAACGGTTACGGCGATCCGAACCTTTACAAGGTGGAGCTAAATGTCACCACACGTGACGGGAGCGTCTCCGACACGAAATCCTTCCAGGCCGGCGTGCGCCAATTCACTTACCGCGAAGACGGCGGCGCGCTGAAGATTTATATCAACGGGAGGCGATTCGTGCCGCTCGGCGGGAACTGGGGCTTCAGCGAATCGATGCTGCGCTACCGCGCGCGCGAATACGATGCCGCCGTGCGCTACCACCGCGATATGCACTTCACCATGATCCGCAACTGGGTCGGGCAGATTGGCGAGGACGCCTTTTATGATGCCTGCGACCGGCACGGCATCGTGGTATGGCAGGACTTCTGGCTCGCCAATCCGTACGATGGTCCCGACCCGGACGACAACGGCCTGTTCATGCGCAACGTGAAAGACACTGTACTGCGCATTCGCAGCCATCCTTCGATCGGTCTCTACTGTGGACGCAACGAAGGACAGCCGCCGCAGGTGTTGGACGAAGGCATCCGTCAGACGCTGGCGGAATTGCATCCGGGGCTGCATTACATTCCAAGCTCGGCGGACGACACGGTGAGCGGCCATGGTCCCTACCGCGCGATGCCGCTGAAATTCTATTTCGCCCAGCGCGCCACGCCCAAGCTGCATAGCGAACTGGGCATGCCGAACATCGTGAGCATGGATAGCCTGCGCGCCATGATGCCCGAATCGGCTATGTGGCCGCAAGGGCGCATGTGGGGTCTGCACGATTTCTCGCTCAATGGCGCGCAGGGCGGCGGGTCCTTCGTGGATCGCATCGATAAAAGCTACGGCGGCACGGACAATGCGGCGGACTGGGTGCGCCTCGCGCAATACGTCAACTACGAAGGCTATCGCGCCATGTTCGAGGCGCAGAGTAAGAACCGCATGGGTCTGTTGATCTGGATGAGCCATCCCGCCTGGCCGTCGTTCGTCTGGCAGACTTATGACTATTACCTGGAGCCGACTGCCGCTTACTTCGGCGCGAAGAAGGCGTGCGAGCCGCTGCACATTCAATGGAATCCGGTGACCGATAACGTCGAAGTGGTCAATTACAGCGGCGGCGATGTGCGCGGAATGACAGCGAACGTCAGGTTGCTAAACATGGACGGCGCGGTACGATGGGAGCAGACGGCCTCTGTCGATAGCACCGAAGACAGCGTGGGCTCGCCTATCCACATAGAGTATCCGGATGGACTGACTCCGGTGCATTTCATCCGGCTGCGTCTGACACGCGGCGGTGAGACGGTCTCCGAGAACTTCTACTGGCGCGGCCTGGAGGAATACAATTACCGCGCGCTGCGCGATTTGCCTAAAGTGAAGCTGGAAGCCATCACGCACAGCGAGCGTCAGGGTACCCGCTGGCTGTTGACCACTGCGGTACACAATCCCGCAAAAACGCCCGCGCTGATGGTGAAGCTCAAGGTTGTGCGCGAGAAGAGCGGCGACCGCATTCTGCCCGCGATCTACAGCGACAATTACATCGCGCTAATGCCGGACGAGAGCCGCACCATCCGCACGGAACTGGAAGACGCCGACACCCGCGGGGAGAAGCCGAAGATCGTGATCGAGTGACGGACACCCATTTCCGAAGGTGGCCCGAAGGTACCCCTTGCCGTCGGCGCCGAAAAACGGCATGCTCCGGTTATGCGGAAGATTGTAGGTGCGAGTGCTGCCTTGTTTTTGGCCGCGCTTGCGATGTGGGCCACCGGCGCCGAACTGCTGACGCCTACCGGGACGCTGGAAAACAGTTGACGACAAGAATGCCAAGAAGATCTGCGAGAAGTGCAAGGACGAGCGGGTCGAGGGTGGCTTCGATCCTGCCGTATAGCTTGCCGTTTTCCTGGTAAACCTGGACAATCGCCTTCGGTTTTCCGGTCTTACAGCGGCGGCGACATCCGGGACCCCGACAATGGATCTGTGTATCGTTGCAAGCTGCGCGTGCAGGAGCATGGCGGCCAGCTCTCCGTGCGTGGATTCATCGGCTTTTCGCTGTTGGGACGTTCGCAGGTCTGGACGCGCGAGCCTTAACAGCGCGGTTGCATATCTATCCGGTGGGAGTAGACTGGTTTCATGCTCGACTGGCTCTTTTCAGACCCCCTGCCAACTGGCTCCCAAGCCCCGGATTTCAAGCTGCCCAAGCAGGATGGAGCGGCCGTGAGTCTGTCGAAACTGCGCGGCAAGAACGTGGTCCTGGTATTCTATCCCGGCGATGACACGCCGACTTGCCGCAAGCAGTTGTGTGAGTTCCGCGACCAATGGTCCGAGGCCCGCAAACGCAACGCGCAGGTGTTCGGAGTCAATCCCGGCAGTGCCGGGAGTCACTCCAAGTTTCAAGAAAAATACCACTTGCCGTTTCCGCTGCTGGTGGATGATGGGCAGAAAGTCGCGGCGCTCTATCATGCCAACGGACTATTCGTGAAGCGCACCGTCTACCTGATCGGGCCGGACGGCGTGATTCGCTATGCCAAGCGCGGCAAGCCCGATCCCGCGGAGGTCTTAGCCGCCGCCCGGTAGGCAGGCTTGAGCCGGTCACGGCGAACGGAGCTCGCCCTCGCCTGAAATCCATTTGCGCTATGTGATAATAAGCCCTATGAAACTCACGATGCTGGTACTGTCCCTTTCGCTTTTCGCCCTTGCGCAGGAGCCGCCCGCGGGCCCGCCGCCGGGAGGTCCACCGGCCGGACACGAGATGTCCGCGCCCAAGAATCTGAAACTGCTGCCGCCCGAGCACCTCATGGACACCATGCACGCGTTTAGTACCGCGCTGGGCCAACGCTGCGATTTCTGCCACGTACGCGGCGACTTCGCCAGCGATGAAAAGCCGCACAAAGAGATTGCGCGCAAGATGATCGTCATGTCGCGCGCGATCAACGCCAATTTCCCCGACGGCAAGATGCATGTGACGTGCTACACCTGCCATCGCGGCTCCGAAGAACCCGCCACCAAGCCTGGCGAAACTCCGCACGCCGATCACGCCGAGCACGAGGCGCACCCGTAGCGCGCGACTCAGGGACCGAGGAACACGCCCTCGGCCACAATCTCCGCCGGACCAGTCAGGAAGATATCGCCATCCCACCGCATCTCCATCGGCCCTGCCGGCGTGAGTATGCGCGCCGGGCTGCGCACCAACCCCCGTAGCACTGCGGCCGCGAAGGCGCCCGTCGATCCCGTGCCGGAGCTCATCGTCTCGCCCGCACCGCGCTCCCAGAAACGCACTTCCAGCGTGTGCTCGTCGCGCGCCCGCAGAAACGAGACATTCGTGCGGTTGGGAAACAGCGGATGCCGCTCGATCTCCGCGCCCAGCGCTCGCCAGTCGAAATCGAAATTGGCGACCGGCATGGCGCACTGCGGATTGCCCACCTGGACTAGCGTGACGTCCCGTGCGCCCGCTCCCAGCGGCAACTGAAATCGTTCGGCGGTAAATTCCGGCCGTCCCATATTCATCTCGAATAGGAAGCGCAGTTCCGCGCGTTCCAGCAAACGCAGCCTCTTGATGCCGGCACCGGTCCGCACCCGCACCTCGTCCTTCTGGTAGCCGTGCCGGATCAAAAAGGCGGCGGCGCAGCGCGTACCATTGCCGGAGATCTCCGCCTCGCTGCCATCGGAATTGAACAGCCGGATCCCCGCGTCATGATCGTCTGCCGAGGCGGGCTCGATCAGCATCCAGCCGTCGGCGCCCACTCCGGTGTGCCGGTCGCAGATGGCTTGCGCGATCTCCGGCAGCCCGCCCCCCGGAGCTTCAGCGCTCCTGGTCAACAGAAAGTCGTTCTTAGCTCCATGCGCCTTAGTGAACGGAATTCGCATCGCGGTTTAGCTGCGTCAGCCCGATACAACAATGATAAATCTCTACCACAGGTGCATTCGGCGCCTGAACGATCTTCACCAGCTCATATCGCGGTCCGCGCACGCCCGCGCGCAGCAGCGCCGTCTGCACCGGATCGCCCCTCATCGCCACCGCCCACTCCTCCCACAGGAACAGGTCCGGCCGCGACACCGCCGCGGGCCAGAGCGGCCAGTTGTCCCACGTCAGCGTCTCGCGCAGCGGAATGCCGGCCATCCGGAAGATGCCCGTAACGTCGCCGAACGTGGTGATGATGCCCGACCCACGCCGGTAGCGCGGCGCGAGGTACTCCGCAGCCTCGCGCGTCCAAGCCCGCCGCGCTTCTGAGTTGACTTGCGATTCCTTCCACGTGATCCATGCATCGGGCCGAGGATGGATCAGCCAAGGTGTGGCCGCCGCCAACACTACCGCTGCGCCGGCGAGGCGCTGCATGCTTGCCGGAACCAGCCGCACCAGCGCCGCCGCGCCGAACGCCAATGCCGGGAAGAGCGCCAACCCATATCGCGAGTTGTAATAGCTGTTGGGCCACAGGTCCGGCACGAAGATCGGCGTGCCGCCCGAGGAGTGCATGCTCCAAATATAGAAAACCCCGGGCAGCAGTAACAGCAACGCCGGCCACCAGGCTTTGCGCACCGCCGCGCAAGCGACTAGACCTGCCGCGCCCAGCCACGCCAGCGGCGTTCCCGCGCACCAGCGCACGGCGGTTCGGAAATATAGCCACGCCTTGGCCCAGTTACCCCGGCCGGGATAATATGTCGACCCCTGAATAGCTCTGGGCGAATAAGGGCCGTTATAAAAATCCAGTACATTGGAGCAGCACCACCAATTGTGCCCCAGCCAGTACAGCGGTCCCACGCCCGCAATGGCCGCGAACAGCGCCGCCTTCGCCACCCGCTGCCGCTTCGCCGTTACCAGCACGAACAGAGTCACAAACGGAATTAAGAACCAGCCGTCGTACCTTGTCAGTGTGCCGCACAACGCGGCCATCCCGGCGCCGCACACCGCCAACCACCCTTGCGTATCGCGGAACCGCACCGTGAAATACAAGATAGCCATTACCGCGGCCATAAACAGCGGCTCGATCATGGCCGTGGATTGCAGGTAGAGCAGATTGGGATTGGTGGCATATACCAGGGTCGCCGCGGCGGCAGCCACCTTGGCGTCGAAGACCCGCCGCGCCGCCGCAAACAAAAAAGCGCCCGCCACCACGAAGCTGATTCCGGAAACGATGGAGCCCGCCATCGCAGTCCGCCACAACGCGTCGTTGCGGGCGAACATCATCGTCAGTACATGTGGCAACGGCAGCCATACCGAGCCGATTTCGTCGTACCCTGGCGTGCGCGAATCCAAAATGCGCCGCGCAATATTCAGGTGCGCTTCGGCATCGCCGTAATAAGCCAGGTAACCGCTCCGGTAAAACAACCAGACCCATGCGCCGCTCCACAGGCTCAGCAGCGCGACGGCCGCAGCAGTCTCAAAAATCTGTGCACGCTTTGAATTCGCGATACCTCTCCTCAACGTCTTCCCGCGTCAAAGTGCGAAACCGGTCTACCCCGAATTGCTCGCAGCAGAAGCTGCCCATCACCGAGCCGTAGATCACCGCGCGCCGCCAGTCCTGCATGTCCACCGCCCCGCCTCGGAGGTCCACGCCACGCTCCGCCAGATATCCGATGAAGCCGCCCGCGAAACAATCGCCCGCGCCCGTCGGATCGAAAACGTCTGCCAACAAGTAGCCGGGCGCCATGAAATGGCAGCCGTTCGCGAACAGGATCGCGCCGTACTCGCCGCGTTTCACCACCAGCGTGCGCGGGCCCATTTCCAGGATCCGGGCAGCAGCCCGCCGCAGATTATGCTCGCCCGAGAGCATGCGCGCCTCGCTGTCGTTGATCAGCAGGAAGTCCCAGTCGCGCAGCGTCTCCAGCAGTTCCTCGCGGTAATCGCGAATCCAGTAATTCATGGTGTCGCCGCCCGCCAGGTGTGCACCGTGCATCTGCGCCAGTACGCCGCGCTGCAGCGCCGGTTGAATGTTGCCCAACAATAGATAGGGCGCGGCGCGGTACCCTTCCGGCAGCTTGGGCTGAAAATCCGCAAACACGTTCAGGTCGGTGCGCAGCGTCTCCCGGTCGTTCATGTCGGCCGAGTATTTGCCTTCCCAGAAAAAGGTCTTGCCCGGCACGCGCTCCAGGCCTTCCAGGTCGATGCCCTTACTCGCCAACAGATCCACGTCTGCGCGCGCGAAATCGTCCCCCACTACCGCCACGATCTTGACGGGAGTAAAGTAGCTCGCCGCCAATCCTATATAAGTGGCGGCCCCGCCCAGCATGCGGTCTACCTTGCCATGCGGCGTTTCCACGCCGTCGTACGCCACCGAACCCACTACCACGAGAGACATCGCTATGATTGTAGCAACTTGTGGCGCACGTACTCATTGGGCAGCCGTGCCGTAGCCCTTCTTTTCACCACACTAGACAGCCGTTTTTTAAGGAGTATAATCAAGCAATGCCAAGAACTCAGAAGCACGATCCGGATATGCTGCAAGCTGCACTAATTGGGTTGCAGCACATGCTCGGCACTATCGAGGAACGCATCGCCGAGCTACGCAGCCGGCTGGGAGGGCCGCCCGCCTCCCACGAGGCCGCCGCGCCCGCACCGGTTCCCGGCGCAAAGAAACGGACCATGAGCGCCGCCGCCCGCAAGCGTATCGGCCTGGCGCAAAAGAAGCGGTGGGCCGCCTACAATTCCGCGAAGGCCAAGCCGGCCGTCCCCAAACCGCCGAAGCGCGTCCTGAGTGCGGAGGGCCGCGCGCGCATCGTCGCCGCCACCAAGAAGCGTTGGGCCGCTTTCCATAAGTCCCGGCAAGCCCCCAAGCCAATCGCCAAAAAGGCTGCCAAGAAGGCCACGAAGAATGCTGTAAAGACCGTTGCCAGGAAGGCGCCGGAGGCAGTGGCTCCGCCAGCCGTGGCCGCCGCCGCGCCAGGCGCGGAGTAGGTCAGACCTCCGGGCCTGTCCGCGACCGTGCGATGGGCTCAGCACCAGTGACTTCAGCACCGGTGCCCAACGTCCGCTCCGCGTGCTAAGATCGCTCCCATGCACGACTCTAATCCCCAACGCCGCGACATCCTGGGCGCACTCGTCGCCGCGTCGCTCGCACCTGCTTTTCCCGCCGCCGCTCAAACGCAATCCGGCGGCATGCCCTATCGCACCCTTGGCCGCACCGGCGAGCGCGTCTCCGCCATCGGACTGGGCGGCTACCACATGGCCGTGCCCCAAGACGAACAGGACAGCATCAAGATCGTCCGCACCGCCGTCGACCACGGCATCAACTTCCTCGACAACTGCTGGGACTATCACGATGGCAAAAGCGAAGTCTGGATGGGCAAGGCCTTGCGCGACGGCTATCGTCAAAAAGTCTTCCTCATGACCAAGTTCGACGGTCGCACCAAACAATCCACCGCCAGCCAGATCGACGAATCCCTCCAGCGCTTCCAAACCGATCATGTCGACCTAATGCAATACCACGAGAACATCCGCATGGAAGATCCCGACCGTTTCTTTCATGACGGTCCCCTGGAGGCGCTGCTGGAGGCCAAGAAGGCCGGCAAGATCCGCTATATCGGCTTTACCGGCCACAAAGACCCCGCCGTGCATCTGCGCATGCTGGAGGTCGCCGAACAAAACGGTTTCCATTTCGACGCCGCTCAGATGCCCCTGAACCTGCTGGACGCGCACTTCCGCAGCTTCGCCAAGCTGGTAGTGCCCAAGCTGGTGGCGCAGGGCATCGGGGTCCTGGGCATGAAGCCCATGGCCTTCGGCAACCTGCCGCAGCACGGCCTGGCTACCGGCATCGAGTGCCTACACTACGCCATGAATCTGCCCACCTCGGTGGTCATCACCGGATGCGATACCATGGAGCGCCTGAATCAGGCCCTGGAAGCCGCGCGCACCTTCCAGCCATTGACGGAAGCGCAACTGTCGGCGCTGCTGTCGAAGACCAGGGACGCGGCGCTTACAGGAAAGCTGGAACCGTTCAAGACCACGTCGCAATTCGACGGCACTGCGCAACATATAAGCTGGATGGGTTGATTCGCAGAGAGCGGAAGAATTCCTGAAGCGGTTCACGGTTCTTTTGGTTTGACGCGCACATCGGCTCCTACGCGGAACGGTACGATTTACCGATACCATCCAGCGTGCTCTACTGCGCTGGCGGGAAAGCCGCATGATTGCGCACCTGCCGGGCCTGCCACAAATGCCGCCGCTCGTGGGCCGCGATCCAGGCGAAGGTAATCTGCAGGTTGAACCGAAGCAGTCCAGCCTCCGGCGCCGGCATCTTGATGCGCGCCAGATCCAACCCGTTGGCCTGTTCCAGCCGCAGCGCCATTTGATCCTGCAAGTGCAGGAACGTCGGCAGCACGGCGGTAATGGGCTGGCCAGACGCCGGCGTGAACCTACGGGGAGCCTTGTACTTGCGCTTGGGCGGCGGCTCCGTGTTGGAAAGGATCCGCTTCCCCAGCCAGCCGTACCCAAAGGGGCCCTGCGCCACCAGCCCACGCGCGCGGGCATCCGCGATGGTCTCTTCGAGCGCGTGCACACAGCGGTCACCCACGATATTCAGGTGCAGCAGGCACTCCGCCATCGACCAACTGCGCGCGTCCGGACGCCAGTTGAATTGGGATTCATGCAATCCGTTCACCAGTTCGGACGCTTCCGCCTTCGCCGCGGCAAATTGGCGGTCCAATTCGGCAAGCTCCGGAGTCAACGACGACGCGGTCATCAACATACTCTTATACTGAATTCTATACGAAAGCGGCTGCGCGGTTGTCAGCGCAGCGCGTAAACGCCCGCTGTGCGGGCCGGTAATCGTGCGTGAACCTGGCCGCCGGCGATGTGCAACTCGGGCGCCCCACCCAGGCGATCCGTCAGGCTGGCGCCTTCCGCCAAGCCGAGCGGCGCGAGATCGCAGGTCACATCGCCCGCGTCCGCCGCGTTGTTCATCAACACTACCACTGGCCCCGCTGGCCCGGTGCGCGCATACCCGTAAGTCTGGCCGGTCACGCACAGGTTGATCATCGGGCCGCGCCGCAGGGGCTCCAGTTCGCCGCGCAGCCGGGCCAGGCGGCGGACACGGTCCCAAACGCTTTGCTCTTCCGGCGTGCGGCCGGCCGCGGTAAACGCGTTGCGCGCATCCTCCGGCCAGCCGCCCGGAAAATCGCGGCGGTTGTCCGGATCGCCGCCTCCCCGCATGCCGATCTCATCGCCGTAATAGATCATGGGAATGCCGCGCGCGGTCAGCAGGAAGGTGAATGCCAGATCCAGGCCCTGCACGGTGGCGCCGGCATCGCTCATGAATCGCCCGACGTCGTGCAGCCCCAGAAAGGTGACCAGCAGACTGGCATCCGGATACAGATAGTCGTGGCCGGTCATAACCGCCACGTCGCGCACCGGCTTCCCTTCGGCGAAGGCGCGGCGGATGGCGAAGAACGTGGGGAAGTCGAAAACCGTATCCACGCCCGAGTCCACGCCGTCGAAGCGCGCCTGGCCGCCCTGGAAGAACGACACCAGGGCCGGATCGCCATCGAACATCTCGCCCACCACGCGCAGATCGGGATACTCGCGCTTGATGGCCGCCATCCAATCGCGCCAGAAGCGCCGCGGCACATAGGGCAGGGTGTCTTGCCGGATGCCATCCAGACCGGCGACGCCGACCCACCAGAGGGTGTTCTGAATCAGGTAGCGCGCCACTTCTTGGTCGTCCTGGTTCAGATCGGGAAGGATGTCGACGAACCAGCCGTCGAGAGTGGACGCGCGCAGTTCCGCCGTGGCATGCGGGTCGATCAGGGTCCAGGTCTGCCAGGTATTGGCCAGGTGATGCGATGCCGTGCCGTGGAACCAGGTGGGGGTGGGCGCATCTTTCACCCACGGATGATACGGTCCGGTGTGATTGGCTACCTGATCCTGGATCACCTTGAGGCCTTGCCGGTGCGCGGCGTCCACCAATTCGCGGAACTTGGCGAGGGTACCGAGGTGTTCCTCGACGCCGTAGAAATCGACCGCGCCGTAGCCGTGATAGTCGGTGATGCCCTCGTTGTGGTATCGCTCGCGCTCGTTCAAATGGTTGACATTGTCGTACACCGGGTTGATCCAGATGGCGGTCACGCCGAGATCTTTGAGGTACGGCAGGTGGTCGATGATGCCCTGGAAGTCGCCGCCGTGGTAGTAGCGCGGTTTCTGGCGGTTGAACAAACCGTGCGACACGGCGGGGTCGTCATTGGAAGAATCGCCGTTGGCGAAGCGGTCCGGCATGATCAGGTAGACGATGTCGTCGGGCGAGAAGCCCTGAAAGCGGCCGGCGCGCGGCAAGGTTTGCAGCACTTCAAAAGGCGCGACGGCCTCGCCGCCGGATGTGACCAGATGCAACGGGTGCGGGCCAGGCGACGTGTTCGGCGCAATCGATACATCCACGAAAGCGTAGGTGCCGGCCGCGTTCACGCGTGTAAGGCCAATTTGCAAATCCGGGCCATCCGCCACGGCGCGCGCACCCGCGAGGTTGCGCCCGCGAATCAACAGGCGGACAGGATTGATGGAATGCCCGATCCACCAGTTCGGCGGCTCGACTTTTACGATTTCGGGTGGCGATTCGGGCGGCGCGGCGGTCAGTCCGGCTGCGGCGCACAGCAGCAGGGCGAGCCTGGGGATGAGCACAAGGCGATTGTAACCGACGGCATCTCAGGCCAGTTTCGCCAGGTCCTCCAGCTTAAGGCGGCCAGTGTAGATGGCCATGCCGAGGGCGGTGTGCACGTTCATCGCCAGCAGGGCGCGCACTTCTTCAATGGTGGTGATGCCGCCCGCCGCGGTGATTTCGAGCGGCGTCGCGGCGCGCAACCGCCGGAACCAGTCGAGATCGGTGCCCTGGAGCATACCCTCCTTATCCACGTAAGTGCACAGGAAGCCCGCGCAGTAAGGCTCCAGTGCCGCCAGCACGTCTTCGGCGCGGAAGCGGGTGGCTTCGCGCCAGCCCTTCACCACGATGCGGCCTTGCTTGGAATCGAGCGCCACGATCACTCGCTCTTTGCCGATGGTTGCGGCAAGGTCCGTCAGGAACGCCGTGTGGATGCCGTCCGCGGCGAAGGCGGCCGTGCCCACGATCACCCTATGCACTCCTTGCTCGACCAGCGCGCGCGCGCGATCGACCGAACGCACGCCGCCTCCCACTCGCGTGCGGGCGCGCGCAGCCACCAGACGCACGAGTTCGTCGTTCGATCCGGCGCCTATCGCGGCATTCAAGTCGATAACCTGGATCTCCGGAAAGGCCGCGAAACGGCGCAGCATTTCAATCGGCGAGTCCGCTTCAAGGGCCTTCTCGCGGCCCTGCACGAGCTGCACGACCTTGCCGTCCATCAGGTCGATGCAAGGGAAAATCATCAGACCTTCCGCACCGGGATGCTGTGCCGGTCCAGGTATTCTTTGAGGTCGGCGATGCGAAGGGTCCCGTAGTGGAAGACCGACGCCGCGAGCGCCGCGTCGGCTTCGCCATCGGTGAGCACGCGCAAGAAGTCTTCGGGTTTGCCGGCGCCCCCGGAGGCGATCACCGGGATGTGCGTGGCGCGCGAGATGGCGCGCGTGAGTTCGCAATCGAAGCCTTGTTGCACGCCATCGGTATCCATGGAAGTGAGCAGCACTTCGCCCGCGCCCAATTCTTCGGCGCGGGCGGCCCACGCGATAGCGTCGAGAGCTTCGGGATCGCGCCCGCCGCGCGTGTAGACGGTCCATGTGCCGGGCGCGCGGCGGCGCGCATCGATGGCCAGCACCACGGCCTGCGCGCCGAATTCCTGGCTCAACTCGGTGATCAGGGCGGGACGCCGCACCGCCGCGGTGTTGACCGAAATCTTGTCCGCGCCGGAATGCAGGATGCCACGCGCATCCGCCACGGATCGTATGCCGCCGCCTACCGCCAGCGGAATAAACACCTTGCGCGCGGTGCTTGCGACCACTGCGGCCATGGTCTCTCGCGCATCGCTCGAAGCGGTGATATCGAGGAAGACCAACTCGTCGGCACCCTCCTGATTGTAGCGGTCCGCCAATTCCACAGGGTCGCCAGCATCGCGCAGATGGACGAAGTTGACGCCCTTGACCACACGGCCGCCAGTGACATCGAGACAGGGAATGATACGCTTGGCGAGCATCGCGCCGGAGCTATTTTTGCCCCATCAGCTCGTAGACTTTGCCGGTCAGCAGCTTAATGTCGGAGCGCATCTCGCGGAGATCTTCCCGGATTGAGGCGATCTGCGCGCGCATATCCTCCCGGAGCGCGCTGTTCTGCAAGCGCATATCTTCCCGGAGCGCGCTGATCTGCACCAGGCTGATGACCAAGCTGGTCAATACAGCAATGGTGGGCAACCCCACCGCGATATAGAGCTGTAGGTTGTTCATCACTCCCTGTTCAGATTGTACATCTTACGGCAACTCGACGAAATTCCGGACAATGCGCAGGCCGCACGGGCCGGACTTCTCCGGATGAAACTGCACCCCGCATGTATTGCCCGATTCGAGAACGGCGGTGTAAGGCTGCGAGTAAGTGCAGGTTGCGGCGGTCTGCGGAATTGTGGGCGCGTAGTAGCTATGCGCGAAATAGAGAAAAGCGTGCCGGGGGAGGCCGGCGAGCACGCGGGAATCGCCCGATGCATCGACCTGATTCCATCCCATGTGCGGCACCCGCGCATCGGCTGGAAAGCGCCGCACGGCGCCTTCGTAAAGGCCCAAACCGCGCGCTTCGGGAGCTTCTTCACTACGCTCGAACAGGGCCTGCAAGCCGAGGCAGATACCCAGAAACGGCACGCCCGCGCGGATGCGCTCCATCAGCGCATCGCGCACTTGCATTTCGTCGAGCGCCCGCATCATCTGGCCGAAGTGGCCCACGCCGGGCAGGATGATTTTCCGCGCATCGCGCAGGCCTGCGGCATCGCGCACCAGCGTGTATGCGGCGCCAATTTCGGCGAGGGTGTTTTCGACCGAGCGCAAGTTACCCGCGCCGTAATCCAAGATGGCAATCATAACAGTCCTTTCGTTGAAGGCAACTGGCCGCGCAGCTGGCGGTCGGTAGAGCACGCATATTTCAGGGCGCGCGCGAAGCACTTGAAGATGGCTTCGATCTTGTGGTGGCTGGAGCGGCCGTACAGCACGCGCGCATGCAGGTTGGCGCCAGCGTGGTTCACGAAGCCGCCGAAGAAATCTTCCACCAATTCGGTCTGCAGATCGCCGACAAGCCGCACCCGCACCAGGTCGCGGTAGACGAGCGCGGGCCGGCCGCCAAGATCCAGCGCCACCACGGCCAGCGTCTCATCCATGGGCAACACGAAGTAGCCTGCGCGGTTGATGCCCCGCCGGTCCCCCAGCGCCTTTGCGAACAACTGGCCGAGCACGATGCCTACGTCTTCGACCGTATGATGCTGGTCGACGTCCAGATCGCCCTTGGCGGCGAGCTTCAGATCGAAGCCGCCATGCTTGGCGAACAGCTCCAGCATGTGATCGAAGAAGCGTACGCCGGAGGAGATTTGGTAGCGTCCGCGGCCTTCGATCTTGAGCGAGGCTTTGATTCGAGTTTCCTTGGTGTCGCGTTGGATGGTGGCAGTTCGCATCAGACTAGCACGCTTTCGATCTGATTGATATCGTCGAGGACGGCGACGGCGTTTTCGGCCTGGAACAGCGCAGCCAACTCGCCGCGGCGCGGACTCGCGGGAGATGCGATACCAATGAACGGTACGGCCGCAGCCCTGGCGCAGCGGGCATCGTCCACCGTGTCGCCGACGTACCAGATCTTGCGTCCGCCGGCCGCGGCGGAGATCTTCAGCAGGCCATCCGGCGCGGGCTTGAGCGCGGCGACGTCTTGCATGCCGACGATGGGATCGAATCGCAGCGACGGCGCGAAGCGGCTGAGCGTGACCTCCGCTTCCCAGCGCATGCGCCCGGTGAAGATGGCCAGATCGAAGCGTGCGGCGAGGCGATCGAACAGGCCGTCGCGCGCCATCCACCGTTCGCGCAGGATGAGGCCGTCAGAGCCGTCGCCGTGGAACAGACCCTGAAAATAATCGACCACGGTCTGGAAATCGGCGGCCACGCCATGCTTCGAGATCGCGTGATGCGAGAGGTTCCAATCGTCGTTGAAGCCGCCCTGGTTTTTGTAGTCCTGAATTTGCGCGTGGTTGAGAGTCACGCCGGCGAAATGCTCGACCGTACGGACGATGGTCTCGCGATAGGATTCGGTCACGTCCACCAGCACGCCGTCCATATCGAAGACGATCATCTGGCGAGCCATATTTCCTCCAATGCGGCGAGCAGGCGGCGGGTCTGCTCGCGGGTGCCGACCGTGATACGCACGCAGCCGGGAGCTTCGTAACTGCGGTCGCGCACCAGGATGTCCTGGGCGCGCAGGTGGTCGCGGACCTCGATCGCGCGCCGGCCGGCACGGATCAACACGAAGTTCGCGGAGCTGGGCACGTAGGCGATTCTCAGCCGCTCGAGGCCGACGCACAATAACTCGCGGGCGGCCAGCACCTCGGACACGTAATTCTCGATGTAGGCGGTGTCGCGAATGGCCGCCTGCGCCGCTAGCACGGCTAACGTATTCACACTGTAAGGCGACTGGGCCTTGTGCAGGTACGCGATGTTGGCCGGATGCGAAAAAAGGCAGCCCAGGCGCATGGCCGCCATGCCGAACACTTTGGAAAACGTGCGGCTCACAAACAGATTCGGCGAACGATCGATCTGGCCCAACGCGGTAACGCCGGAGAATTCGAAGTAGGCTTCATCGATGAAGACCACCGCCTTGCGCGCGCGCTTCAAAATACGTTCGACGGCCAGCAGCGAGAGTCCGGTGCCGGTCGGGTTGTTCGGGTTCGCGATCAGCACGGCGCGCGTGGCCGGCGTGATGGCATCGAGCATGGCGTCAAGCGGGAAATCCATCGTAGGGCCGTGGTAATCGATCTCGCGCACCGTGGCGCCGGCAACCTGCGCGTAGAAACGATACATGGCATAGGCGGGGCGTAGCAGGAGCACTTCCTGACCATCGTCCACGTAGGTATTGATGAAGACCTGGATAGCTTCATCGGTGCCGTTGGTGAAGATGAACCGGTCGGGCGCTACGCGGAAGAACTCGGCCACGGCAGCTTTAGCTTCGCCATATTCGGGGTAGACAGCGAGACTGGCGCCGTCGAGACTTTGTTGCAGAAACTCGATGACGCGCGGCGAGCATCCGACGGTGTTTTCGTTGAAATCGAGGCGCAGCTTGTCGGCGCGTCCGGCGGTGGGCGGGGAGTAGGGCGCCATTTTGAGAACGGCTTCGCGGGGCCGGATGGCACCTTTGGGCTTGGCGTACGCGCTCGCGCGTGCAGTGCCTGCTTTCGTGCCGACACCTGGTTTAGTCATTGATTCGCACCTCAACCGACCGCGCGTGCGCTTCCAGGCCTTCGGCGCGGGCCAATATCGTGATAGCCGGCGCGAGCGCCGCGAGGGCACTGCGACTCAAGCACTGCACCGAAATCACCTTCAAATAGTCGGCCACCGACAGGCCACCCCGCAGACGTGCCACTCCGCAGGTAGGCAGCACGTGATTGGGTCCGGAAGCGTAATCGCCGGCGGCCTCCGTGCTGAATGGGCCGATAAAGATGCTGCCGGCGTGCTGCACGCGCGCAAGCAGGCGATCGTCCGGAATACTGAGATGCTCGGGGGCGAAGCGGTTCGACAGATCCACGGCTTCTTCGAGCGACCGGACCAGCATGATGGCGCTATTGCGCTGGATGGCCTTGCGCGCGACGGCGGCAGTCGGCAGATCCTCGAGCTGCCGGTCGATTTCCTTAGCCACCGCGTTGGAGAGCCGCTTGGACGTCGTGAGCAGAATAGCCGCCGCATCGACATCGTGCTCGGCCTGGGCCAGCATGTCGGCTGCGAGATGGCGGGGATTGCCATCGGCGGAGACGATCAGGATTTCGGTGGGGCCGGCCACGAAATCGATGCCCACGTCACCCGCGAGCAGTTTCTTGGCCGCGGCCACGTAGATGTTGCCGGGTCCGACGATGCGGTCCGCGCGCGGTACTGAGCGGGTGCCATAGGCGAAGGCCGCGATGGCTTGCGCGCCGCCCATTTGAAAGACCTGCCGCACGCCCAGCAGGTGCGCAGTGCCTAGGATCTCCGGCACGCGTCGCGGGCAGGCCACACAGATGTTGGCCACGCCGGCAACCTGGGCCGGAATTACGGTCATCATCAGCGTGGATGGCAGCGGATAGCGGCCCGCGGGGATGTAGGCCGCGACCGTCTCGAGCGGGCGCACCACCTGCCCCAATTGCAGGCCGGGGCTCACTTCGCGGAGCGTTTCGGCGGGAAGCTGCATTTCGGCGAAAGCGCGAATGTTGGCGGCGGCGGTCGCGACCGCGTCACGGAATTCCGGCGAAAGGCCGGCACAGGCGCTCTGCAGATCGGCTGTGGGCACGGCGACCGTCTTGCGGTCGAGCGCATCGAACCGGCGCGCGTATGCGAGGAGCGCTTTATCGCCGCGCGCACGCACGGCTTCCAGGATCGGCCGCACCACGGCTTCGGCTTCGGCCAGGCGGGCCTTGCGCCACGCCAGCAGGCGGGGCATGTCGGCTGCATGCAGGATACGGATCATAAAGGACTAATGCATCTCTTTGCAGCGTTGCACGTCTGCAGTTGCATTTTCATAAGACGATTTTGTTGAGTGGGTATTCGACGATGCCTTGCGCGCCGGCCTGCTTCAGGCGCGGGATGATGTCGCGCACGGTGGACTCGTCCAGGATCGTGTTGACGGCCAGCCATTCCTCGTCGCTGAGGTGCGAGATCGTAGGACGCTTCAGCGCTGGCAGCACTTCCAGCACGGCGCGCAGATCGTTCTGGTGGACGTTCAGCATCAGCCCGACCTTGCCCAGCGCATTAATGGCACCGTCGAGCAGCAAACGCATGTCTTCCAGCTTGCGGCGTTTCCAGGCGTCCTGCCACGACTCGCGGTTGGCGATGAGCTGCGTGTTGGATTCCATCACCGTATCGATGATCTTAAGCTTGTTGGCGCGTAGAGAGGAACCGGTCTCGGTGACTTCCACTATGGCATCGGCCAGCACCGGCGGCTTCACCTCCGTCGCGCCCCAACTGAATTCGACGCGCGCGTGTACACAGTGCTGCGCCAGGTAGCGTTTGGTGGTACCAACCAATTCGGTGGCGATGACTTTGCCCTCCAGGTCGCCCACCGATTGAAAGCTCGACGACTCCGGTACAGCCAGTACCCAGCGCACCTTGCCGAAGCTCTGTTTCGAATACACCAGGTCGGCGACCGCCTCCACGCGGGCCTCGGTTTCGGCGACCCAGTCGCGGCCAGTGAGGCCCGCGTCCAGGATACCGTCTTCCACGTAGCGTGCCATCTCCTGCGCGCGAATGAGCATGCACTCGATTTCGGGATCGTCGATTGCCGGGAAATAGGACCGGCTACTGGTGGTTATGGCGTAGCCCGCGCGGCGGAACAGATCGATGGTTGCATTCTCCAGGCTGCCCTTGGGAATGCCAAGCTTCAGCTTCATGGCTGGCTCCCGTAGACTGCGGCCGGATCGTAAGCGCGCGGCTCGGATTCCACCCACTGGCCGTTTTCGAGGCGGCGGTAGAAGCAACTCTCGTAGCCGTTGTGGCAGACACCCGGGCCGTGGGGTTCGACGCGCACCAGGAGCGCGTCCTGGTCGCAATCGGTGGAGATTTCTTTGACGGAGAGACGGTGGCCGGAGGTCTCGCCTTTGAGCCAGAGCTTCCGGCGCGAACGGCTGTAGAAGGTCGCGAAACCGGTCTCGACGGTGCGGCGAAAGGCGTCGGCGTTCATATAGCCGACCATCAGGACGCGGCCGGAGTGGTAGTCCTGGACGATTGCTGGAATCAGTCCGTCGAACTTGGAAAAATCCAGATGCATGCGAATAGCAACAAAAAAGCCCGCCGGGCCCAGAAGGCTCCCCGCGGCGGGCGTCCTTTCTTATTTCGATATGGGTCGAATCAGGACAGCGCCCGCCGCACGGGGATGGGGTTGCGACGATGATGCCGGGCGGCGGGAACCATAAACGAAAAGTATAGCAGAGCGCCGCGTGTTGTTCGGGCTCGGGTCACTCTCGCCGCTTCTCCGCCACCAGGCGCTCCAGGCGGGTCTTTTCGGCAGGATTCCAGTCCGAGAAGGCGTCCACGTCTTCAAAGCGCAGGATACGAAACGTCAGGCACAGTTTCAGGAGCTCGTTGTGGCGGTCGCTGCCGTTCTCGTACACGAAGATACCCCCGGGGGCCAGGGCACGCTGGATGCGCTCGACGTCGCGGGCGGCCGGCGACCGGATGTAAGTCATCACGATCAGGTCCCACTGCGCGACGCCAAAATCGAATTGATCGTCGGTCGAGACCAGAGCGCGGATTTTGACGCCGGCTTTCGCCGCGCTGGCCTGCGCAAGGCGAACGCCCTCGTCGGACGGATCGAAGCCGGTGACGTCCCAACCTTGCATGGCGAGGAACACGGCGTTGCGGCCCTGGCCCATTCCGAAATCCAGGGCTTTACCCGGCTTACGATCCAGAATGGCGCTCGCCAGCAGCGCGTTTGGCGTCTGCACGAAGATGGGGTCGTGGCCGCCGTACACCTTGTTCCACAGCACCTTTGCACCGTCGGGACGGATGAAGGCCAGATGGGCCAGACGGTCCGATTCGTGCTCCGCCTCGACCGGCGACATGCCTTTGCGGATCAACTCGGCGCGGTAGGGGCGAAAGAGATTGGCGGGCTTGCTGTTGGGCGGCTGAGCGCTGAGCCAGCCCAGAAAAGCCTGCCACCCGGCCTCTGTATCCGGTTGAGCACATAGCAGCGCGGCAGTCAGACAGAGCCAAAGGTACCGCGGCATTACCCCTATCGTAGCAGCACCTTCAGGATGCCCTTCCGGGCGGCGCACTCGAATGCGCGCGGCGCATCGGTCAGCGGGAACTGTTCGGAGATCATCTCGTCGACGGGGATCAGGTTGCGGCGGAGCAGATCGAGCGCCGGCTCGAAGCGCCCGCAGCGCGAGCCCACCAGCGTGATCTCGTTGACGATTACGGGTGCGGTGTCAACGCCGGCGAGTCCATGCACCGTGGATTTCAGAATCACTGTGCCGCGCGGGCGGGTCATCCCCACGGCTTGGCGGAGTCCCTCGGAAGAACCGGTGGCGTCCACTACCCATTCGTAGGCCGTGCCGGGGAGGGCGCCGCCGGCTATTTCGGTGGCGATACCGGCGCGGCGTGCGATTTGCAGCTTCTCGGCGTGCCTGCCGAACTGGTGGACGCGATGGCCATAAGCATTCAGGACCAAAGCAATGAGCAGCCCGAGTTTGCCATCGCCCAGCACGGCGATTTCGGCGGCGCAGGGCAACGGCACCTGATCCAGTATTTCGCACGCGGCCGCCAGGGGTTCCACGAAAACGGCGCGCTCCGTGGGGAGCTCATCCGGCAGCGCATGCAGATTGCGTTCCGGCAGAGTCAGAAACTGGCGAAACGCGCCGGGATGGTTGACGATGCCGAGAACGGTTCGGCGTGGGCAATGCCGGCCCAGGCCGCGACGGCACCACTCGCACCCGCCGCAGGCCAGGTTGATCTCGCCAACCACGCGGCGTCCAACCAACGTGGGCGAATCCGCCTCGACCACCTCGCCGACGAACTCATGGCCGGGCGTGCCGGCAAAGCCGTAATAACCGCGCTGGAGTTCCAGATCGGTATTGCAGATGCCTCCGCAGAGCAGGCGGATGAGAGCGAAGCCAGAGGGCCGGTGGGGGCGCGCCTGGTCGTGTACTTCTACGCGTCCGTCTTCCAGGTGTACGGCTAGCATACCGATTGGCGAATACCCGGCGAGCCCGAATGCTGGCTCCGAGTCAACTCCAGTATACCGACCGCGGGCCGCACACAGCCCACCGCTATAATTAAAGTTCCATGCCCGCCGAACTAATCTGCTTCGAGGAGCACTGCCGCGCGCGCTTCCCGATAACTGACGTGATCTACAACTGCCCGCATTGCGATGGGTTGCTGGAGGTCTGGTATCCGCCGGTGACGACGGCCCCCGACCTCAAACGGATCTGGCGCGCTCGGCGCACCTCTAACGCGCCGCTGGATCAAAGCGGGGTGTGGCGCTATCGCGAAACCATCCCGTTTCTGGAATCGTCAGGTTCCGTCGTTACCTTGCGGGAGGGCCATACGCCGTTGCTGCCCGCGCCCACTGCCGCTGCTTATGGCGGCCTGGACGCGCTCACGTTCAAGCACCAGGGCTTCAATCCCACCGGTTCGTTCAAAGACAACGGCATGACCTGCGGCGTCGCGCAGGCGTTGCGGCTGGGAATGCGGCGGGTGGCGTGCGTCTCCACGGGCAATACTTCCGCCTCTATGGCCGCCTACGCCAGCGCCGCGGGACTCGATCCGATCGTCTTCATCCCGCACGGCAATATCTCTTACGGCAAGCTGGCCCAGGCGCTCGAATACGGCGCGAAGACCTTGCAGGTGGAAGCTAACTTCGACCAGATCCTGGCACTCGTGCGCACGCTCGCCGAAAGGCTCGGCATCTACCTATTGAATTCCATCAATCCGTTTCGCATCGAAGGTCAGAAGACAATCATCGTCGAGATGCTCGACCAGCGCGACTGGAATCCGCCCGATTGGATCGTCCTTCCGGGCGGCAATCTGGGCAACACGGCCGCGTTCGGTAAGGCACTGCGGGAGTTGCGCAGCGCCGGCTTCTTCGTCAAAATGCCGCGGCTGGCGGTGATTCAAGCCGAGGGCTCGGCGCCATTTTACGATCTGATGCGGGCGCCCACGGGCGGCTTTCATGCGGTGAACCACCCGGAGACGCTGGCGACGGCGATCAAGATTGGCGATCCGGTTTCGTGGCCAAAGGCGCTGCGCGAGGTGACCTGCTCCGGCGGTGTGGTGGAAAAAGTGAGCGAACAGGAGATCGCGGACGCGAAAGCCGTGATTGGCCGGTGCGGCATCGGCTGCGAGCCGGCATCGGCGGCGACGCTGGCCGGCATTCGCAAGCTGACGGCCTCCGGCGCGATGGCGAGCGGCGCCGACGTGGTCGCGGTGCTTACCGGCAACCTGTTGAAAGATCCCGATTACATCTACCGCTATCACACCGGGAAACTGGAGGCGCCCGACGGACGCCCGATTGTTTCCCGGTTTGGCAATCAGCCCACGGTGGTGCCCAACGACGCGGATCGGATCGCCGCTATCTTGCAGGGTTGAAGCTCACGTTCGGGACCGGGCTATACCCCCAAATAGGGGTATAGCAGTCCCTCCACAGATGGGGGTATTGTTCGCCCCCCGTACTCCTGCTAGACGTGACTACATGGACAATGACTTTGGTGTCGAAAACATCCCAGCAAACCCTGTCGAATCCACCCGCAAGAAACTGGCGGACCTTTATGCCCGGCGGTTGGCGGTAGAGGGCCTCATCCGGTGCCTGGAAAGTTATGCCGCATGCCAAGCTAAGCCTGAGGACTGCGAGCGCCTGGACCTAAAACGCGCCTGACCAAGCCGGCTAAGGCGTCATAGGTCATGGCGCCCGGGTGATAGAGGCGCACGATTCCCGCCCTGTCCAAAAGCACTAAAGTAGGTGTCGTGCTGCAACCGTATCTTTGGAAGCTCTCCGCGCCGAGGGGGACGGACATGCTGCCAAGCGCCGCGTAATACCGCTGCCGCACCTGGTCGATATACCGGGTTTCCGATTCGGGCGTGGCATCGCCGGCGGCAGTGTAACCGTAGAGCTGAGTTGGCCCTACCAGAACCAGGCCTTTCGGGCCGTAGGTTTCCATCAACCGTGCCAGGACGGGCGCCTCCGCCTTGCAGTCGCCACACCAGTGCGCCCAGAAGAAAAGCAGCACTGGATGGCCCGTCAACGCGCCCAGTGATAACGGGCGCGCTCCCAACCAGTGGCTAACGTCCACGGCAGGCGCGGGTTTGCCCTCGAGAGTCAGCAAATTGAGGTTTTTTTGAATGCGGGGGGCAATGGGTGAGCCGGCCCAGGTGGCCGTCTCGGTCTTGAGGTAGGCGACGGCCTCCGCGCGCCGGCCGCGGGCCGCCAGCGCCTGCGCATGCACTTCAATGGCGGCGCCCACCGCGGTGGCTAGCCGAGCGTCTCCTTTCCCCACTCGCTTGAGCAGATCGAGCGAAAGTTGGCGCGTCTCGATGGCATAGGCGTCGGCGCGATCGTATTGCTTATCGTCCAGCGTGCCGCGCGCCAGCCAGGAAAGCGCCTCAAGCATGTCCGGCGTCACGCCCACGGTCGAGCGGTAGGTCTGAATCTCCCGGTCGGCCAGCGCGAAGTTTCGGGCATCGGACGCGGCCCGCACATCGGCGACAATGTCCCCCCCGGCCGCCATGGCAATACCCAGCACCACGGCGAGGAGCCCCGCTGCGCGCGCTCCGTTCATGACGCCCTCGCCGCCGGCTGCTCCCGCAACAGGTTCAAGAAAGCCTGTGCGGCCAGGTTGAACCTCTTACGCTTGCGATGCACGATGCCCAGCGGGCGCAACAACTCGGGAGCATGCAGGGGCACGGAAATCAGACGGCCCTGCTCGATTTCGGTTTGCATGGTGCGCGCCGGCAAGATGCTGATTCCGGAACCCAGCGCCACAGCTTCCTTGATGGTCTGTATGTTGTCGAATTGCATCACCTGGTTCACTTCCACACCGTGGTCGCGGAAGAAGCGGTCCAGTTCTCGCCGGATGAGCAGGTCCTCATCGAAACCGATAAAGTCCTGGCCATTCAAATCCTCTGGCTGCAGGACGGTCTTCGCGGCCAGCGGATGCGAGGGCGGCACGGCCACGGCCATTTGTTCTTTGCGCCACGGCACCACCGCCAGTTCGCGCTTGGCCACGGGATAGCTGACCAGCCCCAGGTCTGCGTGATCTCCCAGGACGGCCTCATAAATTTTATCGGGGCGCAGGTAATCGACGTGTAACTGCGCATGCGGGTGGCGCCGCTCGAACTCCTGGCGTAGGCGCGACATCTCCGACAAACCGATGGAATAGATGCTGGCGACCCGCACGGCGCCTTCGGCCTCGCCTTTGAGCTGCTCCAGCGCCACCAGGAACTGGTCCTCGCGCCGTAGGACTTCGCGGCAGAAATCCGCGTAGAGTTTGCCCGCTTCAGTAAGCGCCAGGGGCCGGGTGCTACGGTCCACCAGCGGCAGTCCCAGACGGCGTTCCACCTCCTGAACATGCTGGGTGGCGGCGGACTGGCTGATGCCGCAATAAGTTGCGGCGCGGCTGATGCTCTTGGTCTGGGAGATTTCTTTGAAAAGCTTGGCTTCGAAAAGGTGCAATCAACGCGATTGTAACATAAGCACAGCTTATGGTGGGAACTGAGCCGAAAGCGACGAGGATCGGAATTGACAAGCGGCATCCGCGGGCGCTAACCTCCGGTTGAGCCGCGCGATGCTGCCCCAAGTGAGTTTGGCGATTCTATTTCTTTGGTTTCCATCGCTGCTTGCCATGGCGGCGCAAGTACCCGCTACGATGCAGCAGCTTGAGTCTACCGCTCGCGAACGTCTGGCCGCGCGGGACGCCAATGGTGCGCTGGCGGCGTACGAGAAACTGGCTGCGCTAGCGCCCACATCCGCCGCTTATCAGGATGAGATCGGGTTCCTGCTGGCCGCCACAAACCGCTCCGCGGAGGCCATCACGCATTTTCAACGCGCCACGGAACTGGACCCCAAGATGGCGCAAGCCTGGTATCACCTGGGAGCAGCGCTCTGGCTGACGCAACACCCCGAACCCGCTGTGCGCGCCCTGCAAAAGGCGGTGGCGCTTGCCCCCGATCACGGCGATTATCATTACCGTCTGGGAGCGGCTTACGCGCAAATCGCGCGCTTTCGGGAAGCCGTTCCGGAGTTGGTACGGGCCAGCAGGCAACTACCTTCGAACGCCGAGGTCTGGGCAACGTTGGGCGACGCCTACCAGCAACTAAGCCGCTATAAAGAAGCGCGGGACGCTTATCGGCAGGCGCTTCGATTCGATCCTAAGAACGACCTGGCGCGCAACAGCTATGGCAACGCGCTGGTCAAATCGGGCGACCCCGCCGCGGGCCTGAAAGAATTCCGCAGCATCTTAGAGCACGACCCGGGTAACCTCCACGTGCAGGTGAACCTGGGCTATGCTTACATCGCCGCCGGCGATTTCCAAAGCGCCATCAAACACCTTTCGGCGTTTATCCGCGACCACCCGGACGACGCCGGCGCGCATTACGATCTGGGAATCGCCTACAAGCAGACCGACGATCTGCCGCATGCAAAGATGGAACTCGAGCGGGCGGTGGAGCTGGACCCTGCGTTGGCTGAGGCGCGTTACAGCCTGGGTCTCACTTACATAGACGCCGGACTTCCCGACAAGGCCATCGAGCAATTGCGTGCCGCGGTGGCGCAGCGGCCCGAGTACAACGATGCCTGGTATATCCTGGGTACGACTCTGAAGCAGCAGGGCGATGCGGATGGTGCGATCGAGGCGTTGCGCCGATCGGTGGCGCTGGATGGCCTGAACGCCGCTGCCTGGAACAATCTGGGACTGCTGCTGAAACGCAAGGGCGACGCGGGGGGTGCCGCGGAGGCTTTCGCAAAGGCCGCGGAAATCAGGAAGGCGGAAGAGCGGGAGAAGGAAAAGAAGCTCAAGCAGGGGAGTTAAATAGCTCCGCAATCTCGCCGTGGGGCAGGCCATTGTTGTCGGTGGCCTGCCGAACTCGAGCACGGTGCGCAGACGACAAACAACGATCGTCTGCGCCACGCACCGAGCTAAAACAGGATTCCTGCGACTTGTTCCGCTACTTTCCGGGCTTTGTCGCGCAGCACGCCTGGCTGCAATGAACGTTCGTTAGTGCTAATCCGGACCAGGAAGACGCGGTTGCGCACCCTGCCTATCACCTGCTCCGCGAGATGTCTCTCGTCCAGTTCGGCCGTGCAAGCGAACACCTCGTTGCCGATAGCTTTAAGCGGCACGGTAGGAGAATGGCAGCGCGCGGCGTAAGACGCAAAACCCTTCGGTGGTGAGGCCATCGTTTCTACTTCGATGCGTAGCTCGACCACCAGAGATCCCTCGTCGCGGACGAATTCGCAGCTCGCATCATCTCCGGTTGGTGCTCGTGTCACCTTAACCATGGTAACTCGTCCGCCCAATACACCGCCCGCTGTAGCCGCGTTGAGCCATGGGCAGTAATCTTCCGCAGCTAGAGCGGTGGACGACAGGATCGCCAACAGCAGAACGCCGGCGCGCATGGCCTCAGGCTCCCGTTTTGCGGGCCGGCTTCAACACTTCGCTGCTCAGGATTTTGCCGCCCTCCTGAATGACATACAGCCGGTTGACGTCCAGGTCTTTCAGCCGATCGACCTGGCCGCTCAACCAGAGGATCTCGACCAGGTCGACTTTGGTTGCCTGTTCCAGCCCGAAGTGCATGCGCATATCGTTCTGCGAAAAGTAGCTGCCACCGCTGCGCAACTCATCCATCTGAGCCAGCGGCTTCGGCGCATCCGGCTTGGTTTTGGCGGTCACCGTGACCCGGCTACCGATACCGCTGCGATTGGACTTCACGCCGGAGAGTTTGATCTTGATCCAGTTCCGGTTCAGCGTAGAGTCACAGCGCAGAAGCTGCGGAATCGCATTGACGCAGTTCACGGCCACGTCGATATCGCCATCGTTATCGTAGTCGCCGAAAGCGCACCCACGCGCCGGCGCATTCTCCAAAATGCCTGGTCCGCCTTTGTCCGTTACCTCTTCAAACCGGCCGTTTTGCAGGTTGCGGTACAGATATTTGTGCTCGGCGTACTTCAAATCGGCGTTGGACTTATCGACCTCCGGATAGACGTGGCCGTTGGACATGAGAATGTCGAGCCATCCGTCATTGTCCATGTCGAAGAAGCCCACGCCCCATCCCAGCAGCCGCGTATTCACGCCCAGGCCGCTTGGATAAGTACGGTCCTCGAAGTTCGCATCGCCCAGATTTGTATATAGCGAATCAGTGTCTCCAGCGAAATTTGTCTTGACCACGTCCAGGTTGCCATCGCGATTGTAATCGCCGATCGAGACGCCCATGCCGGCCTGCGGCTTTCCTTCGGGCGACAGCGCGGCGCCGGATTCAATGGCTATATCCTTAAACGTGCCGTCCTTTTGATTCTGATAGAGAGTCGCAGTGCTGGAATCGTTGGCGACATAGATGTCGGGCCAGCCGTCGTTGTCCAGGTCCGACGCGGCTACGCTCAGGCCATAGGTGCCTTGGGTTTTCCAGATGCCGGCCTTCTCACTGACGTCGCTGAAAGTGCCGTTCCCATTGTTGTGATACAGGATGTTCCTGCCGCCCGGAAGCCCAGGGGGGCCACAAGCCACCAGCAACCCTTTGTAAGTGCAAGGTCCAGCCTCCGGCGGAGGCGCGGTCTTTAGGTCGAAATCGACGTAGTTGGCCACAAATAGGTCCAGGTGACCATCCTTGTCGTAGTCCACAAATGTGCAGCCTGTGTTCCAGCGTATCTTTGGGCCGGGCTGGTCCAAACCCGCCGCCTTGGTCACATCCGTGAAAGTGCCATTCCCATTATTCCGGTATAGCGCGTTTTGTCCGTAGTAAGTCACGAACAGATCGTCGTTGCCGTCGTTATCGTAATCGCCCACGCAACAAGCTTGTCCCCATCCCGTGCGGCGCTCGAGGCCCGACCCTTTGGTAACATCCGTGAAAGTGCCATCGCGATTATTCTTGAATAGGTGGCAACGCGGCTCTTTCCCCTCGGGGAAGCCTTCCAGGCGCCATCCATTTACCAGGAAGACATCCAGCCAGCCATCGTTATCATAGTCGTAGAACGCCAGGCCGCAGCCAGTGGTTTCCAGAAGATATTTATTCTTACCCTCGCCGCCGTAGATGGTTTTCACTGCCAATCCCGACTCTTTGACCACATCCACGAAGCTGAGACCCAGCGGGGTACCTTCAATCGGCGACCTGGGTCCAGCTGGCGGCGGCATGGGTTTCGCGTCATAACTTCGCTCGATCGGCCCGGAAAGCTTTTGCGCCATCGCCATCAGGTCGGCAAAATGAAGCACCAACGCGGACCGGCTTAACGACCGGATAAAGCGGCGCCTCGACGCACCCATCAAAACTGTCCTCCGACGCCAGAAACAACCGCCGGGGGTGGGATATCGGTGTGCATATGCCAGGGTACGCTCTCCGTCGAAATCTCAGGATGCTTGCGCAGAAATTCCAACGAGTAAGTCGGCGCGCCAGGGTCTACTTGTTTGGTGGCAAATAGCGCCGCCTGCTCGGCGGCTTTGTCTTTCATTCCCATGCGACGATACAGAACTGCCAAATTGTAATGCGCGGCCAGGTCGTCGGGATCGATCTTCTGCAGGGCCTCGAACTGCTCCTTCGCTTCTTCGTAGCTATGTCTCTGATAATATGCAATGCCCAATTCGCGCCGCGGATCGCGGGCCTGCGGATACTGGATCACGACTCTCTGCAGGTCTGCCACTTCCTCGTCGTAATGTCCCTCCCGCCTCTCCACTAATGCAAGATAGTAAAGCGCGCGCGCGTTGTTCGGACTGAGCGCCAGTGCTCGTTCCAGGCCGCTCCGCGCCGCGGAATATTTTTCCCACTCGATGTAGGTGAGGCCGAGATTGATGTGGCCGTCGGCATAGTCGGGGCGCAGCTTGACCACCTGCTCGAAGGCGTGCATCGAATCGGCGTATTGGAGTTGATCCAGATAGGCGATGCCCAGATTGTTCCAGCGCATCCAATCGGGATTGTCTTGGGGGTCCGGAGGCGTGGCCGGGTTATCGCCGATATTCAAGATACGCGTGCGAGAGGCAAGCTCCACAACCGGATATGCGGGGTGATCGTTTCCGAGAACGTTATTCAAGTAACTCTGGCGCAGGTGGCGATAGTTCACGCGCGCCGTAACAGTCAACGGCCATTTCACATCCGCGGGAATTTGAAACTCATAACGCACCAGCGCCGACCGGCCGGACTGGATCGTGTTGTCATAGGCGACGGAGTGGATGGTCCAGACCTTATGATTGTCCACAAAGCTGCCCTCGATATTCACGGGCCGGTTGGTGAAGCTGTGTGCTCGTTCATCAAGCGAGCCGTCGGGCTTCAGGAAGCCGCTATGATAGATCTCCGTGCCCCCCGCGTCCCGCACCACAAACTCCACCCATGGCTCGTATAGATCGCGCACTTCAGGAACTAGCGAGTGGCCAATGTTCTTATTCTGGATCACCACCATCATCTGGACGGTTTCGGCCGGGGCCAGATGGAGAGGCGCCGAACCGAGGGGCGCCGTCATGCCGCCCTCGCCGGCCTTCTGAATCCCGAAGAGATCCACGTTCAAGTACATCCCGGACTTCAGAAACTCTACAGTCTTCTGTAATTGCTCGTCAAAGCCATAGTAAAACGGGACGGCCGTGTTACCCGCCGGCCAGCGATGCGATGCCAGTGTGCCATGCTTTGCGCCGTAGTCTTCGAGCTTCAATTTCTCACGCGCCATGTGACAGTCCTGGCAAGTCGTGAATCCGGTGGAGTAGAAGGTCAGCGGGTTGCGCTGCGAAAACTTCGAGTTCTGCCACTCATCGAACACCGTGAAGGCACGGATGAACTTGTAATCGTTCAGCGGTTCCGGCAGGTTGGCTTTGTGGCACGCCGCGCAGAATTCCGGCGTCCGGTAGAATTCCTTCATGACCGCCCGTGAGTGCCGGTCCGGGTGGCTCTTGATCTCTTCGTCCGGCACCATGCCGGGGATGCGATTGCCGTCTTCATCCACCATCGCGGACGGGACGCCGAAGACAAAGCCGCCATTCCCATTGGTCGATTGCAATTGTTGAATCGAGTGACAGGTGGTGCAGGTGAGACCGTCTTCGTCGAAGCTTCGGTCCACTTGGGAGTCCTGCGTCAAGGCTCCCGAAAGAACCCCGATGGGATTATGGCAACTATCGCAATGGCGCGTGAACTCGATGCCCTTGGTGCGCAGCAGAATATTGACACTGGTGCGATAGAAGGGCGTGCGGAATGCGTTCGAGTGCAGCGCCTGGCGCCACTGGCTGTACGCTTCCTGGTGACAGCGTCCGCAATAGGAAGCCGGCAGGAAAGCCTGCGGCTGAATAAAATCGTGGCCTTCGACCGCCGCATTGCCTGGCGTTGAGATTTTGTCGGGCCCGAACCGGAAATTGTAGGTCGCGCCAATTTTGGCTGCGTAGGCTTTGCGGTCGTTGGTATCATCCTGCTGTGCCCGGGATGTGACCAGCGAAACACTACACGCGCCTGCGAGAACAACTATTGTGACGAGCCCGCACTTTGTCCCGAACATGGGGCGCCCCTTCGCGCAATGGACCTCGCATTAGTATAGCAGTTCGGGTTTCGGCGTGACAGGCCTAGCCTTCTACCCGTCGGATATAACGCGCGGGGGCTGCAACCGGCATATAATCACAACGATGGCACACTCGCCCGCGCCGCAACCCCACCTCAGAATCCACGCCATCAACATCTATGTCCACGATCAGGATCGCAGTCTCCAATTCTATGTGGATCAGCTTGGATTCAATCTGGCGTTCGATGCCAGGTTTGGATCCGGCGGCCGCTGGGTAGCCGTCAAACCTCCGGATGGTTCCGCGGTGCTCATGCTGATCGCCCCCAAGCGCGGAACCCAGGAGTACAAGTTGATCGGGCGGGCAACGCAGGTAGCGTTCGTCACCGAAGATGTCCTGGCCAAGTTTCACGAATGGCGCCGCCGCGGCGTGCGTTTTGGCCATCCGCCGCGCCTCAGGCGGTTTAAGTACGAGCGGCCTGCCACCGAGCCATCCACACCGCGCGCGGACGCAACGCCGATCTGGGGCGCCGTGTTCACCCGCTTCAAGGACGTGGACGGAAACTCCTTCGCGCTCGTGGGCTTCGACGAAGTCAGCCGGAAAGTCGAAGCGCAACGCCGGGCGCTCGCGGAGAAATCGGAAGCGGAACGCCGCGCCGCCCAGGAGCTTGAAATCGCGAAGCAGGTGCAGGCCAGGCTTTTTCCGCAAGAACTGCCACCGCTCAGCACGCTGGAATACGGAGGCGTTTGTATCCAGGCTCGCCAGGTGGGCGGCGATTACTACGACTTCCTCAGTCTGGGCCGCGGCCGGCTCGGGCTGGTGATCGGCGACATTGCGGGAAAAGGAATCGCGGGCGCTCTGCTGATGGCCAATCTGCAGGCGAATCTGCGCAGCCAATGCGCAATTGCCCTGGATCAGCCGCAAATCTTCCTGCGATCGGTCAACCAGCTCTTCTTTCGGAATACAGCGGATAGCGCCTACGCCACACTCTTCTTCGCCGAGTACGACGACCAGGCGGGAACCCTGCGCTACGTGAATTGCGGGCACCTTCCCGCGTTCTTATTAAGGCGAGGCGGCGCCCTGGAAAGGCTGGATTCCACCTGCACGGTGTTAGGCCTGTTCGAGGAATGGGATTGCGCCATCGACGAATGCCGGCTGCTGCCGGGCGACACACTCGCGCTCTACACCGACGGCGTGACCGAAGCGTTCAACGATGCCGGAGAGGAATTCGGGGACCAGCGCCTGATCGAGGCCCTGCAGCGGCATCGGGAGCAGCCCGCACAGGCCATGATTGCGTCCATCGCCGACGAAGTGCGCGCGTTCAGCCCGCATGAACAGCACGACGACATCACTCTGATCGTGGCCAAGTGCCGGTAGCGGAATCGGTCATGCGCACGGCGCATCCACTCCCGGGTACGCCTGCTTCCTCGCCCGGCTAAGGCGACTATAACCTGACCCTAAGGGATTCTTCCTAGAGTAAATCCGTCAGTCCTGCCGATGTAATAACCAGACGTATGGCCAGATCTCGTGAACGTGGTTCGCAAGTCGTTGAATTAGCGCTCGTCCTGCTGCCCTTGTGCGCGTTGGTATTTCTGATTCTGGATATTGCCTGGGCATTCTATGTGCGGGCCACCCTGCAGAACGCGGTCCGCGAAGGCGTAAGGTACGCCATCACCAGCCAGACCATGACCGGACTGGGGCAGGATGCATCCATCAAGGCCACCGTGCAGCAGAATGCCATGGGGTTGCTGTCGGGCACGACTGGCGCCGCGTTGATCACTATCCAATACTATCTACCGAATACCCTGGCCCCCGTGTCGGGCTTGAACAGCAACCAGGGCGGCAACATCGTGGATGTCTACGTTCAAGGCTACAGCCTGCCGCCGCTGGGGCCCATCCTGCGCAACCCCACGCCCTTGTCGCTGGGTGCCCAGGCCTTCGACCGTATGGAAGGCTCCCCTGGAGGCATACCCCCGGCGCGTTGAGGGTGTAACGCAATGCGCGGACACAGTTCTATGGCGAGACGGCCTTCCGCCTGTCAACGGCGTGGCAGCACGATGATCGAATTCTGCCTGAGCGCTGTGCTCTGGACGACTGTGCTCATGGGGCTCTGCACCGTGGGAATGAACCTGATCCGGGCCATCCAGGTGGAACAGGTCTGCCGCGACGCCGGACGCATGTACAGCGCGGGGCTGGACTTCACCCAGACCGGAAACCAGAACGTCCTGATAATGGTGGCGACCGGATTGAACGTCACCACTAGCGGCGGCAACGGAGTGTTTGTGTTCTCCACCGTGGAATATATTGACACGCTGCAATGTACCAGTTGTGCGAACCTCGGCCAGTACGTGTTCATTCAGCGCATCGTGGTGGGCAACGCCAGCCTGCTTTCAAGTCCGTTCGGAACTCCCCCCGCCGGCATTATCGGCGCCTACGGGGATATCCTGGCCTCGGACTATCTGACCAACACGGCGGACCGTGCCGTCGGCTTCGGCAGTGTGATCTCCTTGACGGGAGGCCAGGTAGCCTACCTGACCGAGACTTACTTCAGTTCGCCGGATTTTGCGTGGGGAAATTACATGAGCGGAGCGGGAGTTTATGAGCGGAAGATCTTCTGATAAACGGCGGGGCATGGTGGTCATCATGCTATCCATGATGGTGGCGGTCGTCATGCTGCCACTGGTGGGCCTGGCGATTGACGGCAGCATTCTCTATCTGGTGCAGGCCAAACTGTCGGCGGCCGTGGATGCTGCCACATTGGCCGCGGCCCGCTCGCTCAGCGTCGGCTCGGACATCACCAGCCAAACAGCCAGCGCCACCGCAACCGCCCAATCCTTCTTCGGCGCCAATTTCCCAACCGGGTATTGGAACACCACCAACCTGTCGTACAGTACGGTCGTGGCCCAGACCGCGTATAAGACGCGCACCGTGACGATGCAAGCCAGCGTGACCGTCCCGCTCACGTTCATGCGGCTCCTCGGCCAAACTGGATCCACGGTTGCCGCCCAGGGGCAGACCTCCCGGCGGGATGTGGTCATGATCATCGTGGTCGATCGCTCCGGTTCCATGGAGGACGCTGGTGTCTGCGGCACGATGACCTCCGCCGCGCAGAACTTTGTGGCCTATTTCTCCAACGGAAGAGATGAGATTGGGCTGGTTACGTTCATTGACGGGTACAATCTGTCGTTTGCGCCCAACATAAACTTCGATTCCAATGTCCCCTCTCTCCCGACGGTGATCGGCGCAATCAAGTGTTTCGGCGACACCGGAACGGCAGGGGCCCTGAATCAGGCGTATACACAGTTACAGGCCATCAATGAGCCGGGCGCCCTCAATGTGATCGTTTTCTTTACCGACGGCCAGCCAAACGGAATTTCCGACAACTTCCAGGTGAAGACCCAAGCGGACACCCGCTACGATGCCTATCCGAATAACACTGCGAATTTGGTAAGCACGCCTGCCAGCAGTTGCCACAGCACCGGTACCCTGCAGGGCGAAATCGCCTGGTGGCCGCAGAGCGGTTATTCGGGCCCTCCCGTTCCCACAGGGGACACGGAAGGTCTGTTTGCGATCACCAGCAGTTCCGACAGTACTACCAGTGAACAGGTGGCCACCGGACTCACGGGTTGCGCCATGGCGTCAAACCAGGGCGCCGTGCGCAAAGATCTCGCCTATATTCCCGCCACGGACCTATACCAAAATGCCACCACCGGCTATCTGCCGTTCGCCGCGAGCGATCTGTATCCCACCGGAAATCCGTATGTGGGCCATATCCGCGTGGATACTCCGACCGCCGTGGTGAGCGCATCCGTAAATGCCGCCGACAATCAGGCCACCACCATCCGGAACGACGCCAACCTGATCCCCGTCATCTACGCCATCGGGCTGGGCGGCACTACCTCGCAGCCTATCGATGCGACCTTTATGGAGCGCGTCTCGAACGATCCCAGAAGTCCCATCTACAATTCCGCCCAGCCGGCGGGAGAGTACTTTTACTCTCCGACCGCCACGGATCTCGGCGGCGTCTTCCAGCAAGTCGCATCCGAGATTCTGCGCCTTTCGCAGTAACCGGCTACCGGGCGCCAGCCACGGCAAGCGCAGCGCGCCTGGCCGCTGTTCCGACGAATTAGGCTAACCTGTAGCTTGGCCCATGAAACTGCGCGAAATCGCCGCCCGGCTGAATTGCGAACTATCGGGCGACGGTGAGATCGAAATCACGGGAGCCGCTGGCATGGAACACGCCGCTCGGGGCGAGTTGACCTTTCTGGCGAATCCCAAGTACGCGCACAAGGTCAAACACACCCGCGCGGGCGCCATCCTGCTATCCGAACCGGAGCGCGATGTAAGCGGCCCCCCTGGGCTGGCACGTCTGGTATCGGGCAATCCCTACCTGGATTTTGCCCGCGCGCTGGAGCTTTTCTACCAGCCGCCGCGGCCCACGCTGGGCGTTCACCGCCTGGCGTTCGTCGCCGATTCGGCCACTATTGGCGAGGGCGCCTCAATCGGGCCCTTCGCCGTGGTGGGCGAGCGCGTACGCATTGGGCGCAATGCCGTGCTGCATCCGCATGCCGTCATTTACGAAGGCGCCCGCATCGGCGACGATTTCCTGGCCCATTCCCATGCCGTCGTACGCGAATTCTGCCGAATCGGCGACCGGGTGATTTTGCAGAATGGCGTGGTCGTCGGCGGCGATGGCTTCGGATTTGCCAAGCGCGCCGACGGCACGCATTACAAGATCGTGCAATCCGGCGTAACCGTGATCGAAGACGATGTGGAAGTGCAAAGTCTGACTTCGGTGGACCGCGCCACGGTCGGCGAGACGCGCGTCAAGCGCGGCGCCAAGATCGACAGCCTGGTGCAGATCGGGCACGCCTGCGTGGTCGGCGAGAACAACATCGTTTGTGCGCAGACCGGCCTGGCCGGCAGTTCCGTTCTGGAGCGCAACGTGCTTCTGGCGGGACAGGTGGGCGTGTCCGGCCATCTCACCATTCACGACGACGCCATCGTATACGCGCAGAGCGGCATCGGCGGCGACGTGCCCGCCGGCGCGCGCGTCTCCGGTTCTCCGGCATTCGCCGCCAACGAATGGTTGCGCGCCATCACCGCGTTTCCCAAGCTGCCGGAGCTATTGAAGAACGTGCGCGAACTGAAAAAACGAATCGAGCAATTGGAAAATGGCAAACAATAAGCCCCCCGACGGCCGCAAGCCGGTCGCCTACCTGGATCAGGATTTTCTGAATAGCCCGGATGCGCGCGCCATTCGGCTGCTGGCCGAGTATCTGGAGCCGCTGGCGATCTTCCGCCGCGAAAAGATCCGCGACACGGTGGTGTTCTTCGGCTCCGCCCGCGTGCGCGACGACGGCCCCCTGGCGCGCTATTACCACGAAGCGCGCACGCTGGCCCGCATGGTCACCGAGTGGGCCGCGCAGTTTACCGACAACGGCACGCACCGCTTCGTAGTTTGTTCCGGCGGCGGGCCGGGGATTATGGAAGCGGCAAATCGCGGCGCGGCCGATGCCGGAGGCAAGACCATCGGCTTGAATATCGGCTTGCCGTTCGAGCAGTTCCCCAATCCGTACATCACCCCGTCGCTGACCTTCGAGTTCCACTACTTCTTCATGCGCAAGCTATGGTTCGCGTACCTGGCTAAGGCCTTGATCGTGTTTCCGGGGGGATTCGGCACGCTCGATGAAATGATGGAAGTGCTCACCCTATCCCAAACCCAAAAGCTGGCCAAGAAAATCGCGATTGTGCTGTACGGGTCTAGCTATTGGAAGGAGGTTATCGATTTCGATGCGCTGGTGCGGCATGGCACCATCAGCGCGGCGGACCTGGATCTCTTCCGTTACGCGGACGATCCCGAGACGGCGTTCGCAATGCTAGAGGAACACCTCACTACTTACCTGCAGCCGGAGACACCGGAAACGCCCGCCATTTCAAAGTCGCGGAACCCGCAGAAGCCGGCTGGCGCCTAAAATCCTAAGCCGCGTCGCGGGCACGAAACCGGGCGAACTGAACGCCACGTCCTACCTCAAGCTTGCCCAATATGGCGCCTTGCCCATCGTTGGCTTGCTCGCCTCGTTGTTCCCCTCCATCTCGAACCTGGAGTTCTAACCCGGGAGAGGTTCGCGGTGATGATCAGCAGGATAACCTAACCGTAGGCAGGCCGATCCGTCTTATAGCCGTGTGGTGAGGCCACACGTAGGTGTGGGCGAGGCTGACCCGGAGACGCTGGACCGTGCAAAGGTAGAATAGATAAGGCATGCCAGCGCAACAAGCGCGGCGGAAAGCGGTGACTGCATTGGGCGGACTGGAACAAACCAAAGAAGAACAGCGAGACGCGCGCGGGCTGCCGGCGATGGAGAGCGTAATGCAAGACTTGCGCTACACCATGCGCACGTTGCGGAAGGATAGGGGATTCGCCGCGTTTGCGATTCTGATTATCGCGCTGGGGATTGGCGCTAGCTCGACCGTATTCAGCGTATTGGACGCGCTCCTGGTGAAGCCGCTGCCGTTCAAGGATCCCGGCCGCCTGGTGTGGATCGCGAATCGGACGAAGATCGACGGCGATTTGTCGGGCGCTACGTTACAAGTGGGGCGGCTTCTCGATTTTCGGCAGCGAAATACGTCGTTCGCGGATGTCGCCGGGTACTTCGCTTTCTACGGAGTGGGCGACAGCAAGCTGACCGGAAACGGCGAACCCGAGCGGCTGAGCACCGTGCCGGTATCGCAGAACTTCTTTCCGCTGCTGGGCGTGCAGCCGCAAGTGGGAAGACAATTTAGCGCGGAGGAGTGCAAATGGAATGGTCCGCATGTGGTGATGCTCAGTCACGGATTGTGGCAGCGGCGCTTTGGATCCGATCCGGACATTGCGGGCAAATCGATCCGGCTGGACGATGCGGACGCAACCGTGGTCGGAGTGCTGCCCGCATCGGTTGACTTTGCGGCGATTTTTGCGCCCGGCACGCATATCGATCTGTTCTCTCCTTTTCCGCTGACCAAGGAAACCGACCAGTGGGGAAATACGCTGGCGGTGGTGGGACGGCTGAAACCGGGGGCACGGATTGGACCGGCGCAGGCGGAAGCGAATGTTCTGGGAGCACAGATCACCAGGGAGAACCCGCGCAGCAATGGACTGGACCCTAAATTGACTTTCCTGCCGGAGCATGTGAGCGGACGAACGCGGCCGGCGCTGGCGGTGCTGGCTTGCGCGGTGGGGGTGGTGATGTTGATTGTGTGCGCGAACCTCTCCAATCTGTTGCTGGCGCGCGCGGCCACGCGGCACAAGGAAGTCGCGATCCGCTTGGCGCTCGGGGCGGGCAGGCAGCGGCTGGTTCGTCAATTGCTGACCGAGAGCCTGGTGTTAACTGGGGCTGGGGCGGCTTTGGGTCTCGCGCTGGCTATTGCAGCTACGCGCGCGGTGGCACACCTCGACGCGTTCAACATTCCGCTGTTGAGCAGCGTGCGGGTAAACGCAGTGGTATTGGGTTTCACGGTGCTGGCGGCTCTGGCGACGGGCCTGCTGCTGGGTATTGCGCCGGCCTTGCAGACGGCTGTGGTTTCGCTCAGCGCCTCTCTTAGCCAGCGCGGAGCCAGCGGAAGCAAGGGACACATGTGGGCGCGGGCGGCGCTGGTTGTTTCCGAGATCGCCTTCGCGTGCGTGCTGCTGGTGGGCGCGGGACTGTTGATAAGGAGCCTAGTGCGCGTGCTGGAGGTGGATCCCGGATTCCGGCCCGAGAACGCGGCGGCGTGGCGCGTCGATCCAGGCCCACAGTACAAGACGCAAGCCCAGCAGAATGCTTACTATGACGCATTGTTGCAGAGCGTGAGAGCGATCTCCGGCGTGCAGGATGCCGGTTTGACGGACGTCTTGCCCCTCGGCCACAACCGCGCGTGGGGCGCGGGAGCGAAGGGCCAGACTTACAAGGACGGTGAGTATCCTTCCGCATTCGTGCGCGTGGTCAGCGACGGCTATGTGAAGGCCATGGGCATGACTCTGAAGAAGGGCCGCGATTTTACGGAGCGGGATACGGTGACCGGCGCGACACCTGTCATGATGATCAACGAGACGCTGGCACGGCGGCTGTGGCCTGGCCAAGACCCCATCGGCAAGTCGATTGTCGGGGATTGCGTGGACGGAGACCGGCAGGTGGTGGGCGTGGTGGGAGATGTGCGTCACGTGGCGCTCGAAGAGAGCTCGGGCTCCGAAATGTACATGCCCATCCGGCAATGCCAGGACTGGGGGTCGGTCGATGTGGTGGTACGATCCACGCTGCCGCTGCCGGTGCTTTCCGAACGTGTGGAGGCAGCGCTACGCCCGCTGATCCCAAGCTTGCCCAAGGGGAGCATGCGGCCGCTGACACGCTTGGTCGACCACGCTATCTCTCCGCGGCGATTCATTGTGCTGCTGCTGACCGGTTTCGCCACGTTCGCCCTGGTGCTGGTGTCGCTCGGAATCTACGGCGTAGTCTCCTACTCGGTGACGCGGCGAACGCAGGAAATCGGTATTCGCATGGCGCTGGGCGCCCAGGGGGCGCGAGTGCAGCGGCAGATCGTGATCGAGACACTGGGACGGTCAGCGATCGGGCTGGCGATTGGAACGGTGGCGGCGACGGTGGCGGCGCATGCGATCAGCGGGTTGCTGTTCGGCGTGACCTACGGGGACCCCTACACTTTCCTGGCGGCAGCGGCGGTGATGCTGGTTGTAGCAGGACTGGCGGGCTACTTGCCGGCGCGGAGAGCTTCTCGGATTGATCCCATGATGGCGTTGCGGGTGGAATAAGGCGCCGGAAGCGGCGTGAACCTCACCCCATCAGTCCGACCGGATCGCCGAAATCGGGTCGATGCGCACCGCCCGCAGCGCAGGCACCAGGCTTCCCAGCACGGTCATCAACACGCAAAGCCCGATGGCGCTCGCGAAGGTAAGTGCGTCCCCTGGCCGCGCCCCCGCCAGCAGGCCTTCCATCGCCCGCCCCGCCGCATAAGCCAGCACGATCCCCGGCATTACCCCTACGCCCGCCAGCACGGCGCCCTGCCGCACGATCATCTTGACGATCTCCCCCGGCTGCGCGCCCAGCGCAATACGCACGCCGATCTCCTGCGTCCGCCGCGACACTGCAAACGACAGCAACCCATGAATGCCCACGCCCGCCAGTAGAAACGCGATCGCCGCGAAGGCTCCCAGCACCCGCACCTGCACCGATCGCGACGCAGTTTCCGCCTCCACGATGTCCGCCATGGTGCGCACGTCCGAGACCGGCTGCTCGGAATCCGCGCTCCGGATAATCTGGCGCACCGCCGGCAATAGTGTACCCGGCCCAGTGGCCGAGTGGATGACCAGATCCTTCGGCACGTAGCCCGTTAACCACCCGTCCTGCACCTGCCGGTACGGAAGATAGACCTGCGGCTCGCTGTTCTGCTCCAGACCGCGCACCCGTATATCGCCGACCATCCCCACCACGGTCCGGTCGTGAAATGCCACCTTGAAATGCCGGCCCAGCGGATCTTGGCCCGGCCAATAGCGGCGCACAAACGATTCGCTGACCACCGCCGCGAATGGAGCGTCGACCGTGTCCGATTCGCCGACGTCCCGCCCGCGCTGCAGCGGAATCCCCAAGGTGGCGAAGAGCCCGGGCGTGACGAACCGCAGGCTGGCCGTGTGCGACCCCGATCTTTGAACCTCAACCGGCTTGCCATCCACGGCAATCGGCCAGATTCCGCCGCGCATCGTCATCGGCAGGAAGCTGATGTAAGCCGCGCTGGAGACGCCCGGCAGAGCCTCGACTGCTGCGATTACCCGCGTGTAGAATCCCGCGCGCCGCGCAGTTTCATCGTACTTGGGCATCGGCAGCGCCGTCCGCAAAGTCAATACGCCGCCCGTGCGGAAGCCAGGATCGGTGGCCTCGATCCGCCACAGCGCCCGCACCAGCAAGCCTGCCGAAACCAGCAGAACCACGGAAGCGGTCACTTCGACAATGACCAGCACCGAGCGGAACCGTTCCTTGCGTCCTCCGCCCGTGCGCGCCCCTTCCCGCAGCGCGCCCAAGCCGGATTGGCTGGAGGCTCGCAGCGCCGGAAAGACGCCAAAGCCGATCCCGGTGAGGCCGGATATCACCCCGGCAAAGACCAGCACCCGCAGATCGATGGATGGCGACTGCGCGATGGGCAGCGACGCGGGCACCAGCCTGGCCAGCAAAGGCACGGCGGCCGCAGCCACCAGCACGCCCAGCGCGCCTCCGGCCAACGCCAGCACCAGGCTCTCGGTGATCAACTGGCGCACCAGCCGCTCGCGGCCCGCGCCCATGGCGGCCCGCACCGCGAGTTCCCTCTGGCGGGCCAGCCCGCGCGCCAACAGCAGATTCGCCAGGTTCGCGCAGGCGATCAGCAGCACGCAAATCGCCGCGCCGCTCAGTGCCATCAGCAGCAGGCGCGACTGCTGCGACAACTCGTCGCGCAGCAGGTTGACCGAAGCCGTAGTCTGCTCGTTCTCTTTCGGAAATTGCCGCTCCAGTTGGGCTGCTACCACGCCCATCTCCGCCCTGGCCTGGTCCAGCGAAACGCCCGGTTTCAGCCGCGCCACGACTTCCAGGTAGTTATTGGTGCGGTCCCGGAAATCGTCGCTGTGCTCCTGGAATCGCATCGGCGTCCATAGTTCGGCGTTGCGGCTGGGGAAATGAAAATCGCGTGGCATGACGCCGATCACCACGAACGGCTCGTTGTCCAGGTTCACCCGCCGCCCGATCACCCCGGCGTCGCCCCCGAATACCGCCTGCCACAACGGGTAGCTCAGCAGCAGGGTGCCGGGCGCGCCCTCGCGATCGTCCGCCGCCGTGAACAGACGCCCCATCGCGGGCTGCACTCGCAGCACCGGAAACACATCGGCGGTGACGGCTGCTGCCTCGATCCGTTCGGGGTCGCCCTGCCCCACCAGGTTTACCGACGTATCCCAAAAGGCGCCCATGCCATCGAAGGACTTGCTCATGTGCTTCCAATCGACGTAGTTGGCGGGCGACAGCTCCATCTTGCTGTAACCGGACAGCTTCTCCCATAGCTTCACCAGACGGTCCGCCTGGTGAAAAGGCAGCGGCCGGATCAGCACGAAATCCGTCACCGAAAATGCCGCGGTATTCGCGCCGACACCCAACGCCAGCACCAGAATGGCGGTGAGCGCGAATCCGGGAGAGCCGGCCAGCGTGCGCGCCGTATAGCGCAAATCCTGCCGCAGGATGTCCCAGTGCGCCGCGGCGGCATTGAACAGTACCTCGAACACCGTCGCGATCCACAGAGCTGCCACCCCAGCCAACCCCGAGGCATCGCGTCTGCGGCGCGCCCAGATCGCGGACATCTCTTCTCCGTACTCCGCGCGGAACGATGCCGGATAGAGCCTCAACAGCAGATCGTAGACGCGCATCATGCCCTGCCCGCCACGAATCCCCGATCGCGCGCCATGCGCACAAGCTGTGTGAGGCGGCGAGCCTCGGCCCGCGCCACGTCTGCGCCGAAGGGCGTGATCCGGTAATACCGGCGGCGCTCGTCGTCCAGTTCCGGAGCGGGACGATCCTGAGTCTCCGCGATCAATCCTTGTTCGAGCATGCGCTGGATCGAGCGGTAAAGCGTGCCGGCGCTGAGCTTGAGCTCGCCGCCGGTGCGCGCGGCCACGTCCTGAGTAATGGCATAGCCGTGCCGGTCCTCTTCCGCTACGGCCAGCAAAATGTGAAAGGTTGCCGGCGGGAGAGGCAGGAACGCATCCGGCGGCGGTGGGGTTTGCACCATGAATCTATTATAGCCACGCTGGATGCATTGTCAATGGCTATAGCTGCCCTTGCAACGGTGGTAATCCCCGCCAGCCCGCATCGAGCGGCTACACCGTGAAGTTGCGTCGCGTCCTGCCGATAGATGCTTGTGGGATGCATAATGCAAACTCCGGACAGCGGCCTGATCGCCGTACCCCCGCCTGTCCAGGCCCGGGATGGCCTGTGTCAACTGCCGGTCTTTCGGTCCGTGGCTCTGAAAATGTTGAAGCTCCTCGCGAATGAGGAGGCGGAGGTTCGCGGCATCGCGAACCTGCTGCGGTCCGATCCGGCGCTGAGCGCGGAAGTGCTGGCCGTCGCCAATTCGGCGTTCTACGGCGCGCCGCACTTCGTCGACAATCTGGCGCGGGCGATTCTGGTGCTGGGCTTCGAACGGACCAGATCGCTGACGCTGACTGTGGCCTTGCGGTCGTTCACCGGTCGTCCCGCGAACGCTACCATCATACAAGCGTGCTGGCAGCACAGCATGGCGGCGGCGCTATTGGCCGAGGAATTAGCGCCGCAATACGAGATCGCCAAAGACCGCGCGTATATGGCTGGTCTGATCCACGACGTGGGGCGGCTGGGATTGTTGCGGGCCTACGGCGAGCGGTATGCGCCGGTCTTCGCGGCCCGGCACAACACCGTGGCCGATTGCCTGGAGTCCGAGCGCCGTCTCTTCGATATGGATCACTGCCAGGCCGGCTTGTTCCTCACCCAGCGCTGGGGCTTCCCATCCGAGTATTCCAGAGTGGCTGGCTGCCATCATGGCGAAATGCCGGCGGCGAAGCAGGATCTGGTCTCGCTTACGCACACCGCTTGCCTTCTCGCCGACGCCCTGGGCTTCCCGGCCGTGGTGCTGGCGCAAACGCCGTCGCCTAGCGAGGTCGCTTCCCAATTGCCGGCCAATCCGTGGAATCCTTATACGTTCCCGGAAGAACAAGTGCAAAGCCGGATCGCCGGGCAGATCGCGAGCCTGGAGTCGGCATGAGCCCGGCATAGCCCTCGGCCGTGCCAGCCTGATCCGTACTGCTCGCGCCGCCGCGCGGCATAATCGTTGTATGGCTATTGCCTCAATCAACCCGGCCACCGGCGAGACGCTGCGGGTCTTCGAGCCGCTTTCATCCACGGCGCTGGAGCAAAAACTGGCGCACGCCTTCGGCACATTTCAGGGTTATCGCAAGACTTCCTTCGCCCAGCGCGCCCAATGGTTGAACAACGCCGCCCGCATTCTCGACGAATCGAAGCAGGAACTCGGCCGCATCATGACCGTTGAGATGGGCAAGACACAGAAATCCGCGGTCGCCGAGGCGGAGAAGTGCGCCTGGGCCTGCCGTTATTACGCGGAAAACGGAGAGCGCCACCTGGCCGACGAGGTTATCGCGACGGCTGCCTCGCGCAGCTTCGTGCGCTACCAGCCCATCGGCCCCGTGCTGGCTGTAATGCCCTGGAACTTTCCCTTTTGGCAGGTTTTCCGTTTCGCGGCGCCCGCGCTGATGGCCGGCAACGTCGGCCTTCTGAAGCACTCTTCGAACGTGCCGCAATGCGCCCTGGCCATCGAAGACATCCTGCGCCGCGCAGGCTTCCCCGTTGGCGCGTTTCAGGCGCTGCTCATCGGTGCGGACCAGACCGCGTCCGTGCTGGCGGACGATCGCGTGGCCGCCGCCACCCTCACTGGCAGCGAGCCGGCCGGCCGCTCGGTGGCCGCCCTGTGCGGCGATCGCATCAAAAAGACCGTCCTGGAACTGGGCGGTAGCGATCCCTTTATCGTGATGCCCAGCGCCGATCCCGACGAGGCCGTTTCGACGGCCGTGAAGGCGCGCACTATCAACAACGGACAGTCCTGCATCGCGGCCAAGCGCTTCATCGTCGCCGATGGCATTTACGACGGTTTCGAGCGTCGCTTCGTCGAATCCATGCAGGCGTTGGAAGTCGGCGATCCGATGGCGCCCGATACGGACGTGGGTCCGCTGGCGACCGCTGCCATCCGCCAGGAGCTGCACGCGCAGGTGAAGCGCGCCGTGGCCTCCGGAGCGCGCCTGCTGCTGGGCGGGCGCATGATCGACGGTCCAGGCTACTTTTACGAGCCGACGGTGCTGGCCGGCCTGCCGCGCCGGTCGGACGTCTTTCGCGAGGAGCTGTTTGGACCGGTGGCCATGCTGTTCCGCGTGAGGGACGCCGCTGAAGCCATCGAATTGGCGAACGATTCGCCGTTCGGACTGGGAGCGAGCGTGTGGACGCGCGACGCCGCCGAACAGTCGCGGTTCGTCGACGAAATCGAGGCGGGAGCGGTTTTCGTGAACAGCATGGTGGCATCCGATCCCCGGCTGCCCTTCGGCGGTGTGAAACGCTCCGGCTACGGCCGCGAACTGGGTGCATTCGGCATTCGCGAATTTGTCAACATCAAAACTGTCTGGTGCAAGTGAAGTAGTCGCGGAGCGGCCGGGTGTGCTAAATAATATAAGGGGAGGGAAAAATCTGATCTATGGCGTCTACCCGGCAGCATGCCGCTCCTCCGGCTTCTGAACGCGCCCCGGTTCCGGAACCCACGCTGGCGGAGCGCGGCCGCACCCTGATCCAGCTTGGGCGCATCGGGACGCTCTCCACCCACTCGCGCAAACAGCCCGGATTCCCCTTCGGCTCCGTGATGCCCTATGGTGCCGACCAACAGGGCCGTCCAGTGTTCCTGATCAGCAGCATGGCCATGCATACCCAAAACCTGGCGGCGGATGCGCGCGCCAGCTTGTTGGTCGCCGAGGAAGGCGGGGACGACCCCTTGGGCGCCGCCCGCATCACCCTGGTCGGCGAGGTATTGCCGGTCCCCGCGGCGGAAAGCGCCGCGGTGCGTGAACTGTACCTCGGCCGCCACGCGAATGCCCGTTATTGGGTGGACTTTAACGATTTTGGTTTCTATCGCATGCAACCGGCCGACGTCTACTTTATCGGCGGATTCGGCGTAATGGGCTGGGTTTCGGCCGATGAGTATGCCAGCAGCCAGCCGGACCCGCTCGCCGGCGATGCCGCGGGAATTCTACAGCATATGAACGCGGACCATAGTGAAGCCCTCGTGCTGCTGGCGCGTGCGTCGGGGGAAACGGCCGCGGAAACCGCCGCCATGACGGCAGTGGACCGTCTGGGATTCCACCTGCGCCTGCGCAGCGGCGAACGGTTGTACGGCGCGCGTATCGCCTTTCCGCGGGAAGCGCGCAACAACGCGGAAGTGCGTACAGTATTGGTCGAAATGGTGCGCGCCGCCCGCGATGTTGCATCGGGGCGAATATAAGTTTAAGATAACGATGTGGATAACTCCGAATTGGAGGCATTTCAAGGATGATCTACTCTCGGTCCGCAGAATACGCCATCAGGGCTTTCGTGCATTTGGCACAAGTGCCGGACGGCAAGTATGCGATGGTCAAGAACATCGCAGAGCAGGAGGACATTCCGGCGCACTTCCTGGCCAAAATTCTCCAGCAGCTTGCCCGCAAGGGATTGTTGCGCTCAAGCAAGGGTCCCACCGGCGGCTTCGCCCTGCGCGTGCCGCCAGAGGATGTGAAGCTTTGGGACATTGTCGAAGCACTGGACGGAATGTCGCAATACACGGCCTGCGCCAGCGGCCTGTCGGAGTGCTCCGATGAGATGCCCTGTTCCATGCACGATAGCTGGGTGGCTCTCCGCTCGCGTATCATAGATTACTTGGAGCGGAATACGATCGCCGATCTGGTGAAGGCGTTGGAGCAGAAGCGCAAGTCGCTTGCCAAACAGCGCAAACCCAAACGTGTGGT